>JANQLP010000048.1 GCA_028280515.1 Hyphomicrobiales bacterium
CCGGTCCAGGTTCCGTCCCAGGTATTCGTCGCGGCGCCGTTTCCGTAGTAGAAGTCGTCGTCATAGTAGCCGAGATCGATCAGCAGCGCTTCACCGAACTGGTAACCGACGAACCCGAAGGTGTTCATCGACCTATACGCCATGGTTTCCCATTCGGCGTCGGTGAGATCACCCCAGCTTGCATACTCGGGAAAGAACGTCTCGACCGAACCGCCTGCCCATTGGTCGAGCTGCCAATCGGCGATCTCGCCGGTGCCGTAGCGCTCCCTGTCCCACCCCGACTCAAATGCCAGCAGCGCAGAGAGGAAATTGCCAAAACTGCCTTCCATGATCTTACATCCTTTACTCGAGGAACGCCCGCAACGAACAGATGCGTCGATCATGCAAAACACAAAACCAAGCGAAAAGATGTTCATGTTAAGCTTGGTAAGCTAATTTAAGGAAAGAACGATTCCCAACTTGAAAAAGACGCATTTACAAAAATACTAAGGCGTTAATCGCACCCCTTACTGCTTCTAGCGTAGCGATTATACCAAACTGTGGGTGTAGAGAGTTGCGTGCGCGTCTCGACTCCAGCCGCCTTGTGGCGCCGGCTTTACGTCTTTCCCGAGGAGACGACGTCGAGGAAACCAGTCCGCTCGGTACCGTTCTGTCGTCGCTCCGCCGTTGGCTGTGGGGCGTCGGGGCCATCAGCTTTGTCCTCAATCTGCTGACGCTGACCGGCCCGTTGTTCATGCTCCAGGTCTATGATCGCGTGCTCGCCAGCGGCTCGGTGCCCACCCTTGTCGCGCTCGGATGTTTCGCCCTGGCGCTCTACCTGTTCTTCGGCGTGCTGGAGGCGCTGCGCTCACGTTTGCTGTTCCGGATCGGACAACAGGTCGACGCACAACTATCCGCGCAGACATTTTCGCTGTCGGCGATGATCCCCAATTGGTTCGGCGCGAAAGGCGGCAAGCTGCGCCCGGTGGACGACCTCGACGCGCTCACGCGGTTCATGTCGGGCGGCGGCCCGTCCGCGATTTTCGACATGCCGTGGCTGCCGTTTTATCTGGGCTTGGTGTTCCTGTTCCATTGGCTGCTCGGAGTCGTCGCGCTGACCGGCGTGGTGTTGATCTGCATCCTGGTCGTCCTCAGCGAACTCAAGTGCCGAAAACCTTCGGCGGCGGCGGCGCAGTTGCGCGGTCGTCGCGGCTCGTTCGTCGAGGAAAGCCGCCGCAACGCGGAAGCCATTCACGCCATGGGCATGTCGGATGCCCTGTGGCAGCACTGGAACACGGAGAACGCGACGCTTCTCGAACGGCAGCACTTTGCCGCCGATTGGTCGGGGTTCTTCTCCTCCGCGGCGCGCACGGTCCGCTTCATCCTGCAGTCGGCGATCCTGGCCGTCGGCGCATGGCTCGCCATCCTCCACGAAATTTCGCCGGGCGTGATGATCGCTTGTTCGATCATGACCTCACGGGCATTGGCGCCGGTCGAACAGGCGGTGGGTCAATGGCGCGGCTTTATCTCCGCGCGTGAGAGCTTCCTGCGGTTGAAGGCGTTGCTGCAGGCGCCCCTAAGTCCCGATCTGGTCGTCGAGCTGCCGCTTCCGAACAAGCGGCTCGTCGTCGAGCAGCTTTATTGTTGTCCCGCCGGCACGCAGGCCCCGGTGATTCACGGGGTTTCTCTCGACCTTCACGCCGGCGACGGCATCTCCATCCTGGGGCCGTCGGGGGCCGGCAAGTCCACATTGGTGCGAGCGATCATCGGCAGCGCCTCAGTGTTGAGAGGGGACATCCGCTTGGATGGTGCGACGCTCGACCAGTGGTCCGCCGAAGCGCGCGGCAGGTTCATCGGCTACTTGCCGCAGGATCTGCAGCTCTTCGACGGAACGGTGGCGCAGAACATCGCCCGTTTCGATCCGCGCGCATCGTCGGAGGCAATCATCGAGGCGGCGATGCTTGCCGACGTGCACGATCTGATCGTCGGACTGCCGGACGGCTATGACACCATGGTCGGACCGGGAGGGATGTCGCTCTCGGGTGGTCAACGCCAGCGGATCGCGCTTGCCCGCGCGCTGTTCGGCAAGCCGTTTCTGCTCGTGCTGGACGAGCCGAACTCGAATCTCGACGCCGAGGGAGAAGCCGCCCTTGCGAAGGCGATCCTGACCATGCGTGCGCATGGTTCGATCGTCATCGTGGTCGCGCATCGCCCGCGCGTCATCGGCGCGGTCGACACGGTGCTGTGCCTGCAGGAAGGGCGCACCGCAGGGTACGGCCCGAGGGACAAGGTGATGCGCAATATGCTGGTTCCCGTGCGCACCAAGGAGCGGGCATGAAGGATCTGTCCATTGGTGAT
>JANQLP010000095.1 GCA_028280515.1 Hyphomicrobiales bacterium
GACCGCGACCAGGCGGAGAAAAAATGGCCCGACAAGGCGGAGACCATCGCCGGAACCGTTTCCGAGGTCGAGACCGGGGATTACGACGACAAACCGAGCCACAAGGTCTGGGCGCGGCCCGGCGACCGGCCCCGCCTGCGCATCGTGACCATGTACTGGCTCGACGGCGAGCAGTGGCACATGACCAAGTTCACCAAGCAGGGCGTGCTGGAAACGGACCCGGTGCCCTATGTCGATGACGAGGAGAACTCGGTCAATCCGATGATCATGCAATCGGCCTATGTCGACCGGGAGAACGCGCGTTACGGCGCGGTACGCCGCCTGATCGGCCCGCAGGATGAGGAAAACAAGCGCCGTTCCAAACTGCTGCACATGATCACGGTCCGTCAGACGCGCGCGGAGAAGGGCGCGGTCGACGATGTGTCGGAAATGAAAACGCAGCTCGCACGGCCCGACGGCCATATCGAGACCAATCCGGGCTTCCAGTTCGAGATCATCGACCAGAGCGCCCAGGCGGCCGGACAGGCGAGCCTGATGGAATATTCCGCCGCGCGCATGGACAAAATCGGCGCCAATGCGTCGCTTCAGGGTAAACCGGACGGCACGCCTTCGGGCCGCGCCATCATTCTGGCGCAACAGGGCGGCATCGCTGAACTGACCCCGCTTTCCGAACGGCACCGCAATTTCAAGGTCCGCGTCTACCGGGCGATCTGGCAACGCATCCGCCAATTCTGGACGGAGGAACGCTGGGTCCGCGTCACCGACAACGAGGACACCGTACGCTTCACCGGCTTCAACCGGAAGACCACCATCGGCGCCGAGTTCGCCCGCGAACTGAAAGAGGAGGAGGGGCTGCCGCCCGAACGGATCGAGCAGGAACTTCAGGCGGCACACGAGAAGGGCGAAGACCTCGACGCACCTATAACCGTCAACGTGCCGGCGGCGATGGACATGGATGTTCTGATCGAAACCGCGCCCGAAACCGTCACCATCGAGCAGGAGCAGTTCTCCGAGCTCGCCAATGTCATCAGCAGCGGCCTTGAGCTCAACGATCCACGCATGAGGCTCCTGATCCGCGCATCACAGCTCCGGAACAAGCGCGAACTGCTGGACCTCATTGATGGTGCGCAGGCGCCGTCCGACGCACAAAGAACCGCCGGCGAGATCGAACTCGCGACACTCAAGGCGCAGCTCGACCGTCTGATAGCGGAGACGGAGAAAACCCGCGCCGAAGGCATCAAGACGCTGACCGAGGTCGACGCCATGGACGGTGTCATCGACGGGCAGGCGGGAGCCTGATGGCCGGGAGTTGCGCCGATGGCGTGTCTGCCACCGGACAATTCGGTCTCTATCGGGACCAATCACGCACATTCAAAAGCTGAGCAGTCGCTTGCAACAGAGGGGCAATCGCCCAGGTTCGGAAGCGAGTGAAGAGAATATTGTTCATGAATATCAAATCCTTGTGCCTCTCACAGAGCAGGGATTTTCCGTCTTCGGAAAGCGAGTTGTGATGGCGGTTTGACCCAACCACATACCGGGCACCCTAAACAGGCACAAAGGAAATGGACCAATGAAACGCATCATCCTCGCAACACTCCTTCTCGTCCCGGGGAGCGCATTCGCCGGTCAAACCGAAGCCGACGCATGCGCCGCGTCGCTCTCCGCAACGGGGCAGAAGATGTATCACGCGACCGCGCCATACATGGCACCCGGCACCAACATGAAGGATCTTTTTCGCATTCACGTTCGACCCATGGTGCAGGACGGAACGCTTACTCGTTCTGACGCCCGGGCGAATGCGCCGGCCGTCGCGGAGTGCCTGAGGAAGCTCTAATCCGGACTTCGCCGGGAGCGTTTCGCCGCGGAGCATTCTTGTGGACGGAACCACCCGTAATCGCGGACAGATGAGAGGACATCCAATGCGAATGACCAGGGCCATGTTTGTATTCGCAACAACAATGGCGCTCGTGCTTGCAACGGTGGTGGCGGCTTCGGCCGCCACCACAACTCCTCACCAATCATATCCGAGCGACGCCGCCGAACCGGCACAAGCCAACGGCGCGGCCATATCGGACACGGTTTCGTCGATGGGCAACCCGGAACGGATGCAACAGGAGGCAGCCCAACTTTCGGTGCGCTAGCGGTCTCGGGCCTAGAAACCCTTCTTCATGACCTGCCGGAGTCGCGCTTTTACCGAAGGCGCTTCGTGATGCATGGCGGTCTCGCAGAGCCGTTCCGCTTCTGCACGATGCGCGGGGTATTGCCGCGCCAGTTCCCAATAGCCGCCATAGGCCCAGGCCCGGACGAACTTCACCTCGTCGGTCATGTTGGTCCTGAGAAACGCCTCGACGGCTTCGCGATGCTCCGTAGGGACAGGCAGGTGCGGAATGCACTGCAGGATGTGCAACCGGCTCTCCCAATGGGTGAGGTTCGGCAGCAGAGCGTAGAACCGCACGATCTCGTCAGACGATAACGAATTCGATGCGTCGACATGGTGCTTCAACAACCATGTGGCGCCGTTCTGCAGCGTCGCCTCCGTTGCAAGGCCGAGTATATCGGACACGAATGACGGCTCACGGCAATACCGGTCGTAGACATGCTCGATGTCGTCGACGGATTTGCCATCCCAGGCCGCAAGGTCTGTACGAAGTCCCATGGTTCTGTCGGTTCAGGCGGCCCGCGCGGTCCCCAGGTCCTCTTCTTCCCGCAGCATGGCGATAGAGGCCTTGAACGCGTCCGCCGTCGCTTCGATATCCGCACGCGTGTGGGCGGCGGAAACAGACCCGCCGGGCTTGCCGTTGATGTCCACGCCATTGAGCAGAAGGGCGAGACGCAGCTTGTTCGCGACCGGACTTTTTACCTTGAACACCTCTGGCCCATATTTGCTTGCGTCGAAATCCTGCGGGCCGATCGGCAATCCTTGCGGGTTCAGGAACAGGTAGAAACAGGAAAAGCTGCCGTGGCAGGCCCAGGAAAGGCCCTCCTCGGCGATCACCTCGTTCCACAAACGCCGCAATTCCTCTCCGAGTTCGTTTGCACGATCACACGCCTTGCCATCCTTGATCATGTTGAGCGCGGCGACGCCGGCGGCGGCGGAGAGGGGATTGGCATTGTAGGTGCCCTGGTGCCCGATCTTTTCAAAGCCCTTGGCGTCGGCGGCGTCGAAGTCGAGCAGTTCCATCACGTCCGCCCGGCCGCAGATGGCGCCGCCGGGAAGTCCGCCGGCGAGGATTTTTGCCAGGCTGGTCAGGTCCGGCGTGACGCCGAAATGCCCCTGGGCGCCGCCGGGCGAGACACGGAAACCGGTGACGACCTCGTCAAAGATCAGAATGATCCCGCGCTCTTCCGTGAGTTTACGGAGGGCGGTGAGGAACGCACCATCAACCGGGATCTGCCCTGAGCTGGCACCGGTCGGTTCAAGGATAACCGCTGCGACATCCCCGTCCGCATCGATAAGATGTTCCAGTTCCGCAACGTCGCCCGCGGGCGCAAGCAGCGTGCTGCGCGCAATCTCGTGCAACAGACCTGGCGACGGCGAGCCGTCGAAATGATCGGAAACTCCGAACGCCATGTGATCGGACCAGCCGTGGAAGTGACCGAGGAAACGCACGATCTTGCGTTTGCCGGTAAAGGCGCGCGCCAACCGCAGCGCCATGAGATTGGCTTCGGTGCCGGATGACGTGAAGCGCACGGTTTCCGCACTCGGGACCATATCCCTGACGAGCTCGCCCCACTCGACCTCCAGGGCATGGCAGGCGCCGAAATGGGTGCCGCGCTCCATCTGGCCCTGCACGGCCTTCACGACGTGCGGATGACTGTGACCGAGCAGAAGCGCGCCGTGACCACCATAGTAATCGATGTACTCGTTACCATCGGCGTCCCATTTGCGGGGACCTTGCGCCTTCTCGACATATACGCCGTAAGGGGAGATTCGGCGCGCGTCGTGGGTGATCCCGCTGGGGAACACGTCTCGCGCCGTCCAGGCCAGGCCGGCGGACTTCGGCGTCCTGTTTCGGTATTCGGTTACGATGCGGGAATTCGTCAGCGGCGTGTCGACCATCGGTGCGCTCCAAGGGATCGGTGTTTTGATCCTGTCTACACGCTTCTGGGCCTCAGGGCACTCTACAAATGATCGTCCGAGAAGGCGTACCACCGGTAAAGCAGCCTTTGACCCAGCCGGCGGAACGGCGCGAGCGGATGGGTTGGGAGGGGGGAATTGAAGATCGGCAGATCGGGAACCTCGTTCTCCTTTCCGGCGACGATCTGCGCCATGCGCCGCCCGGCCTGTGTGGAATACATGACCCCGTTGCCACCGTAGCCAAACGCATAGGTGATGTTCTGCCGTGGATGAGGGCGGAAGATACGCGGCATCATGTCATGGCTGACATCGACCCAGCCCCACCAGTCATAGTCGATATCGATGCCCTTGAGTGCGGGGAATTTGCGATGGAGCCCGTCATTGATCAGCAAATCGAGATGTTTCGGATTGTCGGCGTCCGCGCCCGTTATCGCGCTCCGGCTGCCGATCTGCAGACGGTTGTCCGGCATCAGCCGGTAATAGTGCCGCAGCACCCGCGTATCGGTGATCACCAGATGAGTCTTGAACCCGCACTTCTCGAGCTCTTCGTCGGTGAGGGGGCGGGTCACCAGAGAGTTCGACAGGACAGGCATGTAGCGTTTGCGCACGAGCGGGTTGAGCGGCGAGGAGGTGTAGCCGCCCGTCGCCACCGCAACGGCATCTGCCTTCACCCAACCGCCCGGGGTTCGCAAATGGTGTTTGCCGTAGCGTGGCTCCCAGTGGATGACAGGGCTCGCAGGGTGGATCCTCGCACCCAGCTTGCGCGCCCGGTCGATGTATCCGAATGCCAGCCGCAAGGGATGGATGCCGATGCCGGATGGCTCGATCATGGCGCCTGCCGCATCGTTCTCATTGAAGTATTCGGACCTGAGCTGCTCCGCGCCGATGATTTTGCACGGATACCCGAACGTGTTCGTCAGCAGTTCCGCTTCCGTCGTGAGCCGGGACATGACGGACGACTTGTGCGCAACGTAGATGTGGCCGCCGCGCTGGGGCAGACAGTCGATACCCTCGATCATGTCGCGGAACACGTCGAAGCCCTCCTCGATCTCGGCGTGCATCCCTTTGGCCACGTCCAGGCCCCAGCGTTTGATCCATTGCGAGCGCGAGAGGCGGCCTGAGGCGTTTTGCGCCTGGCCGCCATTACGGCTCGT
Organism: Hyphomicrobiales bacterium; assembly: GCA_028280515.1. GTDB lineage: Bacteria > Pseudomonadota > Alphaproteobacteria > Rhizobiales > Methyloligellaceae > UBA2767. The sequence continues at coordinate 5,233 of JANQLP010000095.1, forward strand.
GCAGCCCCAAACCGCCCGGTTCGCTTCAAGCACAACGGCCTTGATGCCGTGATCCTTCGCGAGATGAATGGCAGTGGAAAGCCCGGTGAAACCCGAGCCGATGACGGCCACATCGACGTCGATGCTTTTGGTGACGGGACCATCGTCCTCCGGCGTGTCGCCGGCGGTCGCGACCCAATATGTCGGGGCATAATCCTTGCCGTGACCGGGATCGTCCATGACCAGCGGATCGTAGGCCGGATCGTACGGCATGAGTGCCGCAGTGCCTTTGTCAGCCATTGCCGTGCCCCCTTACACGAACCTGTCATGGTCGAGTGTAGGATGCACGGCATCAACATTCGAGGCGATTCTTTACCGGCGACGATCGCGGCAGCGGGCCTGCGGTCACTTCACACCAGAGCCCCGGTTCTGAAGATGGTCTGCTCTTCGGCACCTAGGCGTAACGCCGTTTCGAAGCGTGTGCCGGAAGGGTCATGCGGACACCTTGCACGTTGCCGAGAACGTACGGTTCCCGGGTCTGCGCCTTGCGCCGACGGCGCTGCTCGGCGGCGGTTTCAGGCCCAATGAACCGCACCAGGGCGTCGAATCCTTTGGTGGCCGCGTCTTGCAGACGCGTGCGCACATCATCAGCCAGTCCGGTCAGGTATTCCGCGCGGAGTTTTTTGGCCTTTGCCGTCACGGCATACGCGTGCGGGTTCGGCAGTTTGTTTTTGATGTATCTCATCTCAAACTCCTTTCGCCGCCGCCCGAGATATCTCGGGTGCGGTGTCAGTCTTCAATTGTCTGGGGATAGTGAGAATATAGGGATGTTCCGCCTGTTTTTGAAGAGGCGGACCCGCCAGATTACGCCGAATTAATCCAGGCTGCAGACACAAGCGTCCCCGCGGTTGACCGGTCACCTGAAGCAGGTCTTCTGGCCACAAGAACGGGGCGGCATGACCGCAACCGGATTGGCTCGGCCCCAGATTGAACGGTACGCAACGGACATTTCGGCAGTAATGGCACTGAGCCAAATAAGATATCTGACTGGCCCTATCGCATGAAACAAGACCTCCAGAGTTATGAGCGCGCCGAAGCCCACCCGTTTCGTGCCATCCCCAACCTGAGAGCTACAAAGGCCTAATGACCCGTTCAGAATTCAGGTTAACATATCAGAACGGGAGAATTGCGGCAGATCGTCGTCTTGACCCTCGTTACTCCTGCGACTCGTTGACCTTACTCGACATATCAATCTAATCTTCGCCAAATCCGATCTCGGAGAGGGGGAGTCCGTGCTTATCGAACCCGAGGCAAAATTTGTCTCAATTGTCCTTCTTGGGAGCTTCAACCCCACAATTTTCAACCCGGATTGGTTGTTTAGAAACGAGCTCATTACAGAAGCTGAGTTCGATACGTCTCAAGTCGAATTTGTGCATCCGCAGATTTCACATATTCGAACTGATTGGCTAGACCTTCAGGTTGAACCAGAACGACTTGTTGCAAGAACCTCGGAAATTCCGATACAACTGCGCGATCTCGTTTTTCGTGTTTTTGGTGAAAAACTGCCACATACTCCAATTCGAATGATGGGGATAAACTTGGAGGTGCATTTCAGCGTCGGTAGCGCGGAAGAACGAACGAGAATTGGCCAACTCCTTGCACCTCCTGATATTTGGGGAGAGTGGAGCAAGGGGATTCGCGCTGGAGATGGAAAAAGCCAGGGTGGTCTGAGATCATTGAGCATTCAGCAGAGTGTATTTGATTGGGATCGACCAAATGGGTTCGTTGTTGCTACAGTCGAGCCATCTAATTTAATTAAGAAATTCAGCGGTATAATGATGCGAGTAAACGATCATTATGAAGTTCAGAATGTGAAAGAAGTAGCGGACGCTAGCGAAATCACGGGTCATTTGGCAAGTGAGTTTGACAGATCGTTAAAACAGTCAGAGAAAATCATCAATATCGTCATGGGATTAAAGCAATGAGTACAGCAAGCCTTATCCCTCACTCAGTATCGAACCATGATCAAGATGAAGATTTGACCGTACCCTCTGATCCGTACGCCGCGGACCTGTACACACGGAACATCGATAGTGAGGCACGGAAATTTCAGACACGTGCAGTCAATCGCTACGTCAACACGTCAAAAGATGGCGCTTTGTTTTCAAACACACAGACCCAAGACGCCCATGTCGGTCATATGACCACGAACACAACCAACCAAATCAAAGAATTTGACACAAACCCACTGCCGGATGACTTGGCAAAGAGAATTACAAGAACTCCAAAGAGAGTAGCCACGTTTTTTCCTATTCAAGAATGGGATGGCTATGTACTCGAAGTCAATTCTAGATCATTTCGAGCTCGCTTGGTTGATATCACAAATTCGGAATCTAAAGGCGAAGAGGAGGCAGAAATTCCGCTGTCTGAGTTAGATGAAGACAGTCAAAACCTGCTACAGGAAGGGCGACTGTTTCGCTGGTCAATTGGTTACCAAAAATCGCCAAGCGGTCAAAAAATAAGAGTTTCTAGGATTATTGTGCGCAGACTCCCAGCTTGGCAATCGGAGGATTTAAAGGCCGCCTATTCTGAGGCAGCGGAGATATCTCAGGCACTGAAGTGGGAATAACTGCAAACCCACCCAACTCAGATCAACTAGAGATTGCTCTAATCGGGCCAGGTCACGGTGAGTGCGTTGTCGTTCATCTTGGCGACAGCCAGTGGATCGTAGTTGACTCGTGCATCGATAAGACGACCGGCAAACCGGCCGCCATTCAATATTTGGACAGCATTGGACAACGACCATCAGAAGTCGTCCGCTTGATTCTGGTCACTCACTGGCATGACGATCACATCCGCGGATTGGCACAGATTGTTGAAGAGTGTCCGAACGCGAAGTTCTGCATGTCTTCAGCGATGGGAGCAGAGGAGTTTTTGGCCGTCGTAAGTGCCTATGACGTCCTTCGTTTCAGCAACTGTACTTCGGGCGTGCGTGAGATACACGAAGTCATAAAATTGCGAAGTAATAACAGCGCAACGGTTACACACGCCGCCCCCAACCGTTTGGCCTACAAGACCACCGCAAGCCATGGTCTTAGTTGCGAGGTTTGGACACTTTCGCCAGCAGATGCACAAATCTCAAAGTTCCATGAGGAGATTGGTGGTTTGATTCCGGAGGTCGGCAGAACAATGCAGCGTTGCGTTCCGCAGCGTCCAAATCACTTGGCTACAGTTGCTTGGATCAATGTCGGTGCGACAGCCATCTTGCTAGGCAGCGACCTGGAAGAAACAAAAGACAACCGAACCGGCTGGTCGGTGATTGTCGAATCGAACGAAAGACCACTCGGCAAAGCTGAGATATTCAAAGTGCCTCATCATGGATCTGAAAACGCCCATAATGAAGATGTCTGGACTGAGATGCTCGGCGACAAACCATATTCAATCCTAACACCATACAGAAGAAGCAATTTGCCTAGACCTTCTGACATTGAACGAGTTCTGCGAATGTCTGACAGATCTTTCTCGACAGCCAAGGTCGCCACAAAAAGAACGCAAAAACGTGACGCTGCGGTATCAAAGACCTTGCGCGAAATGGGAGTTACAATCGTTGAATCCGAGCCATCACTCGGCGTCATACGCTTGCGCAATGGTGGTAGCCGAGATTTCGGGAGTTGGAGCGTAGAGCTCTTGGATGGGGCATGTCATCTCGCTGAAGTTTAGTTAGGGATAGGCGTGCGGGGCGCAGTTACCAAAGAGAACATGGTTGGTGTCGCCACTGTTGACGTTCGCGGTCATGCTGCCCGACTTCCGCGACACGACTGCATTCCACGCCTTGTGATCGCTATGGCCATAAATGATGTGCTCATCCGGGGTCTTCACGTGGCCTGTGATCTTCTCCGTTCGTCCGCGGTCGTCCATGGCGGCGGAGACAATGATCTTTTTGGCGAAATCCAGCACGACGAGCGGCGCCAGGAAAATGTCCGTGAGTTTCACCTTCCTGCAGGGGCTGTCAGGCGTGCACTCGCGTGCCTCGATGATTGAGCAGATAAGAGGCTCTTCATCCGCCGCGAAGGCAGGCGGGGTGAGGGCCACACCAATCATCATGACCGCCGCAACACTCAAACCATAGAAGAGACCTCGCATCATCGTCTGCCTCATTTCAGGAGCCTCTGCCGCAGGAGCGCCGCGCCCTCGGCATAGATCTTTTCAAATTCGCGCAACTGTACAGGCGTCAGAACTTTTTCGACCTCGGCGCGTGCCCATTGCACGACGCTGTTGAACTCTTTTTTCAGCGTCATAAGTTGGAACAACCCTGGTTTCTTTCCCGATTGCGGGTTGACGCCGTGCTTTTTCAGGATGCTCTCTCCCTCGGTGCGAGAGCGCTTCATGATCGACGTGACGGCCGGTTTCTGGTTCTGATTGAGGTTCAACCGCTTCACGTACTGATTGATCTCGCTGTCGCTCAACGGGATGACGGATGTTGCCGCCGCAGCCGGCACAAAAGAAACGAGCAGGGCGAAGCTGCACAAAAGGACTGTTCGTGTCACCCTGTTTAAGCCCCGACTTCGCCGGGCTTCAATCCAATACGCCATACTTTTCTCCAGCGCGACGGTGAGCAGTAAGGTTTAACGCAGCGGAGGGACCCTCATCAATATGTGGTCTGAGATATCCCCCGGTGTCGGTTAATGAGGACGCCCTGCTTGTCGGCGCCATCGCGCGCATGGTATCCGACCCGGCCTCACTGTCTCGGGACGGAGCGGATATGCCGAAACCAAAACTTGTCACCTTCGATGTCTACATGGCACTTCTCGATATCGAAGGCAGCCTTGTGCCGAGCGTTGCGGACACGTTCGACATGGCGGCAGATCGGGCCACGGCGTTCGTTCAGGTGTGGCGGGCGAAGCAACTAGAGCGCGCCGCGACGAGCAACTCACTCGAAAAGGAGCGAACCTCCTTCCGAGACGCCACGGCCATGGCCCTGGATTACGTTGCCGGTCGCAATGGCATCGCCATGGATGCGGATACGCGCGACAGGCTCATTACGGCGTGGGACACGTTGAGCCCCTGGCCGGAAGCCAATGACGTCATCGCCGCGGTGAAGGACAAGGGGTGTCAGACGGCGATCCTCTCCAATGGTGATCAGGCGATGCTCGAGGCCGTCGCGCGGAACTTTCCGGCGGGCTTCGATCACATTCTTTCGTCAGAGACCGCAGGCAAGTACAAGCCGCATCCGGCGATCTATGCGCTGCCGACCTCAGTCCTTGGCGTTGAAAAGGAACGTGTCCTGCACGTTGCCGGCAGCGCTAACGACGTTTTGGGCTGTGTTGCCGCCGGCATCGCCTGCGCATGGTCGAACCGGCACGGAGACATCCTCCTCGATCCGGCCTATCCGCCGACCAAGGAACTGCCGGACCTGAACGGCGTGCCCGCGCTCTTGTAGAAAGCCTGGCGTGCCGGCGGGCGCTATTGCGTCTGTACTGCTGCAGCTTTCGCCGCTTCCTCAAGCGCCTGTATCTTCGACTTCTGGTCAGCGATCAGTTTGGCTTGTGCGTCCATGTCGGCCTTCAATGAGGAGACGTCGGAGAGGGCGCCTTCTGCTTTCTTCAGGTCCGCCTGAAGCGCGTTGATCGCCGCCTGCTGCTCCTCAATCCGTTTGGCCTTGGCGTCTACGTCGGCCTTGAGCGTTGCAACCTCTGACTTGGCGCTTTCCGCTTCCCTGGCAGAAGCAGACTTCGCATTTTCCGCTGATTTGACCGTGGCATTCGCCGCTTTGACCGCCGCTTCAAGTTCCGTGATCCTGGACTTGTGCGTCTCGATCATCTTTGTCTTTTCATCCGTGCTGGCCTTGAGCGTTGTGAGTTCGGCCGTCGTCGCTTCGGCTTTTTTGGCCACGGCTTCGAGGTCCTTGATCATGGTGTCCTTCACCTTGATCATTTTTGCTTTCTCTTCCGAGTCCGTCTGTGCCGACGCCAGGTCCGCGACGCCTTTTTCGGCCTTCTTCACAGCGTCGGCGAGTTGGGTTTCCAGATTCGAAACCTTGCCGGCCATCTGTGTCTCAAGTTCGGACACCTGTGTCTCGAAGCTCGTGACCTGCTGCTTCAGCTTGCGCGTCTCGCCCTGTGCAAAGAAATATCCGGCGACGACACCGACCACCAAGGCGACGACGCCGATTACCCATGTTTTGTTCTGTTCCATGTTCTGCTCCCAACAGTGCCCGTACCGAGAGGGGTACTCTCCCTTAGCATGGATTGAGTGTCACATACCATTTCGAGGCACGCCGATCGGACATTCTGTCACCTGGCGCGGTGACACATGGCCTCAATGCGGTTGCCGTCCGGATCGAGCAGAAACGCGGCGTAGCAGGCGGGATGATGGTCGGGCCGAAGCCCCGCCGGCGGACCGTCATCGGTTCCACCGGCTGCGAGCCCGGCAGCGTAGCATGCGTCGCCTCCCGGCGAACTCCTCACGTCTCTTGCGCGTGGACAACCCTCAAGGCCGCTCCGCTTGTAGCGGCGGCACCTCGGTCGGCACCCCGCTGCGCCATATGCGGTCTATTGGGTCGAGCCAGGTTGACCAGGCGGTGGCGGCGTTGTCGATGCCGGAGGCGCCGGTGCGGCCGAAGATGAGGCCTCAAGCTGCTGGATCTTCGCCTTCAGCTCGTCGATCATCTTTGCCTTTTCTCCGACATCGTTCTTGAAGGTAGCGAGCTCGGCGGTTGCAGTCTCAGCATCCTTCTTGGCCTTCGCAAGCTCGGCTTCCAATCCCGAGACCTTTTCGGACATCTGCTTCTCGGCGCCGGTGACCTTCTCCGACATCTCCGCCTGAAGCTTGGAGACCTGTTCTTTCAGATCGCCCGTTTCGCCTTGCGCGTACATGAATCCGATCACGCCGCCGACGACGAGGGAGACGACCCCAATAACCCATGAATTCATTTGCTCCGGCTCCTTCTTCCAAACAGGCATTGGCCCAAACCTGGATCATTCCATTAGCACGATTCACCGCGAGAACGCACTGCACCAGTGACGCGGCCAAAGGCGCACGAGAACGCACTGATTGATCCGCGTCAATACGGCCAGCATGGACCCAAGCTAGAATCCAGTCTGGTGTACAACCGCGACGGCGCGACCGGTGAACTTGCCGGCGCGGTGGGCTTGGCAGGTTTGCCCCCTCCTTACGTTGTTCCGTGTTGTATGCCGCGCGCGCCGGGAACCCCCTTTCCCGGCGTGTCGCGATCAGGCGGTCGCCGTCCTTTCCGCAATCGATACGATCCGGTGCATCTCGCGCAGGACCGGTTTTTCGATCAGCTTGCCGTCTATCACGACAAGCCCCGTGTCGGCTGCTTCGAACTCGGCGATGATCCGGCGCGCGCGGGCAATGACCTCTTCGTCCGGCGTGAAGATTGCATTCAGTGCGGGTATCTGCTTGGGGTGAATGGCGCCCTTGCCTGAAAAGCCGAGATCGCATGCCTTACGGGCCTCGTTTTCCATGCCCTCGGGGTCCTCCAGATCGAGGTAGGGGACGTCGATCACATCCACACCGGCGCTTGCTGCCGCATGAACAACCCGGGATCGGGCATAGAGCAGGGGCTCCCATGCATTCCGGCAGCGCAGGTCGGCGGCCATGTCCACGCCGCCGAAGAACATGGCATCGATGCGCGGGCTCGCATGGGCGATGTCGAACGCGGCCTCAAGCCCCGCATTGGTCTCGATGATGATATGCAGCCGGCACGCATGGCCGCGCTCGGTGAGTAGCGTATCCAGCCAGACGACTTCGTCCGGGGTGTCGACCTTCGGCAGCATGAGCGCGGGGGGAGGCGTGTCGGTATCCAGGATCGCCTGGACGTCCGCCAGGCCGAAGGCGTCCCGCAGGCAGTTGATGCGCACGATCCGTTCGACGCCGCCGTCGGCCTGTTCAGCCTCGAACAGGGACAGGGCGCCGGCGCGCGCGGCCTCCTTGTCCTTCGGAGCAATACCGTCCTCGAGTTCGACGCAGACGATATCCGCACCACAGGCAAGCGCCTTGGGGAACATCTCCGGGCGCAGTCCCGGCGTGAAGATGAAACTGCGGCGCGGCCGCACCTGGCGCTCAACGGTCATTGTTCCTCCGCGTACTGACCGCAAAGCGTCTATCACCGGCGAAGGCCGGCGACAAAGGGCCATTTGCCTCCAAGCCGCGCGAACGGTGAAAAGTCGGGTTATCCCCAGACGTCTTTTTTCTTTCACAAAGAGTTCGTTAGAGGTTCACACTCACAGGTTACGCTCAACTCGTTCGTACGAATACTGTGACCCGCGTCTTACGGCCCCGGTGGCGCCCCCGCTGTTGGGGCCGTATGTTGTTCGGCGGCGCAAATCTGGCGCCGGCCACACCTCATGTGGCGCGCCGTCCGTCCGGCGCCACGAGTTCGGTGTCCTGACCGAAGCACAACAGCCGCCCGTCACCGTCCTTGACCACGAACTCGGTGAACCCCCACGGCATGTCGGCAAGTTCTCGAACCACCTCGACATTTCGCGCCGCGTACTCGGCATGGAGACCATGAACGTCGCGGACACGGATGTAGGCGTCCAGCAACTCCACTTCGTATTTGTTCCCGGCGCAGGGCGGCTTCTCGTCCACGTGGCGGAAGAAGATGGAGAACCCGTCGCGGATCGCACCGGCGTAGAAGGCCGGCTCGCCAAACGTGAACTGGGTCTCGAAACCGAGCGCATCGCGATAGTAGGCCAGCGATGCGTGGAGGTCGGTTGAGAAAAACTGGGGAACGATTGCCGCGATCATGATGCCGCCTCCCGGTGCGCGGTTGCGAATTGCGACGGCGATGCCGGGCGGACATGGCCGTTTGATGACGGCGCATGCGATCACAGAATCGCGACACAAACCAGATCGATTTACGCGAAACCCCGCCCGGCACACCCGGTGCGGGGTCTTTTGATGGCGACGCCGGCCTTGCGGGCGATGACGTGACGCCGACGATACGGGCGACAAGAAAGGGACGACACATATGGAACAGGAACAGACGGATTTCAGGCCCAACACCCTGGACGGCGTTTTGACTGAGGACGCGTCCTCCGCACCAGCGCGCGCGGCGGACCCCGGCGCCCGCACCCCGCACGAGGCCGCGCATCAGGCGCGGCAAGTCCACGGCGCTTTGCCGAACGGGGACGCGGCACGGGACGCGTTCACGGGCGAACACGCACACGATGCGCCGCCGGCATCTGAAACGACCAATGGGGCAGAGGCGCCTGAACCGACCGTTCCACTGGCGGCCCTTCAGGATGAGCGCCGAAAGCGCCAGGAGCTGGCCGAGAGGCTCAGCTCGATGGAGCAGCAGGCCGCGGCCGCCGCCCGTCCGGATCCGTTCGAGGACCCGGCGGGTGCGGCCGAATTCGACCGCCGGGAGAGTGCGGACTCCGCGTTTCGCCTGCGGTGCGACATGTCGCAGGAGATGATGCGCCAGAGGCGGGGGGAAAACGCTTCTTCAAGGTCTATTGCGACCCGCGCACCTTCCGCGACCTCAAAGGCGACAGCGTGATCCAGAGCGCCCAGCGCGACGTGTCCTTGCGCATGCAGAATGTCAAGCTGTTCGAAGGCGGAGACCTGGAATGGGACGGCATGATCTTCAAGGAAGTGGACGACATCGCCTCCCTCGGCACCGTGGGCGCGGCCTCCGCCGCCGTCTCGCCGGTCTACCTCGTCGGTGCGCAGGCGCTGGGCCTCGGCTGGGCCAAGCGCTGGCGCTCGATCACGGAGGTGTTTGACTATCAGGCCGTCCGCATTTCCAACCACGCGGTGGAAAGCGCGATCCGCGACACGTCCGATCAGAGCGCGCTCGATGCCTTCACCTATGAGAAGGATGGGCATTCCCATTACGTGCTGAGCGGGGCGGACTTCACCTGGAGCTACGACCTGACGACGAAAAGCTGGATCGAGCGCAAATCCTACGCGCTGCCGCGCTGGCGCGCGTGCTGCGCGGCGCGGTTCGCCGGAAAGACCATCGTCGGCGACTTTGCCACTAACCGCCTCTACCAGATCGACGCCGGCACGTTCGACGAGAACGGCGCCCCGCTGGTGATGGAAGCGCACATTACGCCCACCTCAGACGCCAGCGGCAGCTGAAGCAAGCACGCTTGTGCGCCTCGGATTGTCTGGTCAAGCACCTGAAGTCGTACGTGAAGTCGATGCGTTACTACCAGACTCTTAGGAAATTGAACCTCGATCTGATTATGCCGCGCTGACTATCATCGATTGCGGCGCAGTGAGCCGGAACAAACGGAATACACACCGTATATGAACGCACCGGCAAGAGCTGCGACGACTATGTTCCATGGGCTGCCCAAATAGGGTTCAGCAAATAGCGCAGAATACATGCCAACGATACCGACTATGCTGCCCATTGCGATTGTCCGAATAAAAGTAGCCCATGCACTATGCGGTTTGGGCTCAGTTTCGGTCTTGTCTGGACTGTCTTTCGGCATATCTCAAGGCTCCTCGGGGACCTGATGATCATAGTTTCGCGCGATGAGAACATCAAGCGAACATTTTGCTGATTCCCTAATCGCATCCGCGCCTTAGGCGCCGCACCACACCACCACCCGAACGCCACGCTGAAAGGCCCCGCGGGCGCGCGCGCCCGGCGGGCCTTTTTCGCCTGCACAAGGAAACGCACATGGCCGACAATCTTCTGCTTCCGCTCTCGCTCGACCGGCTGGTCGACGCCGACGGCGCGCCGCTCGGCGGCGCCAAGGTGTTCGTCTATGACGCGGGCACCACGAACCTGAGGAACGTGTTCACCGACAACGCGCTGAGCGTGGCGGCGGCGAACCCGATCATCGCCGACGCGGGCGGCTATATCGAGCCGCGCTATATCGGCACCGGCGACTATAAGCTCGTCATCACCGACGCCAACGACGTGACCATCAAGACGGCGGACAACCTGACCGGGGCGCTGGCCACGGAGTCGTTCTCGAACGACGAGGCGACGCCGATCACGCCCGTCATCGTCAAGTCCGCCAACTACACCGTGCAGGCGGGGGACAAGGGCAAGGTGATCCACGCGGACGCGACGGGCGCGAACGTGACCGTCACCCTGCTGGACGCGACGACGGCCGGCGACAATTTCCGCGTGACCATCAAGCATACGGGCACGGCCAACGAGGTCATCGTGGCGGCCAGCGGCGGCGACACGCTGGACGGGGTAACGAGCTTCACGCTCGACAACCGGCACGAGGCCATCACCTGCGTCTCAGACGGGGCGAACTGGAGCATCGCGGCGGATGCGCAGATTTTCACCGCGCCCCTGCCGGTCGGCGTGATCCTGCCCTATGGCGGACCGGTGGCGCCAAACGGCTGGTTCCTGTGCGACGGGTCGGCCATCAGCCGGACGGGAAATTCGGCGCTCTTTGATGTGATCGGCACGACATTCGGCGCGGGCGACACGTTGACCACATTCAACCTGCCCGACATGGGCGGGCGTGTTCCTGCCGGCAAGGAGGCCACGGCCACGCGCCTCACCTCAGGCGGCGGGGGCGTCGACGGCGCTGCCTTGGGGGCTACGGGCGGCGCGGAGACGCACACACTGACCGCGGCGCAGATGCCGGTACACAATCACCCGGTTAACATCACCGATCCGGGCCACAGTCACACGGTTGAATATAACTGGAACGCAATCTCGTCGGGCCCTGACGGTAATCGCGTCACTGCTATCGATCCGGGCAACCCCCTCTCAGGCAGCACGGTTAGCGCAACTACCGGCATCACAGCCACATCGGAAAACACGGGCGGTGGCGCAGCCCACAACAACGTTCAGCCGACTGTCGTTCTCAACTACATCATCAAGGCCACCTGACCGATGGCGGCAATCGACAATCTTGTACATGAGACGAGCGCCAGCACCGGCACGGGGAACTTCACCCTGTCCAATGTGGACGGACGGCAGTCGTTCAACGCCGCGCACGGAACGGATGTCTTCTACTATTTCATATCGCACCGCACGGCGGGCGAATGGGAGGCCGGCACGGGGCATCTGAGTGCCGCGAACACGCTTGTCCGGGATACCGTTCTGGCAAGCTCAAATTCCGGCAGTGCGGTGAATTTCACTGCCGGAACGAAGGATATCACCAACGACCTGCCTGCAAGCAACCAGGGCGAGATTGATCACGCGCTGGCCATGCAGATTGCTTTTGGATAATTAAATGGCCAATCCGAACCTCAGAAACCCCACGTCGATCACGCTTGGGGAGATTTCGACATCTCTCGCCAACACCAGCGCGACGATCATTGTCAATAATGCCGCGTCAAGCGGCACCGTCATCGAGGTCACGAGCCTCTATATCTGCAACGACGACGGCACGAATGATGCGGACATAACAATTGCCCACCATCCTGCTGCGGGCGGTGGGGGCACCGCCGTTCAGATCCTCAACACCGTCACCGTTCCCGCAGATGCGACGCTCGTCGCCATCACAAAAGACGCGCCAATTGTTCTGTTGGAAAACCAGAGCCTGGTTGCTATCGCTAGTGCCGGCAATGACCTCAACTGTGTCGGCGCCTACAGGGTGCTGGCCTGATGGGTATCGGTCGCAATGGCGGGATCATCGGCGTCACGAATGCGCCGACGCCGAATTCGGCATCTGCCGTGTGGACCTTGAACGAGGTCCGCGATGCTGTAGCGGAACGGAAATGGCCGGGTTCTGCCGGAACACTCACACACGTCCCGGCTGGCACGACGCCACTGTTGCAGTTTTCCGGCGAAGACGATGCCACCACCTTCGCAACCAACACCATATCCGGTGCGGTCAACGGGACGCTGACTCACAACGCGTCTGGCGGGCCTTCGGCGAAGGGCTATGTCACCGGTTGGGGCGCGACCACGAACATCGATTGGACCGCATTTTCTCCACACAACAATGCGCGGTCGCTGGTGTGTTGGTACAGAGGTATCCAGTCCGGAGACAACGGTTCTGCCTGGCTTCCTTACGTGTCTCTGTTTTGTGGGGCGTTCTACAAGCTCGGCATCAATAACAATTCCATCGCCTCCAGCAATGCTGCCGGCGACATGACGGAAGGTGCCACTTCCGTCGTGGACGGTTCGTGGCATATGCTGTGCTGGACCTTCGCAGGAAACTCAACCGGCGACGTCACGGCCTATACTGACGGCAACAACGTCGAAGCGGCGGTAACACAGGGTCCTGTCAGCGCCGGTTATCTCGTCAGTATTTTCGGCGATGACGAGGGTGCCGGGGGTAGCGGCACCCTGCGCCACCCGACAGATGTCGCAGGCATACAAATTTTCGCGAATGAACTGACCGGAACACAGGTCCAGGAAATCTATGATGCCGGCCTTGCCTAACCCGGGCCGGTGTTTCTCACTGAAAGCGATGCAATGCACTGGCGTCTTCATATCGACCGCGCGACACAGGATTACATCCTTGGAAGCGTGGGGATAAGCGCGCCCGCATGGATGCCGAAGCTGTCTGAACTCACCGAATTGATGGCGTTCCTTGCCGCCTTCGGTGGCGTCATTCTCATCGGCATGCGCATCTGGCGGCAGTGGAAATTCCGCAACCACCCGCCTTCGTCCAGCTAACCGGAGACCATCAGATGACCAACCTCAGGCCCATCGGCCCGGGACGTGATCCTGCGGCGCGGCGCAAATTCGCGCGTGACGTGAAGGCGTTCCAAATGGCCAACAAGCTGCATCAGGACGGCATCGTCGGCACGCAGACCTTCTGGTTCATGCGTGGCACGATTTCCGACCTGAAGGTGAGGCTGACCCGGTGCCGCCAACCCGACGACCCCGGCCCGGCGCCGCAACCAACGTCCGCATTCAAGCCCGCCCACTTCGTGGCGGGTTTTGTTTTTGGGGCGGTCGCCACGCTCATCGCGACGGGGGCGCTGTTCTGATGCCACGCTTCGACGACATGAAAGCAGGTTACACGAACCTTTGGGCGCGGATGCAGGTCGTCCGCGTTGAGGAAGCGCAGCGCGCCGTCAAAGGCATTCTTGAAGACCGCGCGCGATATGAGAATGTCGAACAGGCAACCGGCGTGCCGTGGTTCTTCATCGGCCCCGTCCATCACCGCGAGTCCAATCGATCTTTCGCGGGCGTTCTCCATAACGGCGAGCGCATCATCGGCACCGGGCGCAAGACGCGGCTGGTGCCTGCCGGACGTGGGCCGTTCGCAAGCTGGGACGAGGCGGCGGTCGACGCGCTGAAACATCAGGGGTTGGACGAGGTTCCCGAATGGACCTTGCCTCGCGTTCTCTACGAGTTCGAGAAGTACAACGGCTTCGGCTACATCAAGCAGCGCATCAACTCGCCCTATGTGTGGGCGGGAACCAACCTCCAGCAGCCGGGCAAATATGTGCGCGACGGCGTGTTCGACCGCAACCACATGGACCGGCAACTGGGCTGCGCCGCAATACTCGCGAAGCTCATGGAGCTTGATGAGAGCGTTGCTATCCAGTTGGGCATCACGGGCGAGGGCGAGGACGCCAGCCGCGATGAAGAGCCGGGTCCCTTCACGACCATCAAGGACTACGACACGGACGCCCTGATCATCGAACTTACCTCACGGCCTCACATCGAGCATGTGCAGGTCATCTACCGCAAACCGCCCGGCCCGTGAGCCGGGTTTTTCATTGGAGAACCCCATGAATTTCATTCTTCAAATCGTGGCCCGGACCCTGCTGAAGGGAATGGGGCCGATCGATGGCTACAAGACGATTGTCGGCCTTGGCATCGCAGTCGCGTCTTACGTGGCCAATGCGTTCTTCGGTGTCGAAGTCCCTGTTCTCGGACACGAGGCGACGGAGATGATCGGCATGCTGGTTGCCGCGTTCGGCCTCGGCGACAAGGGCAGGAAATCGGGGGGAAAGGCCGTCGCCCGGTAGAGCCGGGCGATTGGAACCCCTTCAACTCTGACATTGGATAGCATCATGACATTGCGGGAATTCCTGGCGGCGCTGGCCGCCTTTTTTGTGCTCTACATACTGTTCGTCGCCGCGGTGATCGCGGCTCCGCAATGGAAGAGGGAAGTCGGCATTGCGTCATGGTGCCATGACCTCATGACGATCCGCGAAATCGTAGAGGCAGACGCGTCGGGCCACCCGAAAGTTGCGGACGGTCTTGCGGTCCGAGCCTTTCAGGCGGGCCGTTGCGTCCGGCTTCCGCTTGCCGTGGCCGCATTCCGTCCTTCCGGCATCGCGGCGGAGTTCCCATCGTTTCGCGAGCGTCCCGTTACGGTGCTAAAGGGGAACCTTGTGATGCGTGATGAAACGCTCGGGCGGCAGGTCTTTGTCGTCATACCGAGCCACAAGCTGGACGCGTTTCAGCTTGGAGACGAAGTCGACGCCCGCGAAAGGCACTTGGCATCCGCGGCAGCGCAGCATGTCTGAGTCATGGCCGCGACTTTTGTCCGAGACTACATGACTGACTACACCTGCGGGCTGCTTGACCGTGATGCGCATCGGGTTGAAGCTGAATAAGCTCCGCCAAGCCCATCAATCAGGAGGAAAAGTCATGATCGGACGTCTGTCAGCCGTCGCAGTTCTCTCGCTCCTCGTTTTCAACCCTAGCACCGCCGCCATCGGCGCCGACGAGTTTCCCAATGTTGTTGGGGTATGGACGGGCACCTACAATGTCGCCTTTTCCAAAGGTCACGGGCACTTCGATGAGGAGAACCACGGCGCCCAGATGGAGCTCCATGTTGTCAAACAGGACAAAAACCTGATCTGGGCCAAGAACAGGTGGCGGGTAAAGGCCTACCGCGAGTGGCATGACGAACATACAACCGGAACATTCGACCTGCTCGAACGGACGAAGCTGAACATCGTTGAGATCGCGCCGAGGCCCGACATTGGCAGCACCGGGTTCTTTGAAGGCCACGTCAAAGACGGGAAAATGTACCTGACCTACAAGGGCATCGGCAAAGGCATTTCTTTCGCGGTCGTGCTGGAACGCAAGTAATCCACGCACCTGGTTCCAGTGCCGCATATAGAAGCGGGCGCCACCCGCCGCCAATCAATTGGGGGACGTGACGGCGGCGCCCGCAGGTGCACGGCATGGGACCAAGTGGAAAGAAGACCAGGCCGCACATCCGGACCCATCTTCGCGCGCAAGGCCAAAGCGGAGGTTAACGGATCGTCTCAGTGACCGGAGCGCATCATCTACGGCGTGAAATCGTCAGGACTTCATGCTCGGCAATGACTTGGGCAAATTCATCCAGGTCAGTGACCATTTCACCTGTCAAATCCTCGACCACGCTCCTTCTGGAAACGAGAAGTGCGGCTTCCTTCATCAGATACGGACCTTTGGGGCGACAACAGCCACCCGTACACATGTAATGCGCATACCAACCAGTTTCTGTTACTGGCCCCTCGCTCCATCCGGCGCAAGCGCCCTTCTTCTGATACTCGATATCCGGATGCCAAAACCAGATATCGAGCTCATGCGGTTCCCCAAGCTTCTCCCAAATCGGCCGCCGTTCAGATACCCTGAAAGCATCATGGAGTTCCACCAACAGATGAACGGTCGTTTTGACTTCAGGATCCATTGTTCTGATCTCTTGCTCGCGTTCGACCTTCTCATACAGCGAACAAGTCATACAGAACAGTACATATGATCGATCACCCCTCGTCCTTCGTATCTCCCGTACACACCACATGCATCTGGTCTGAGGGGAAGGGGCGGGCGAGGGCGTAGGCTTCGTCCGGCGGGCCCTCGAGCCACGTCCTGAACTGATCCTTCCCAGAGAGCATCACCGGCATCCGGCTCGGATGGACCGGCCGCACCACCTCGTTCGGCGTGGTGGTCAGAAACGCGTAGACGTTCAACTCCTCAACCTCAGCGCCCGGTTTCAGCGGGCCTTTCCACCCACGCCACAGCCCGGCAAACGCAAATGGCGGGCGCGGCTCCTCTTCCTTCAAGGCGAACCAATGCCAGACGGCAGGCTTGCGGCCCTTTGGCTCCGCAAACGACGTCACCGGCACCAGGCACCGCCGCTCCTCAAACGACCCCCTCCAGAACGTGCTCGTCCGCACTTTTTCATCGCGCGCGTTGGTTACGCGTTTCACCGCCTTGTCTCGCTGCGGCAGGACGAACCCCCATGACATCATCACGAGTTCGCGCTCACCCCCGTTCAGACGCACCACCGGCGCGGTATAGCCGGGGAAGATCGCCGGCTGTGCCGGCAGGTTGCCGGCGCTCGGATGAACCCGCATCACATCGAGCAGCAGTCTTATGACCTCGACGTTTGTGGTTTGCGAATATAGGTTGCACATAGATATATTTTACACGTCAAAGTGGCAGGCATTGTCTGTGCATCACATACTCACATTTGGCCGGGTTGTCGCGGAAAACCAGCTGATCTGGCTGCATTGCCAGTCCTGTCCGCGCGGCGTCGAGATTCTCGCCGGCGCGATCACCTCCGGCATCCCTCCCGAAACACCCTTCCCGAAAATCACCGCCTATCTGAAATGCAGCCGATGCGGCGGCAAAGACATCAATGTCATGCCGCAAATCTATCCTGGCGGCTTCCTCGGCAGCCATGCCCGGTTCGGCGCGGCGGCGTGGGCTCTGGTCGTAAGGACCGACATGGACAAGGACACGCCGCTGCCGGTTCAGTCCTTCCAGAACGCATCGCTGTAGGCGGGCAGCGCCTCGACCATGCGCATCGCCTGAATCCGGCCCTTCTGCACGTCCATCAGAAACGCCGCAAAGTTGTGCAGCGTTCTGCCCTTCCGCTCCGCCTTTATCTCCACCATGACGAGCACCTGATCGGGCTTCACCGAGAGGATCTGTGTGATCGAGACGCTCGGTGCAACCTCCCTGTAGTCGACGCTTTCAATGGCGGCCATGTAGGCGTCGCGGCCCTGCAGCAGGCTGGAGCCTCCTTGAGCGTTTGTGACGCAGCTTTCCACGTCGTCGGCCAGCAGGTTCGCCATTCTGTCATAGTCACCCTGACCGAACGCATCGATGAAATCCGTGACGACGGTCTCTGCTGCACTCATTGCCCTGCCTCCCATCGACAACCGCTCATTCCATCATTTGCCTCAAAGCACCTTCAAGCACCGCCGTTGCAAACCGTCAAAACCAAAACCTTCATCTGATTGATAGCTCCTGAGGGCACCCGTGTCGCCTTGTGCGCAATTCCATGATGTTGGCCGAGGACCAACGGTCTGCTAAAAGCCGTACGCTCAATTCCGCCTTCGGTTTGCCGTTGTTGGAAGGCAGCTTGCGTACCGCAACGCAGGCCCGTGCCAACAGGTGGAGGCAAGTGCCTGCCGGACGCGCGCAGAGTTAGACAACAAACAGACACACAGGAAGCAACGGGTGACATGAGCCACCCGGACCTCGGCTCGCCGCTGGGCTTGCACCTGACAAATCGAGATTGAGCCTTGGTTTCGAACGAAAGGTCACACAATGATCGTGCGGTCCCGAGAGATCGCGATGAACTCGGCCGGGAAGAGTGGCGCGGAACGCTGCTCGTCCTGACCGCCAAAGGCGTCATCATCGTGGTGATGTTGCTGTTCCTCCTCGCGAATATCGACCCGCCCGGTGTCTACTGGCCGCTTCTGTTCATTTCCGGCTTCACGCTCACAGGGTTGGTTCAACTCTGGATGAGCGCCTATCGGCCCGACTGGATGGTTGCAATGGCATTGATTGTTGCAATCGATTCCGTCGCCCTTGCAGCGGTCATATCTTTGCCCAATCCCCTTTCTGGCTTCGACCTGCCGCCACAATATCCATATCGGGAGTCCTATTTCGCATTGTTGATCGTGTATATCGCCAGCGTCGGCTATAGCTACAAACCATACATGGCCCTGGTTGCGGGGATCGCTTGCGCGTCTGCATGGGCAACCTTCGCACTTCTGGTTCAGTGGCAACCCGAAACGATCGACTGGTCGGCCCTGGATTCCAATGGCACGGACCGGGCGCAGATCCTCGAGTTGGTCGGCAACCCCTACTTCTTTAACTCGATCGCCCGGATCGTTGAGGTCATTCTAATCGGGCTTTCGGGCGTTCTCGTTGCCGGACTGGTCTGGCGTTCCAGACGTCAGGTTCGCAGGTTGCTCGCCGCTGAACGCCGACGCCAGCGCGCTGTGGAACAGCAGCAGTTCGTTCGCGAGACCTTCGGCAAATACGTGCCGAACTCTATTGCCACACAGATCATCCAAGATCGGGGGCAACTGGTCCCCAACAAGCGCCAGGCGACCGTGCTTTTCGCCGATCTGGAAGGGTTCACGAATCTGAGCGAAAGGGTATCGCCGGAGGAGTTGCTGCAGATCCTCAACCTCTATTTTGAGGCGGCCGGAGAGATCATCACCGCCCATGGCGGTACCATCAATCAGTTTCAGGGAGACGCAATCCTTGCAAGCTTCAATGTTCCCATCGCCGACGAGGACCATATCTCGCAGGCCGTCCGGGCGTCGAAGGCGCTTATTGACCTGGTCGAAACCCGCGAGTTCGAAGGGCAAAAGCTCCGGGTGCGGATCGGCCTGAATACCGGCGAACTCGCGGCCGGGGCCGTCGGCAGCAGCGACCGGCTGTCGTACACGGTTCACGGCAACTGCGTGAACATTGCCGCCCGCCTCGAACAGTTGAACAAGGAAACCGGGACCCGTGTTCTGATGACGGAGGGCATTGCCGACGCGGCACGAGATGCTGTGAATGTGAAACACGTCGGCGAATTTGAGGTACGCGGGATCAGCGAACCGGTCACTTTGTACACGACTGTCTGATTCAAACCATATCCGCCGGGGCCCGATTGCGTGCGCGGTCCCTTTGCGGCACTCTTGCGCCTCACCGGATTGCGTCAGTGAGGGGAGGTGCGAAGTGGCTAAATCCGATATTCGTATCGAGCGTCTGACGAGCGCGCTTGGCGCCGAAATTCATGGCATCGACCTGTCGAACTCGCTTTCGAATGCGGAAGTCGATGCCATTCATCAGGCGTTTCTGGACAATCAGGTCATCTTCTTTCGCGATCAGAGCATCACGCCGGAGCAGCATCTACGGTTTGCGCGACTGTTTGGCGAGCTCGATATTCACCCCTATGCCGCCGGACTTGAGCAGTACCCGGAGATCATGCCGGTGGTGAAGGAGGCCGAGGACCATGTCTCGATCAATTTCGGCGGAACCTGGCACTCGGACGTAACGTTCTACGAAAAGCCCGCGCTTGGCTCCGTCCTTTATGCCATCGACGTGCCGGAGGCGGGCGGAGATACGATGTTCGCGAACATGTACCTCGCATACGACGCCCTCTCAGACGGTCTGAAAGAAACTCTCGACGGCTTGCGTGCCGTGCACAGCGCATCGCGTTCATTTGGCCTCAACAGCCGCACGACCCTGCGCTCGAACGAGGGTGGAGATGTCTCCATGAACGTGCGCGCGAGCGATGAAGCGGATGCCGAGGTGGTGCATCCCGTCGTCCGCACGCACCCCGAAACCAGCCGCAAGCTCCTGTTTGTGAATTTCAACTTCACGCAGCGCTTCGCAGGATGGACCAGGGAAGAAAGCGAACCATTGCTGACGTACCTTTGGGACCATGCCGCACGACCCGAGTTCACCTGCCGCTTCCGCTGGCGCAAGGGATCGATCGCATTCTGGGACAATCGCTGCACGCAGCATCTGGCTCTGAACGACTATCACGGGCACCGCCGCGAGATGCATCGCGTGACCATCTGCGGCGACAGGCCGGTCTAGGCATTCTTCACGGAAGCGCGCCCTCGACCTGTCAGACATAGGGTCGCAAGAGGCAGACTGGGAGGCCTTGCCTGTGCGGGATTATCCGCCCGATTTCCATCCGCGTGCACCGAGGCGGAGCGGAGACCTGCAAACGCTTCTCCCCCCAGCGAGTCCCGGCGTATTCTGCTGCCCCTCGAGGACGGTAGCGCGCGTACGGCGTTGATGGTACCGCACCAATTTCGTTTCCACTGAAATAGCGAAAGGAAAGACCATATGACCCGGTTTTTGTTCCTGACCCTGATCGTGGCGTGCATTGGCATTTCCACACTTGCATACGGGCAGTCATCCACGCCAAACGTTGTCGGCACATGGGTTTCTGTGACGGGCGAGGTGGGCCATTGGAGCGGCACGCTCAAAGATTTTGGCAAGCAGACGGGCACGCTGGTGGTCGAGGACCAGAAAGGCGGCGTTTTTCGCGGAACGATGACGTATCACAATGAGAAAGACGGTCCGAAATTCGAAGGCAAGTCTGGCATTGCCTACGTCCAATCGGAAAAGGTCCTCGGCGTGGTCGATTGGGACGGTAAGACGG
This sequence comes from Hyphomicrobiales bacterium, assembly GCA_028280515.1. GTDB lineage: Bacteria > Pseudomonadota > Alphaproteobacteria > Rhizobiales > Methyloligellaceae > UBA2767. Next base: position 26,481 of record JANQLP010000095.1, read on the forward strand.
TTGTCTGGGTTGACCATGACGATGAGACGGTGCACCGCGCGCGCATTGTGAACGAATCCACGATGCAAGTGATCGCTTTCGAGCCAGGACCCTACGCCGTCGTGAATCGCATGATCATGATTCGCAAGTAGGACGGCGCACGTAGCACTGAGAGTATCAGGAGCCCATGCTCGCGTCTGAAGATCTGCCAGAGTTCACACCCCGCCCACCATGGTGGGGTGGAGATCTGCAAACCCTGCGCAACCGCATCATCCCATTCGTTTCGTTTCCACCAAGAACATCACAGCGCATTCATCTGCCGATCGACGACGGAAGCGGCGACGAGCTGGCTGCGTTGCTTGAGGAGCCGGTTGCCGAGAATGGCAAAAATAGTGCCGGTCCACTTGTCGTCCTTATTCACGGGCTCGCCGGGTCCGAAGACAGTGTCTATATGCGCGCCAGTGCCGCCTTCCACCTCAAACGCGGACGGTCCGTCCTGCGCCTCAATCTGAGAGGCGCTGGCGCCTCGCGCGCCACCTGCGGCGGCCACTATCACGCCGGATGCGGCGGCGAAATCCGTCACGCGCTGACAACTCTCGACGCCGCGCTTTTGTCACGCGGGCTTGTACTGATCGGGTATTCGCTCGGCGGCAACATTCTCATCAATATGCTCTCCGAGAAGATCGATGATCTTCCGATTGCCGCCGCGGCGACCGTATCGCCACCGATCGAACCGGCGCAGGCCGCACGCCGCATCATGGCCCGCCGCAACTGGCCGTATCACGCCTGGCTGCTGCATGCCATGAAGGTCGAGAGCCGTGCACCGGGGGCCAAGCTGACGGACGGCGAGCGCGACACGATCAGCAATGCGCACTCGATCTATGCGTTCGACGACCGGTTCATTGCGCCGCGGAACGGATTCGACGGCGCCGATGACTACTACGCGCGGACCGCCGGCGCCCGCGTGATCTCGGCAGTCCGCGACCCCCTGTTGATCATTCATGCACTCGACGATCCGTGGATCCCTGCTGCGCCGTTCCTGGAAATCGCGGACGAGAAGCCTCCCAATGTCCGTATCACGCTCACGCAAAGCGGCGGCCATCTCGGCTTTCACGCCCGCGACGCGCGAGAGCCCTGGCACGACCGCGCCATCGACGCGTTTCTTGGAAACCTCTAACTCACGTCTCCCCTCGCATTTTCCCTCCTCAAACCTCTCCCTCCAGACCCCCCCCCCAAAAAAAAGACCCCGCGGCTGACCGCGGGGCATCTTGAGGTCAAACAAGGGCTTGAAGTCTTATGGACATGTCGGCTGCGGTCCGACTGAAAAACCGAAGAAGCCGTTCTGAGGGCCGCTGTTGCAGAACACCCCAAGGGTTGTTCCATTAAAGACGTTGCCGTCACCGGCGAGAGTCTGTGTATTGTCGCCGTTGATCTGAAGCACGTTACTTCCGAAGTTCCCGGTGAATGTCGTGTCGTTCATGGTCACGGTGTTATTGGCGGCGATCTGCAGACCGCTCAGACCAGCACCATCGATCACAACATCCTGAATGTTCACGACATTGGTTGGACCGCTGACGTTGATCCCGTGAACGCCGGCGTTGACAACCCTCGTGTTGCGAACTGCGAGCTGATTGCCAGAGCCCGTTTCAATACCACTGCTGACGGTTCCGTCCACGGTCGAATTCACAATCGATATGTCAGTGTTGTCGGCGGCGATGTCGATTCCGACGTTGCCAACATTCCGGACATCGACGTGAGAAATTGTCACGTTGGAGTTGAGGTTGAAGAAGTCAATACCGTCATTGTTCGTGGCACCATCGACCGACACGTTCTTGATCTCGACGTTCGAGTTTTCGCTGTTGAATGAAATCCCGATCTGATCGACGTTCACGATATCCACTTTCCCAATCGTCACATTCTCATTCTCGCTATTGAACGCGATGCCGTCAGTTGCCGAGTTCCTGATGTTCGCGTTCGTGATCGTCACGTTCTCGTTTTCGCTATTGAACGAAACAGCATCGAAGGACGTCGTGGAGATTTCCGCCCTCTGGATGTGAACATTGGTGTTTTGGATGTTGAACTGAATACCGGTCCGAACGTCGTCGATACTCACATCGCTGATCCAAACATTCCGGTTGCGGCTGTTGAAGTCGATAGCCTGATCGTCGACGTTCGAGATATCCAGATACCGCAACCGGATATTACTGTTGTCGCTGTTGAAATGAATACCGTGGCTGCCAACGTCCGCGATGGTGGTGTGATGGATACGGAAATTCGAGTTGTTGTCAAAGAACTCGATCGCATCATCGCCCATGTTTCGGATATCCATCTGCTCGATGACCACGTTGTTCAAACCGCTCAACCCGCGGACTGCATGATTCCCGGCAACGAAGGTGGTCTGATCTCCGACACCGCGGATGTTCAGGCCCGCCACATGGGTGTTGTTGGCGACAGTGATGGCGCCGGTATCGGTGTTGGTGTCGCTGGTGAACAGGGTCGGACGGCTGCCCGGTGCTTTGAAGGCGGCTACCGTGCCGGACTTCGCCCCGCGGTAGTTGAGCGTGCTGTCGCCGCCCTGGACCGTCTGGTTGGTCTGAAGCTGCTGCCCGTCGGTGCCCGAGACGTCAATCTGTGCGCCGCCATCCTGCAGGATGATGAGCCGGTTGGCACCCTGGTTCACCGTATTGGCGAACCCGGCCGCGTCACTGGCGAAGCTGACGGCGTCCATGGCCACGTTGGTGGCATTGTCGAAGACGTTCTCTTCCTTGCTTTGGACGGTGACGATGTCGGTGTCGCGCTCCAGACCCTCAATCATGCGCAACTCCTGGCCGGTGAGGGCGGCATGGCGGGAGAGGGCGTCGGAGCCGCGTGCGCCGAACGGAATGCGCAGTCTGGCGCCGATCTCGAACTTCGTGTCGCGCACCTCGTCATAGGAAAGCTCACTCTCAAGCGTCAGTCTTGAGCCCGGCAGGGACGTGATCACATCGTTGATGCGGTATTCGAGGCGGCCCTTGGGACCGGCCACCTCTTCCAGCGCCTCGTCGGCGTCGAACCAGAAACCGCCGGCATAGGCGCGCAGCTCGTGACGTTTGGCAGGCGCCGGGGCGCCCTTCAATCCACCGCCGCCACGGGTTCCGCCAAACAGGAGAACACCGACTTCACCGTCCACACCGTAGAGAGGGACCTCCTCGCCGCCGATCATCAGGATGTTGTTGCCCCGAAGGAACACCTCAGCCAGTCCCGGCGAGCCCTTGGGATCGGTGATGGGCGCATAGCCGTTCACCCGCACATCGAAACGTTCCGATAGCGCTTCAAGCCCGAACGAGACCTGATGGAAGGTGTTGTTTTCTTCCGTGTCGCG
>JANQLP010000153.1 GCA_028280515.1 Hyphomicrobiales bacterium
CGTTCGAGGGCTTCCGGTTCGAGGTGCTGCGCCGCCACCGCAACCGCATCACGGCCTTGAAGGTGACCAAACTGCAAAATGCTCAAAAGGCAACATTGATTATCCCCCGGCGCTCACATGCGCGGCGACCGTAGTCATTTTCGTTTTTATTGCCAACCACGCCTACGCACTTTGCAGTTTGGTCACCTTCAAGGCCGTGATGCGGTTGCGGTGGCGGCGCAGCACCTCGAACCGGAAGCCCTCGAACGTGAACGCCTGGCCCGGCTGCGGGATGGTCTGCGACTGGTGGATGACGAGCCCCGCGACCGTGGTGGCTTCGTCTTCCGGAAGATCCCAGTCCATGGCGCGGTTCAGGTCGCGTGTGGGAACCGATCCGTCGACCTGAACGCTGTTGTCGGGAAGATGGCGGATGCCCAGTTCCAGATCGTCATGTTCGTCGGTGATCTGGCCGACAATCTCCTCAAGAATATCCTCCAGCGTGACCAGCCCCTGCACCTCGCCATACTCGTCGACGACAAGGGCGAAGTGCTCCTTGCGCCTCAGGAACGCATTCAACTGCGCGCGCAGCGACGTCGCTTCCGGCACGAACCACGGTGTGGCCGCGGCAGCCACGGGGTCGACCTTGGAAAAGTCCCCGTTCACCTCGTGGAGCGCCTGCAGCAGCGTCTTGGTGTGCAGCACACCGACGATGTTCTCCGGCTCGCCCTGCCAGAGCGGCAGGCGTGTATACGTGCTCTGCATCACCTGGCTGACGATATCCGCCGGGGCGTCGTCCGCGTTTATGGCCTGCATGTTGGTGCGGTGGATCATCACGTCTTCCACCTCGAGCGCCATAAGATCGAGGACCCCGCCCAGCATGTCGCGGTCGGTCTTGACGACCGCGCCTTCCATGTGATGCAGCTCGATGGCGCCTCTCAGCTCCTCGTGGGCAGACAGGACGGCGGTACTCTCCGATATGCTCGGGCCGAACAGCCGGAAGAAAAACCGCACAAGGATCTGCACCGCATTGGTGACGGGACCCAGCAGCGCCACGAGCACGCGCACGACAGGCGCGACGAATAGCGATGCGCGATCCGGGTTGGTGATGGCGAACGTCTTGGGCATTACCTCTCCGAAGATGAAGACCACCGCCGTCATGACGAGCGTGGCGTAGACAACACCCGCCTCGCCGAAAACCGTAATGAACGCACTGGTCGCCAGCGCCGACGCCAGGATGTTCACGAGGTTGTTGCCCAGCAGAATCGCGCCGATCAAGCTCTCGTAATTGCCCATGAGCCTGCTCACGATCCGGGCGCGGCTCGAGCCATCCTGTTCGAGCGCGTGCATGCGCGCCCTGGAGGCTGCGGTCAGCGCCGTTTCGGAGCCTGAGAAGAAGGCGGAGGTAAACACAAGCAGGCACACGATGCCTGCGATCAAGGCGAGTTCTAGGGTCATTTTCAGTTACACTTGCGGGTTAGAAAGTCTTGCAGTTTGCTCATGTCGACGCCGCCTTCGATGAAGGCTTCGCCGATTCCACGCACCAGAATAAACGTCAAAACGCCGGAACGAACCTTCTTGTCCTGCGCCATGAGCTTCAGCAGTTGGTCCGGTGTCGGAGTGTCGCCCGGAATCTGTTCGACACGGGTCGGCAGACCGCATGCTTCGAGGTGGCGTACCGCGCGCTGCGAATCCTGTCCCGAACACAGTCCAAGCTCGTTGGAAAACTCGAAGGCCATGGTCATTCCGATCGAAATTGCCTCGCCATGAAGCAGGCGGTCGGAGTAACCGGCGAACGCCTCGAGCGCGTGGCCGAACGTGTGTCCGAGATTGAGCAACGCGCGGCGTCCCTCCTCACGCTCATCAGCCTGAACGATGGCTGCCTTCGCCCGGCAACTCATTTCGATGGCGTGAATGCGCTCGGGGCCGCCGGTAAACACATTGCGCCAGTTTTGCTCCAGCCAGCCGAAAAAGTCCGCATCGCCCAGAAGACCATACTTGGCGACCTCGGCGTAGCCTGCGCGAAACTGGCGTTCGGGCAGTGTTTCCAGGAGTTCGGTATCGGCAATGACGAGACGCGGCTGATAAAAGGCGCCGATCAGGTTCTTGCCCTGCGGCGTGTTGATGCCCGTCTTGCCGCCGACGGAGGAATCGACCTGCGACAGCAGAGTGGTCGGAACCTGAACGTAGTTGACGCCCCGGCGCAGAATGCTCGCGGCAAATCCGCCAAGATCGCCGATGACGCCGCCACCGAAGGCGATCACCAGATCGCCGCGCTCGATTCCCAGTTCCAGGAGTCTCTCGCAAAGGGGTCCGAGCTCGTAGAAGCTCTTCGTGCCCTCGCCAGGATCAAGCGTCACCACGCCGGCACAAATGTCACCAAGTGATTGCTTCAGCGATTCAAGATGCAAGCCGGCGACGTTGGCGTCGGTGACGATCGCGCATCTGTGCGCACTATGACGCGTGGAAATCAGGTTCCGGGATTGTCTCAAGAGCCCGTCACCGATGACAATGTCATAGCTGCGCGCGCCCAAACCGACCGGCACGATGCGCACGTTGGTATCTATTGTTTCCTGCACCTTCGGCTCCGCGTCCAAAAGGATCGCGTCATTCACTCGGTCCACGCTGCAAAGCACCCTGATCTTGCAGGTGTTTCTGCAGCGCATCGACGATCTCCGCGACGATCACTTCATGTGGAACATCGCGGCTTATGACCGTTATATCGGCGCTGGCATAGACTGGATAGCGCTCATCCATCAAGCGCTGCATCACCGCCTGCGGGTTCTCGGTCTTGAGAAGCGGTCTGTGATCTCGCCGTACCACCCGTTCCATGAGCACCTTGAGATCCGCCTTGAGCCAGACGGAGATGCCCACCTCGGAAATCAACTCGCGTGTGTTTTTATCCATGTAAGCACCACCTCCGGTTGCAAGAACCTGAGGTCCATCGCCGAGGAGACGGGCGATCACCCGCCGCTCGCCATTGCGGAAGTAAGCCTCGCCATGGTCGGCGAATATCTCCGATATGCTTTTGCCGGCGGCGCGTTCGATCTCGGTGTCCGCGTCCACGAACTTCAGCCCGAGCCGGGTCGCAACCCGCCGTCCGACCGCCGTTTTGCCCGCGCCCATCAGGCCGATCAGCACGATGCTCCTGCTGCCCAGCGCGTCCTTCGTCGCCTTGAGCCGTGCGCCCGTCTCCGTACGTTTTCGTGCCTGGGGTCTCGGCGGCATTCGGTCCCTTCTTCGTCTGTCCCGTCTTTTTTACACAATCCAGCGTTGAGCGGGTTGCAACCGGGCCGCAACGTCTTCTACCTTGCCGGTCGGAGGAAGCCTCTCGCGCAAGTTTGAAACATCCAGCGGCAGAGATTGTCTAACCGGACTCCCAATAATGTGGTATCCGGGGCGCGCGGAAACAATTGTGAATCTTCAGCATTGAAAAACGATAAATGCCCAGCCTGTTCAGATTTCTCTTCGTACTGATGATTCTCGGGGGCATTACGGGCGGTGGATTATACGTTCTCGCCACCTATTTCGAGCCGGAAACGAAGGAAATCAGCAAGCCGCTGCGTAACGTCAAGCTGAAGGACAAATGATCAACCGACGGAAATGTCCGTTCGGCTCGTTCCAGGCAACGAGGCGCCCGCATGAGCAGATCCAGCATGGAACGATCCACCCCGGCCTTGCGCTATCTCGACGGTTTTCTGGAGATGCTGAGCGCCGAGCGGGGTGCCGCGGCCAACACGCTTGAAGCCTATAAGCGCGATCTGGGCGATTTTCTTTCCGGTCTTCAGAAAAACGGACGAGACGCAGGAAGCGCCACGTCGGACGATATCCTGTCCTATCTTCAAACGCTTTCCGGCCGCGGCCTGGCCGCGTCTTCTCAGGCGCGCAAGCTTTCCGCGCTTCGACAGTTCTTTCGCTTCCTCTATGCGGAAGGCCTGCGCGGCGACGACCCCGCGGCATCGGTCGAGAGTCCGAAGCCGTCCCGTCCCCTGCCGAAGATCCTCAGTGTGGACGATGTGGATGTACTGCTTGAAACGGCGCGGCGCCGCGCGGAAACGGCGCCGGGTCCACGACGGCTCAAAGCGTTGCGGCTTCACTGCCTGATGGAAATCCTCTACGCGTCCGGCTTGCGGGTCAGCGAACTCGTGTCTCTGCCGCGCCGGGCATTCAGACAGGGAGAGCGCGTTGTTCTCGTGCGCGGGAAGGGCGGGCGCGAGCGTGTCGTTCCGCTCACCGACAAGGCGATCGCCGCCCACAATTCCTACGCAGTCGCGCTCACCGAAGCCGGCGGACGGGCGGCTGCGTCCAATTGGCTGTTTCCCTCGCGCGCGCGGCAAGGATATCTCACGCGCCAGCGCTTCACGCAGGAGCTCAAGGACCTCGCGCGCGCCGCCGGACTTGACCCCAAGTCGGTTTCACCGCACGTGCTGCGGCACGCCTTTGCCAGTCATCTGCTTGAGCGTGGTGCGGATCTGAAATCGGTGCAGCAGCTCCTGGGCCATGCCGACATTTCGACCACGCAAATCTATACCCATGTGCTTGAGGAACGATTGCGGACGCTCGTGAAGCAGCATCACCCGCTGGCGCGCGAGGGAAACCGCCGTTAGCGGGTTAACGGACTCGAATGTTGTGTAAATGTGCGGTAACCAGACCCGCAACGACTTGTCACGAAAGTGCCGCAATTGGATTATGACTACCCATCGCTACTGGCGCACCTATATTAGTATCGAGTGCGAGCGAAGAGGCCGAAAAAGTGGATATCATGCGTACCTATCTCGATTTCGAGAAAACCATCGCGGAGATCGAAAACAAGGTTGCCGAACTGCGGGCGCTCACCGGCGAGGGTGAGAGCGTGTCGATTTCCGACGAGATCGCGCGGCTGGAGGCCAAGGCGCACGATGCGCTTGAGAACACCTATTCGAAACTCGATCCGTGGCAAAAAACGCAAGTGGCGCGTCATCCCCAGCGCCCTCATTGCATGGACTATGTAGACTCGCTGCTTGAAGAGTTCACACCGCTCGCGGGCGACCGGTACTTTGCGGAGGATCATGCTCTGATCGGCGGCCTCGGCCGCTTCCGGGGACGGCCCGTCGTCGTCATCGGGCAGGAGAAGGGATCCGATACCGAGAGCCGGCTGAAGCACAATTTCGGCATGGCCCGGCCGGAAGGCTACCGAAAGGCCATTCGCCTGATGGAACTCGCAGACCGCTTCAACCTGCCGGTGATTTCTCTGGTGGACACCGCGGGCGCCTATCCCGGCATCGGGGCGGAGGAGCGCGGACAGTCGGAAGCCATCGCCCGGTCGATCGAATGCTGCCTGAACCTGAAGGTTCCAATCGTGGCGGCGGTGATCGGCGAAGGCGGCTCGGGCGGCGCCGTTGCCATCGCAACCGCCGACAGGGTGATCATGCTGGAGCACTCGATCTACACGGTCGCGTCGCCCGAAGCGGCGGCGTCGATCCTGTGGCATGACTCGGCGCGGGCCAAGGATGCGGCGACGAGCATGAAGATCACCGCGCAGGACCTGAGCGAGTTCGGCGTAATCGACGATATCGTGCCGGAACCGCTCGGCGGCGCACATCGCGATCCGAAGCGGATGATTGCGGACACGGGCGATGCGCTGGCGTCGGCGCTTTCGGAGTTCGACGGGCTGACCGGCGAGGAAGTGCGCTCTGCACGCCGCCGCAAATATCTCGACATCGGAGAGAACGTCTAGGTCATCGCGGGCGGTTTCCCGGGCATTGACCTAACAACGCGCGGAGTCGCGGCGGCGATCGGCGCGTTACGTCTCATTGACGTCAACTTTTCAGCCAAATAACCATCGGGACGATGGCAATAACGCCCTTTGTGCGGGATCGGCCAGCGGCCTGACGGAGAGCCTCACATGAGCAAGAGCGACGCGATCAACCGTCCGGACATTTCGATTGCCGGGGATGGCAAAAGGAGCAGGTGGCAGCGGTTCTTTCTGTACCCGACGGTTGCCGGCGCCCTGATCGGTGCCGTCCCCACCGGGCTCGACTACTACAAGGCTTTCGTCCACGACATCGACTTCCAGGATGTGCGGCACGCCGAAGAGCAAAGGCGTTTGTGGGTGAAGAATTTCGCCTGCGCCCAGAACATTTCCTATCAACAGGTCAAAACGCAAGCCGATACGCTCGTTCAGGTCGGGGCCTGCGCCAACGGTGACGTGCTGATCGAGGTCGTTCCGGCGAAAGGCAACCGCATTCTGGAGTGGATATCGCTGGAGCGTCTGCAGACCGCTTCTGCGGTTTCGGGCCTGTCGTTCGTCAGCCGGGCCAATGCGGCAATTGCGTCGCAGGTTCCGGACAGGCAATTGGGCCGAACAGGGACACGTGTGGCGCAAGGCACCACGAGCATCAAGTGCCAGAAAATGCAGGGACAGACCAAGATCATCCGGATCGTACAGGAAGGCAGCAAGTGTTTTCGCGAGGAAATCTCGGTCATGAAGGGTGCGGTTTTGAGCCGAAAGCCGGTGTCTTGCTCGGCGTCGTGCGGCTGATCGCCTGAAAACCGTTTCGCTGCGCATGGTGACGGAGTTGGCCGGACTTTCCGTTTCGGGTTGTCGGCGCAGTGCAAAAACTGTGTATTTCTGCGGCGAATCAATGCGAAACCCGGTTAACCTTGCCCCGGAAATGACCAGATTTTGGCCAAATCTGGCCCCTGCGCTCACTATAATTTGGATTGCGCGTGAGTCGGCTTGAGCCTCACAAATGGTTTCACGTTTCGGTAACTTCGTATTAACCTGTGCTATTGGATGGTAGCTGCGTGCTGTAAGGGGCACTACGTATGGATCTGTCCATTAAACGATCAGTCCTGATCGCGACGGCGGCGGTCGGCGTGACACTTGCTGGATGCAGCCAGGTCGTGCCACCGCATCTCAAACCGATTCCGCCGGAAGCGAAAGCCTTGCTCGCGAAGAAGGGCATGCGCGAGGACGCGCCCATTTTCATCCGGATTTTCAAGGAAGAGAACGAGCTTGAGATCTGGAAGGCCAAGGACGATGGCCGCTTCCACTATTTCAAGACGTATCCGATCTGCAACTGGTCGGGCAAACTCGGTCCGAAATTCAAGCAGGGCGACAAGCAGGCGCCGGAAGGCTTTTACAGGGTCTCCGCCAAGCAGATGAACCCCAACAGCTCGTTCCACCTGTCGTTCAACCTCGGCTACCCGAATGCCTTCGACAAGTCTCACAAGCGCACCGGCGACTATCTGATGGTCCACGGCGACTGCAAGTCGGCCGGTTGCTATGCGATGACGGATGCGCTGATGGAGGAAATCTACGCGTTTGCGCGTGAGGCCTTCGCTGGCGGGCAGGAGGCGTTCGACGTGCACGCCTATCCGTTCCGCATGACGCCGGAGAACATGCGCCGGCACAGCAAGAACAAGCACTACGCGTTCTGGCGCAACAACCTCTATCAGGGGTACAAGGACTTCAAGAAAACCAAGCTGCCGCCGAAGGTCGATGTCTGCGAGCGGCGTTATCTGGTGAATGTCGGCTTCACGAACGGACAGGCACCGGATGATCCCGCAGCGGCCTGCCCCGCCTACCAGCGTCTGCCGGTCGAGCAGATCCCGCGCCCGCCCATGTTCCAGGAAGCGCAGCGCAAGGCGCCCATGTCGACCGTCCCGCAGGAGCAGGCTTCTTCATCGCCGACACCGGCTGCTGAAGCGTCTCTCTCGAGCGGGTCCACGTTCGGGTTCGCACCGCCGAAACCTTCGGTTGCCGGTTTCGCGTTCCGCCTGAATTCGACGCTCAGCCGCTAGAGCATCATGCGTTCAGATTGACGCGTTTCGTCGCGAAATCTGAACGCATAAAGATGCTCTAACACTTAAAGATATAGAGCAAATTTATCCGATT
>JANQLP010000168.1 GCA_028280515.1 Hyphomicrobiales bacterium
AGGTCAACCGGAAGACCGCCGTGCGAAAGCTGCGGCTGCCCGGAAAGCTCGCCGACTGCTCCCAGAACGCGGCCGACGGTTCCGAGATTTTCATCGTCGAGGGCGACTCCGCCGGCGGGTCCGCGAAGCAGGCGCGCGATCGCGCGACCCAGGCCGTGCTGCCCCTGCGGGGCAAGATCCTGAACGTTGAAAGCGCGACATCGGCGAAGAAGGCGGACAATCAGTTGCTCAACGACCTGACACTGGCGCTCGGATGCGGTACGGGGCCAAGCTACCGGGACGACGATTTGCGCTACGAGCGCGTCATCATCATGACCGACGCGGACGTCGACGGCGCACACATCGCCTCGCTCCTGCTCACCTTCTTCCACCGCGAAATGCCCGAGTTGATCGCCAACGGCCATCTGTATCTGGCTGTGCCGCCGCTCTACCGGCTGGCGCAAGGCGCAAAGACCCTTTACGCGCGCGACGACGCCCATAAGGACCAGTTGCTCGAAACCGAGTTCACCGGCCGCGGCAAGGTGGAGGTCGGCCGCTTCAAGGGGTTGGGCGAGATGCTCCCCAGGCAGCTGAAGGAAACGACCATGGATCCGGCCCGGCGCACGCTGCTGCGCGTCGAGATCGCCGAGGACCAACGCGCGGGAACATCAAAGGCCGTCCAGCAGTTGATGGGCAACAAGGCGGAGGCGCGTTTCCGGTTCATCCAGGAAAACGCCGAGTTCGCCGAGGAACTCGACATCTGATCAGCCCACGCTTGACGCACGTCATGGCGCGCGAGACGAAACTCGGCCATCCTTCGCCGCAAGACCTGTATCTGGACCCGGACACATGTGGCGTCGGCTCCTCATTTCTGCATTTGTCGCAACAAGTGCCCTGAGCGGCAGTGCGTTTGCCCAGGTCGTTGACCCTCACGCCGTTTATGAGGAGCGCTGCGCACCGTGCCATGCGGAACACAGCGGCGACTTCTCGCGCAAGACCATGATCGCCGGACCGGATGGCGAACTGGTTGGACAGGAAACAGGCAAAGCGGTGCGCGGTTTCCTTGCCCATCACCGTGGCAATCCTTCGCAAGGCGAGATCGCCGCGCTCATGGAGATGTTCACCCTTCAGCTCAAGACCGGCGGGCTCTACAAGGACAAATGCGGCATCTGCCATACGAGTGCGAAACGGCTCGCGCGGGTGCGTCTCGACGTGCGCGATGGCGTGCTCATCGACCGGGTCACCGGCCGCGACGTCACCGCATTCCTCTTCGTCCATGGGCGACTTGACGGCGACGAGGCAAGACTGATCGACGACATGTTGCGCTGGCAGCTCAAGACCGCCGGCCGCTAGAGCAAAATCCGATTAGGTTGACTCACCCTGTTTCAACCTAATCGGATAAATTTGCTCTATATCTTGAAGTGTTAGAGCATCATGCGTTCGGATTTCGCAACGAAACGCGTCAATCTGAACGCATGATGCTCTAGGCGGCCAGCCCCTTCGCATCGAGGAACGACCGGATCGCGTCATTCACGGCCTGCGGCCGCTCGATCGTGGAAAGATGCCCGCAATCGTCGATGACCACCAGTTCGGCCCCGGATATGCCGTCGGCCATTTCCCGCGCCAGATCCGGCGGTGTCAGCGTGTCGTCTGCCCCGACGATGACCAGTGTGGGCACATCGATTTCGCGTAGCAGCTCCCGCGAGTCCGGCCTGTTCATGATCGCCGTCTGTTGTCTGAGATAGGCTTCGACACCCGTTTTCCGCGCCATTTCGCGAAAAGTCGATGTTAGGTCTTCGCGCGCAAGATGCTTCTCGCTCAGAAGTGCGGGCAAGTGTGCATCCGCGACGACGCCGATGCCCTCGGCTTTGGCCAACGCAATCATCGCCTGGCGCCCCTCGGCCTTGTCCGGCGTATCGGCGCGCGCGCTGGTGTTCAGCAGGACAAGAGCCGTCACCCGCTCAGGCGCCTGGCGCATCACTTCAAACCCCGCATAGCCGCCCATCGACAGTCCGGCATAGACGAACCGGTCGGGCACGTTGCCCAGAATGCGCGTGGCGACACCGGACATCGTTTCGTCCAGGCGGTGATCGCCAATCGAGATATCGAGAGCCGCACCTAACGCCCCGATCTGCGGGGCGAACAGGGCCTGCGTGCACAGCAAACCCGGGACAAAGACGGCATCAACCATGATCTCACTTCTCCCCAGCCGCACGCCTTACAGCCAGCGCGGCACCTTCTCCTTGTACGCCTCGTATGTCTCGCCGAACTCGTGGGTAAGGTACGCCTCCTCGCGCTCGATCACACCTTTTTGCAGGACAGCGATAACTATTGGAAGGAAAAGCAATGCCCACCCCGTGGTCAGGGCGATCGACAGACCGACATAGAAAATAATGAGCGCGATGTAGATTGGATTGCGCGAGACGGCGTACAGACCGTTGGTGACCAGCACGTCGGTCGGCTGGTGCACCGGCACCGATGTCCCCGCCTCGGTGAACTGCGATACGGCTTTCGCCGCAATGCCGGCGCCAATGACGGCAAGCCCCAACCCGATCCAGATGGGACGTCTGGTCCCCTCCGCAAGCCCCGGACCGATGGGCATGAAAAGCTCCAAAAGACAGCCGGCAACAAAGGCTCCGAGGAACAGAACGGGCGGTTGAATCGATACGCCGGCGTGACGTTCGTTTACGGTGTCGGGGTCTCTCATGGCGGCCTCTTCTGCGCGCGTCCTATAGAACATGGGCGCGCCCGGTTGAGCAACAAATTGGCCTGAGTTTTTGGTAATTTGACAAAACGGTTGCGCCGCCTATGCTCCGCCACAACCAAACAGTCGCAGAAGCGCCGATTCGGGTCGCGCGCGCATAGCCCCGGACCACGAAAACCAAGGTCACCCTGCGACGTCAAGAACGGCATCGCTGTATGACATTCGACACGCTCGGCCTTAGCGACAAGGTTCTCTCAGCGGTTTCTCGCGCGGGCTACGAGACACCGACGCCCATCCAAAGCAAAGCCATTCCTGTCGCACTCGACGGCCGTGACGTTCTCGGGATCGCGCAGACCGGCACAGGCAAGACCGCATCGTTTGTGCTGCCCATGTTGACCCGCCTGGAGCGGGGACGTGCACGGGCCCGCATGCCGCGCTCCCTGATTCTGGAACCGACGCGGGAGTTGGCGGCGCAGGTTGTCAAGGAATTCGAGACACTGGGGGCGGAACACAAGCTGACGGTCGCCCTTCTCATCGGCGGCGTGTCGTTCGATGAGCAGGATCGCAAGCTCGACCGGGGCGCCGATGTGCTGATCGCGACGCCGGGCCGGCTGCTCGACCATTTCGAGCGCGGCAAGCTGTTGCTGACGGGCGTCGAGATTTTTGTCATCGACGAAGCCGACAGAATGCTCGACATGGGTTTCATTCCCGACATCGAGCGCATATCCGGTCTCATACCGCCGCGGCGTCAGACCCTGTTCTTCTCCGCCACCATGCCACCCGAGATCACCCGCCTTGCCAGTACCTTCCTGCGCAATCCGGAGCGGATCGAAGTGGCGCCGCCGAGCACCACTGTGGACTCCATCCAGCAGGTGCTGTGTTACGTGCCGAAAGTCCCGAAAGAAAAACGGGCGGCATTGCGGAAAATCATGTCCGAACAGGACGTGAAAAACGCGATCGTGTTCTGCAATCGCAAGCGCGATGTCGCCATCCTGCAACGGTCGCTTAAGAAGCATGGGTTCAACGCCGAAGCGATTCACGGTGACCTCAGCCAGCATCAGCGCATGGCCACGCTCGATGCGTTCCGTAATGGGGAAATCACCTTCCTGGCGGCAAGCGATGTCGCGGCGCGCGGTCTGGATATCCCGGAAGTCAGCCACATCTTCAATTACGACGTGCCGGTACAGCCTGAGGACTATGTTCACCGGATCGGACGGACGGGCCGGGCCGGCCGCAAAGGTTACGCCGCGACACTGGTCACATCTGAGGATATGCGCGCCATATCGGCAATCCAGAAGCTCGTGCGAAAGGACATCGACTGGCTTGGCGACCCCCCTTCTTCACACGGCGAGGAAGAAAATGTGCGCAAAGGGCGCAGGCGCGGCCGCGACAAGTCGAAGGAGCGTGCAAGCACAAACCGCAAAAAGACGGCAGCACCCGCACGCAAAAAACGACCGGCATCGGACGAAAAGCGCACAAGAAAGAGCGCTGATTCACAACGAAAATCGCCACCGAAAGACGCACAACGCAAGCAAGCGCCGGTCGTCGGACTGGGAGATCATGTTCCAGATTTCTTAAAACGTCCGGCTCGACCTTAACTCTAGGTTTTCCGCGTCTTTTTACAGCCTATTAATACCCCTCCTTCAATGTCCTGAGAGACCGGCACGCTGCTTCAGCAGCCGATTGCCATTCGGCATGCCAGTTTGGGCCAACAGATACGAGAGGGTGGACCTTGGATACACCTTCGCAATCCGCAAGTGCACCAGCAAATCCCATTGCTGATGACGATGACTTCGCCAAGTCCATCGCCTATGGCGAGCGTGCGCTCAATCTGTTGAAGCAGCTTCGCACCTCGGCAAAGCCACGCAACTACGAACTGTTCTATTGTTTCACCAAGGGCGCGAACCAGGAATTCTGTGACGCTTTGCGCCGGGCGATCCAGAAAGATTCCCGCCTGACAGAAGAGGCCGCCGAGCGCCTCTATCATGCCTATCTGGCCGACAAAGATGTGACGTCTCGCGTCAGCGCCGTGGGTTCACAGTTTGGCGACGAGATGGACGACATCATGTCGTTGATCAGTTCGGCGAGCGAAAAGGCAGGCGCGTACGGCGAGTCGCTGCAGGGCCTCAACGAGAAGCTCCCGACCATTCGCTCACCCCAGCAACTCAAGGAGATGCTCACCGAACTGTTCGAGAGCACCAAGGAGATGGCGGAGCTCAACAAGACGCTCGAACGCCGTCTCGTGGAGTCAAAGGCGCAGATCGACGAACTGCACATGAAGCTCGAACTCACCCGGCTTGAGAACTTCACCGATGAGTTGACCGGGCTGACGACACGGAAGAGGTTCGACCAGATCCTCGACCTTGAGATGCAGCAGGCAGAAGAAACCGGCGAACCGCTATCCCTGTTGCTGATTGATATCGATAACTTCAAATCGTTCAATGACGCGCATGGTCATCAGACGGGCGACCAGGTTCTGCGTCTGGTCGGGCACACATTGAAGACCAATGTGAAGGGGCGCGACTGGGCAGCAAGATACGGCGGCGAGGAGTTCGTTGTGCTCTTGCCGAAGACAAGCCTTAGAGCCGCCGTGACCGTGGCGCAGCAGTTCCGTGTGGCGGTCAAGACCAAGGAACTGGTCAAGAAATCAACCAATGCCAGCCTCGGTCATGTCACGCTTTCCATCGGCGTCACGTGCTATCGCAAGGGTGAAAGTGCCCTGGAGTTCATCGATCGCGCGGACAACCTGCTCTACGCGGCCAAGGAAGCGGGCCGCGACAATGTTCAGGCCGACGCCGAGGCACCGAAAACCCACGCGGCCTGAACAGGCACAACGCCAAGCCCCCCGACGTCTCCCCCGAAAATCTATTTTTTCTTCTTTGACCTCAGCGCCGCAGCGTAGGCGTTTCCGGCCCACTCCACGAACAGTTCAGGATCGTCGTATGTCGATTCAGGCAGTTCCCAGTAGGACATGCTGACCGGTTTGCCTTTGCCGCTGTAGGTGAACGGTTTCATGCCTTCAGCTTCGAAGTCGCCGCGGTTCCCGTCATCGACCTTGAGATAGAGCGTGTCGTCCGCGATCAGCGCGAACATCAGTCCATCGTGGAACACCCCTCCTCCGCCGAACATGGAACGGATGGAGACCGAGCCGAAGCCGGCAAAAAGATCGATCAGAAATGCCTTGTATTCGTCGCTGACGGACATCGGCCGCAACCTTCTGGCCTTCGCCCGAGCACCTCGCGTTACGAGACGTGAGCGGGCTTCTCGAAATCGTCGAGCTTGTCTTCGCTGGCTGGCGTGATCTGCACCGACAGGCCACAGCCGCAAGCGTCCGTCTGGTTCGGATTCTCGAAAACGAACCCTGCGGACAGCTTGTCGACCTGGTAGTCCATCTTGGAGCCGAGCAGAAACAGGATCGCCTTCGGGTCGACGAAGATCGTGGCGCCCTTGTCTTCAACCATGTCGTCCGCTGGATCCGGCGTCTCGACAAAATCAAGGGTGTACTCCATGCCGACGCATCCGGCATTCTTCACGCCGACGCGCACGCCGGCGACGGGCTTGTCCGAGCCGGCGACGATTTCCTTGATCCGCTCGGCTGCCGCGTCAGTCAGCGTCATGACTTTCAGTTTGTTGGGCGATGTGTTCATGAGACTCAAATGGCATTGGGTTTCGTGGTCGTCAAGGGACCGGCTTCGCTAGAACATGTTCAAAGCGATCTGTGCTTCCTCCGACATGCGGCCGGGATCCCATGGAGGATCGAATGTAAGATTGACCTTCACATGGCCGACACCGGACACGGATGACACGGCGTTTTCGACCCATACGGGCATATCGCCGGCAACGGGACAACCCGGCGCCGTGAGGGTCATGTCGATCTCGACATTGCGATCGTCATCAAGATCGATCCGGTAGATAAGGCCCAGTTCGTATATGTCGACCGGGATCTCCGGATCGTAGACGGTCTTGATGGCAGCAACCATCTCGTTCGTCAGGCGCTCAATCTCTTCAGCGCTAATGGCGGACAGCTGGTCTGCCGCAGGGCTCTTCGCAGAATGAAGGGTCTCTGCGCAGGGCTCCGGCAACTCGTGACTGTCGGACATGTGTTCTGTCAGTTTCGGATCTTCTATCATTCCCCTCTCGCAATCTCCCCCTTACGCGAAGAAGTCCTGCGCCTTCACAAGCGCCTCGGCCAATGCGTCGACTTCGTGTTCCGTATTGTACAGCGCGAACGACGCCCGGCATGTCGACGTCACGCCAAAGCGCGCCAAAAGCGGTTCGGCGCAATGGGTTCCGGCGCGCACCGCTATGCCGGACCTGTCGATGATCGTGCTGATATCGTGGGCATGCGCCCCCTCCATCGCGAAGGAGATGATGCTGCCCTTGTTCTTCGCGGTTCCGAACATCCTCAGCGAGTTGATCTCGCCCAGCCGCTGGTGCGCGTAGGCGAGGACGCGGTCCTCATGCGCCTTGATCCGGTCGTGGCCGATGCCCATGATGTACTCCAGCGCCGCGCCCAGGCCGATTGCCTGAACGATTGCCGGCGTTCCGGCCTCAAAGCGATGCGGCGGTTCGGCGTAAGTGACATTATCGGTCGTCACCGTCCCGATCATCTCGCCGCCACCCTGATAGGGCGGCATCGCCTGCAAGTGCTCTTTCTTTGCGTAGAGCACGCCGATACCGGTGGGCCCGTAGAGCTTGTGGCCGGTGAAGACATAGAAGTCGCAATCCAGATCCTGGACATCGACCGGCAAATGAACGGCGCTCTGCGCCCCGTCGAAGAGCACCGGAATGCCCCGCTCGCGCGCCAGCCGGACCACTTCCTTGGCCGGAACAATGGTCCCGAGTGCGTTCGACATGTGGGTCACCGCCACCATCTTGGTCCGCGGCGTCAGGAGCTTCTCGAACTCCTCGATCAGGAACTCGCCCTCGTCCGACACCGGCGCCCATTTGATGACGGCGCCGTTGTGCTCGCGGTGAAAATGCCACGGCACGATGTTCGAGTGGTGCTCCATGATGGTGAGGACGATCTCGTCGCCCTCCCCGATCACCATGCCGCCGAAACTCTGAGCTACGAGGTTTACGGCCTCGGTCGCATTGCGGGTGAAGATGATTTCGTCGGTCGACGGCGCGTTGATGTACTTCCGGACGATTTCGCGCGCCTTCTCATAGTTTTCCGTCGCCGTGTTGGAGAGGTAATGCAATCCGCGGTGCACGTTCGCATATTCATGTGCGTAAGCGTTCTGGATCGCATCGAGCACCGCCTTCGGCTTCTGGGCCGACGCGGCATTATCCAGGTAAACAAGCGGCTTGCCGTGGATTTCCCGCGACAGGATCGGAAAGTCGGCGCGGATACGCTCCACGTCAAAGTCGGCTGATGCCGTCTCGGGCACCGCCCTCCGCACCATCGTATCGACCATCTTCAGGCTCCTTTACTCACCCTTAAGCCATGATGACGTTAGCGCGGAAAACGCCTCGCGGACGTCGTCCCGCTCGATCTTCTCGAGTGCCTCGCCGATAAACGCCTCGATCAGGAGTGCGCGTGCCTGCGGCTCGGGTATACCGCGCGCGCGCAGATAAAACAGTAGATCTTCGTCAACCTGGCCCGACGTCGAGCCGTGACCGCAGACCACGTCGTCGGCAAAAATCTCAAGCTCAGGCTTGGAGTCGAACTCGGCCGTCTCCGACAACATAAGCCCATGGGCAATCTGATGCCCGTCCGACTTCTGCGCGTCTCGCTGAACGTTGACCTTGCACTGAACGATACCGCGCGCATCGTCGTCGAGAACGAGCTTGAAGAACTCGCGGCTTTCGCACTCCGGCACAGCGTGATCGATGACCATCGTTGTATCGTCATGCTGCTTGCCGCGGCTCAACACGGCACCGCTCACATGCGACAGGCCGCCTTCACCGGCAAATTGCACGAAGATCTGGTTGCGCGCGACGTCTGCGCCGGTCGAGAACTGAAATGCCCGGTACGAAGCCCGCGTGCCGAGCCGCGTCATCCAGGTCGAGAGGTGCGCGGTGTGCGCGTTATCGTTCTGCAGCTTGATGTGATGCACATCCGCCTTGTCGCCGGCAACGAGTTCTGTCACCGCATTACGCTGAACCGGTATCGCGCCGTGGCCGGTGTAACTCTCCAGCAACGTGACCGCCGCATCCGCACCCACATCGACGATGTTGCGCGTTGCAAGCCCGGCCGCGTCCTTCACCGCAGCGACGTGAATGAGATGGAGAGGCTTTTCAAGCTTTGCCTCCGCCGCCACGCGGACAATGACCCCTCCGGTCATCAACGCCGCGTTCAGCGACGCGATGACGTCGCCGTCTTGCGGCGCAACCTGACCCAGCGTGTTCTGCAGCCAGTCCGACGGATCGGACAGCGCCTCCGACAAGGAGCGCACCTCGACCTGCCCGCCGATCCCGTCCAGATCGGACAGTTCCTCGCGGAAATGACCGTTGACGATCACAATGCGATGGCAGTCGAGCGCGGCAACGTGTTCGCCGAGCGCTGCATCGATATTCTCGGCGGTCAGAGCCTCGCCAAGCGCCGGCGCCGGCGGATAGGCATCCTTCAGCAACGCCCGCAGGTCGGTGTACTTCCATTCCTCGACCCGGCGATGCGGCAGCCCCGCCGCCGCATAGGTCTGCCATGCAGCCTCACGCATTGCCTTGGTCCAGCCGACATCGGACCCGGGCAGGTTCGGCATGCCGGTCTCGAACTGTTGGGCGAGCTCCTGCTCGGCCTTCGTTTTCAATACTTCCGTAGCCATAATTGCTTATCCGGTTTCCTAAGCTGCCTGTTCGCCGAATTCGGCATAACCCGACTCTTCGAGCTCGAGCGCAAGCTCCTTGCCGCCGGAACGCGCGATCTTGCCGTCGGAAAGAACGTGCACCTGATCCGGGACGATGTAGTTCAGCAGACGCTGATAGTGCGTAATCACCAGCATCGCCCGATCGTCTCCGCGCAATCTGTTGACGCCGTCTGCTACGATCTTCAGGGC
This sequence comes from Hyphomicrobiales bacterium, assembly GCA_028280515.1. GTDB lineage: Bacteria > Pseudomonadota > Alphaproteobacteria > Rhizobiales > Methyloligellaceae > UBA2767. Next base: position 9,682 of record JANQLP010000168.1, read on the forward strand.
GTCGATGTCGAGTCCCGAATCCGTTTCATCGAGCACGCACAGGGTCGGTTCGAGAAGCGACATCTGCAGGATTTCCTGGCGCTTCTTCTCGCCCCCGGAAAAACCGACATTGAGTGGTCGTTTCAACTTGTCGTCGGCAACGCCCAGCTCTTTTGCCTTTTCCTTGACGATGCGCATGAAATCCGGGGTCGAAAGTTCGTCCTCGCCGCGCGCCTTGCGCAATGCGTTCATGGCCGTGCGCAGAAACGTCATGGTCGCCACGCCGGGAATCTCGATCGGATACTGGAAGGCGAGAAACACGCCCGCTGCCGCCCGCTCGTCGGGCTCCATTTCGGTCACGTCTTCCCCGTTCCAGTGGATCGACCCTTCGGTGATCTCGTAGTCCTCTTTGCCTGCGAGGACATAGGCGAGTGTCGATTTGCCGGACCCGTTCGGTCCCATGATCGCATGTACTTCCCCCTTGGGGATCGTCAGGTCGATCCCTTTGAGGATCTCGGCGTCTTCGTCAGCAATCTTGACGTGGAGGTTCTTGATTTCGAGCATTTTCAATTCGTTCCGCTTGCTACTGATTTCCGTCCCGGGCCTGCCGGCCCGCATTCATTCTTCGACTTGCGCTTGCGTCTTGCGCCACGTCCGCCAGGCCTCGAAGCCCATGGTCGCCGCGGCGAGCGCGAAGATGATCCATCCCATCGGAATTCCGAATGTCGGGTCCTTGAGGCCCGCGGCCTCGGCCGCCGCGATGACGACGAAGAACAATGATCCGACGATCTGGATCCACATTTTCGTGTTCAAACTCACCTGTCTCTCGATCGCTCCCCGCTACTCATTTTTGCCCGAGCGCCAATGCCACGCACCATCTGTCTTGATCCAGGCCAGCCAGACAAACGCAGCGGTCGCGGCAACCAGGACCACGACCCAGAGAGTAATGTTGTCACTTGCCACCGATTGCCCGTCGGCTGAGGGCAGGATGATCCACTGAAGTGTGATCGCCAGCGCAAACAAAAGGTACGCACCGGTCGCAAGCCACCCTTTCCAGTTGCTGGGCTCGGCTCCGTAACCGAAGCGTTTGGGTCTGAACCAGTATTGTCGCGCCGCCGTCATCAGCCAACGCTTCCTTCGAGTGAGATGCCGATCAGGCGCTGTGTTTCCGCCATAAACTCCATGGGCAGCTTCTGGATCACATCGCGCACGAAACCGTTGACGATCAGCGCCACCGCCTCTTCTTCGTTCATGCCGCGGGCCTGACAGTAGAACAGTTGATCCTCGGAGATCTTCGATGTCGTCGCCTCGTGCTCGAACATCGCGGAGGAGTTCTTCGCCTCGATGTAGGGGATCGTATGGGCCCCACACTTGTCGCCGATCAACAGCGAGTCGCACGCTGTGAAGTTCCGCGCACCGGTCGCCTTGCGATGCGCCGAAACGAGCCCGCGATAGGTATTGTCGGAATGCCCCGCGGCGATACCCTTGGAGATGATCCGGCTTGTGGTGTTCTTGCCCAGGTGGATCATCTTGGTTCCGGAGTCCACCTGCTGATAGCCGTTGGAGATCGCGATCGAGTAGAACTCACCGACCGAATTGTCACCGCGCAGGATGCAGCTCGGATACTTCCAGGTGATCGCCGAACCGGTTTCCACCTGCGTCCACGAGATCTTCGAGTTCTTGCCGCGGCAGTCGCCACGCTTCGTCACGAAGTTGTAGACACCGCCCTTGCCTTCCTTGTCGCCCGGATACCAGTTCTGCACCGTCGAGTATTTGATCTCCGCGTCGTCCAGGGCGATCAGCTCGACCACGGCCGCATGAAGCTGGTTCTCGTCGCGCATCGGCGCCGTGCAGCCTTCCAGATAGCTCACATAAGAGCCCTTGTCGGCGATGATGAGCGTGCGCTCGAACTGCCCCGTGTCCTTCTCGTTGATGCGGAAATAGGTCGAGAGTTCCATCGGACAGCGCACGCCTTCCGGCACATAGACGAAACTGCCATCCGAAAACACTGCGGAATTCAGCGTCGCATAGAAGTTGTCCGAGGTGGGAACCACCGAACCAAGGTACTTTTTTACGAGCTCGGGATGTTCGCGGACCGCCTCGGAGATCGAACAGAAGATCACGCCCGCCTTGGCGAGCTCTTCCTTAAACGTGGTCACGACAGAAACGGAGTCGAACACAGCGTCGATGGCCACCTTGCCGGAGCCGTATTCACCGCCGGCAATGCCGGCCTCTTCATCAAGATGGCTCGGCTCGCCCTGCTTGCGCACGCCAGCCAGAATCTCCTGCTCTTTCAATGGGATGCCGAGCTTTGCGTAGGTCTCAAGCAGCTCAGGATCGACCTCGTCCAGGCTCTTCGGGCCTTCGGTCGATTTCGGCGCCGCATAGTAGTAGAGATCCTGAAAATCGATCTTGGGATAATGCACACGCGACCATTTCGGCTCATCCATCGTGAGCCAGCGCTTGAATGCACCCAGACGCCATTCGAGCATCCACTCCGGTTCGCTCTTTTTCTCGGAAATGAACCGGACAATGTCCTCGTTCAGACCCTTGGGCGCCTTGACCGTCTCGATGTCGGTTTCAAACCCGTACTTGTACTTGTCGACGTCGATTTCTCGAACTTGCTCGACCGTTTCTTGAACTGCTGGCATTAGCTGGTCCTGCCTCTTCCTTTCAAATCTATACTTGCCGGTTCAGCGATTGGATCACGCAACATCCCGGCGTTCGTCATGCTGCTTCACAATGTCGGCCCAGGCATCAAGGAACCGGTCGACATCGCTCACCTGCGTGTCCCAACCCATGCTCACCCGGATGGTTGAGTCGATCAGCTCCGGCGGCGCATTGACCGCCTCAAGAACGTGACTTCTCGAAACCTTGCCTGAAGAACAGGCGGAGCCCGCGCTCACCGCGATACCGGCTAGGTCAAGCGCTATGACCAGCGTCTCGGCCTTGCTCCCAGACAGGGCAATCGCTGAAGTGTTTGGCAGGCGGTCGGGCGTCGCCGAGAACACGTTGACCGTACCCGACATTGCGGATGCCTCGTGCTCCAGCCGGTCGCGCATGCGGCGCAACTCATCCGACCGGTCGAGATCGCGCAATGCGCATTCCGCGGCGGCACCAAATCCGACGATCCCGGGAACGTTCTCCGTGCCGGCACGGCGGCCCGTTTCCTGTCCGCCCCCGTGCATCAGGGAGGGAACCTTGCGGCCGCGTCGAACAATGAGCGCGCCAACGCCTTTCGGGCCACCGATCTTGTGCGCCGAAAGCGACATGAAGTCGACATTCAGCTCCGCGAAATCAACCGGGATACGTCCGGCCGCCTGCACAGCGTCCGTGTGCACGCAATAACCCTGCTCAAATGCAATCTCGACGATGCGGTCGACAGGCTGGACAACGCCGGTTTCTCCATTGGCCATTTGCACCGACACGAGAGGGTTCGAGAATCCCGATCCCGTGCGGGCGTAACCGTCCCTGGTGCGTTCGAACTCCGGGCAAGCGACCTGACCGTCCATGAAGGCCGGAATCTCGTTCACACGGTCACATCTCTGCCCGACAGTCTTGTGCGCGGCAGACAGAACGGACTCATGCTCCATGGCCGAAACCGCGATAAAGTCCCAGCCGGCGTTCATGACGGTCTGATTGGCTTCACTTGCGCCGCTGGTAAAGACCACTTCGCCCGGCTCACACCCGGCAAGTGCGGCGACCTGCGCCCTGGCGCGTTCAACCGCTGCCCGCGCCTTGCGGCCCTCCTCATGAACGGATGACGGGTTGCCGAACACGGAAAAGGCGTCCGTCATCGCTGCCCGGACTTCGGGACGCAGCGGCGCGGTCGCATTGTAATCGAGATAGACGCGCTCGCTCATCGGCCGCTGGCCGCGCGCCGCGGCCTCCCGTTCTCGATATTCTCCGATGCGCGCGCCACCGCCTGTTGCGCCATCTCCTTGGCCGTCGCGTTGTCGACCACGTCACCAAGAGACACGCCTCCGAGAAACAGGACGATATGATCACCGAGCGCGCGCCACAGATCATGGGTCAGGCAGCGGTTGTCACCGACGCAGCCGATGCTGTCGTCGAGGTGGCAGCGGGTCATCTTCACCGGTTCCTCGACAGCCTCCATGATCGCCGAGATCATAATCTCATGAGCATCGTGCGCCAGCCGGTATCCGCCGCCGGGGCCGCGCATACTCTCGACAAGCCCCGCGCGCCGCAGCTTGACGAACAGTTGTTCCAGGTATGCGAGGGAGAGTTGCTGCCGCTCCGAAATGGCGGCAAGCCGAACGGCGTTGCCATCCGAATGTCGGGCCAGATCAGCCATCGCCATTACGGCGTATCGGCCTTTGGAACTCAGTTGCATCTGCCTACCGAACGCAAACCGTTCACCCTTTGCTTCTGACCCCTTGCATCGGCCCCCCATGCCTGTGCTATGAAGCGCCGTCGCAGGCAGGTGTCAGCGGCTGAGAGTCTGTTGTTTTGAACAATTCTAAATCTAAGGTGGTTTATAAAATTCCTGAGTACTGGAGTCAAGTATTCTCCAGCGCACGGGAACTGCGAGAGTCGTTTCGCGCGGATTTCGTCCTCACCACCTTGGTCGGCGCCGGTCGGTAAGGCCGCCCGTTAGAGTTATTAAGTCACCGGGGTTCCATGCCTGAAGTCATTATTAGCGGACCGGCAGGACGAATTGAGGCCCGCTACCATCACGAGCCCGCACCTGACGCGCCCGTGGCCATCATCCTGCACCCACACCCGCAGTTCGGCGGGACCATGAACAACCAGATCGTGTATCAGCTCTACTACACGTTCGTGCGCCGCAAGTTCTCGGTGTTGCGCTTCAACTTCCGTGGCGTCGGACGCAGCCAGGGCCTGTTCGACAACGGGCCCGGCGAGTTGTCCGATGCGGCGACCGCGCTCGACTGGATGCAGGGCTACAATCCGGACTCCAAGTTCTGCTGGATCGCCGGCGTTTCCTTCGGGTCCTGGATTTCGATGCAGCTTCTGATGCGCCGTCCGGAGATCGAAGGGTTCATCTCCGTCGCCCCGCCCGCGAACCTCTATGACTTCAGCTTCCTTGCACCGTGTCCCTCCTCCGGCCTCATGATCAACGGCGCGGAAGACCGGGTGGTGTCAACCGAAGCCGTCGCCAGCCTGGTTGAAAGGCTGAAGACTCAGAAAGGCGTGGTCATCGATCATCAGGTCGTGCCCAAGGCCAACCACTTTTTCGAGAACGAAGTCGAAGAGCTGATGACGTATATCGACACCTACCTCGACAAGCGCCTGGACAAGCGCGAGGATTCCGCAGCCTGATCGCCGTCGATCTCAGGGTCCGGCGGAAGCGTCGCGGCCATGTTGGTTCGGGCGCCGAAGACGTACCTCACCTGACCCGGCGAACGAACGGCGCGCCAGCCGAATTGCCGCGAAAAGTGCAATTCCCGATCAAACCTGATACATGGCCAGATGACCGCTCGAATCATCGCAAAACAGATTGAACCACCCACAGGCCCCGCGCGATGACCGCATACAAATCGGATTTCCTGAGAACACTCTCCGAACGCGGCTACATTCACCAATGTACCGACGACGAAGCGCTCGATGCGACCACTGCGAAGGGCCCCGTCTGCGCCTATATCGGGTTCGATTGCACGGCTCCGAGCCTCCATGTCGGAAGCCTTCTCGGCATCATGATGCTGCGCAAGCTGCAGCAGGCCGGGCACAAGCCCATCGTGCTGATGGGCGGCGGCACCACGAAGGTCGGCGATCCTTCGGGCAAGGATGAGTCCCGCCAGCTCCTGACCGACGCGGATATTGCCGCCAACATGGCCGGCATCCGCGACGTGTTCACCAGATTCCTGACATTCGGCGACGGTCCGACCGATGCCCTGATGGTCAACAATGCCGACTGGCTGGATGAACTCAGCTACATCAGTTTCCTGCGCGACTATGGCCGGCATTTCACGGTCAACCGGATGCTGAGTTTCGACTCGGTCAAGACGCGGCTCGAGCGTGAGCAGCCCCTCACCTTCCTCGAATTCAACTACATGATCCTGCAGGCCTATGACTTCCTGGAACTGCACCGCCGTTTCGACTGCACGCTGCAGATGGGCGGATCCGACCAGTGGGGCAACATCGTCAACGGCATCGAACTCTCGCGGCGCGTCGACGGCGCGGAACTCTACGGACTGACGACCGCCCTTCTGACAACCGCGTCCGGCGCCAAGATGGGCAAGACCGCCGACGGAGCGGTGTGGCTCAACGCCGATATGCTGTCGCCTTACGACTACTGGCAATACTGGCGCAATACCGAAGACGCCGACGTTGGCCGGTTCCTCAAACTCTTCACCGAACTTCCGCTCGGCGAGATCGCGAAGCTCGAGATGCTGCAGGGCGCCGAGCTCAACGAGGCCAAGAAGACACTCGCCACCGAAGCGACGCGGCTCGCGCATGGCGACGCGGCGGCCGCGCAGGCGGCCGAGACCGCGCGGCAGACTTTCGAACAGGGCACGCTCGCCGACGGCCTGCCGACGCTCGACATCGATCCGGCAAAGCTCAGGGAAGGTATCGGCATCCTCACCCTCGCCGTCGAAGCGGGCCTCGCGGCCACCAATGGCGAAGCGCGGCGCGCGGTGTCGAACAATGCGATCGCCGTCAACGGCGTCCGCGTGACGGACCCCAAGCACGAGGTTGGCGAGGCCGACCTGGTTGAGGACGGCGCGATCAAGCTGTCATTCGGGAAGAAACGTCACGTCCTCATCCGCCCGGCCTGAGCCGGCTCCACCCGCTTCGCCAACGGGACGTCGTCAGTTGGAGGAGCCGAACCGGTCGGGATCAAACGGCCTGGCCGGCTGGGGCGGCGTGCCCGGTATTGGCGGTTGCGCGATGGCGGTCGGCGGACCTCCGGAGAACTCGAAGATCTGGCGGAAGATGCCCGGCGCGACCATCGACATCGGATTAACCCGCACACGCGGATCGGCGGCGGGGCCCTTCACCGCATAGGTGATGCCAAGCACACCCTCGCCGCGCCGGCCGACCAGAAGGTTGCCGAGGATCGGAATCGAACCGAACGCCGAGTTCAGCCCATAAAGAGGCACGAAGGTTCCGCCAAGATCCACATATTTAGTCTTGTAGTTCACGGTGCCCCGCAGCGTCGCTCCCAGTTGCGGGCCGTTGATGTATGAATCGTGCAGCACGAATTGACCGCGACCGACCGAGAAGGGAACCTCAAGCTGGTTGAAGGGAATACGCTGGCGGCGCGCGACGCGCTCCCGACGGCCTTGCGCGTTGAAGGAGACGCCCGGATCGTCACCGGCATTCGAAATCACTTCCGACACAACCTTGTCGCCGAGAATCGCAAAGTCGCGCGCCCACAGGGTGCCGCGTTTCTCGGCCCGCCCTTGCGCGTCCAGCGCGACCCTCAGGGAGGCCTGTCCGCCTTCCATTCGCGGATAGAACCCGATCAGCCGAAACGCAGAGCCGGCGTCCTCGCTCTCGGCAAGAAGCACGCGTTCGCCCTGCCCCCCATCGACCAGTTGCACGGCAATCGGCGATGCGCCGTCGAGCTGCCCTCTCGTCTGCAATTTGACGAGGCGGCCGTCCCGTTTGGCCAGATCGATGGAAACGTCCTTGGCGGTCGTATCGAAAAAGCCGACGATCGTCCCCACGCGAGCGGTCAGATCGAGGCCGAGATTGCTGGTCCCGGCTTCCGGGTCTTCGGAAAGCTGCCCGGCCGAGAACAGCGAGCGGAAGAACTGGCGGCCATCATATGTCGGGCCATTCGCCTGGACTTCCCAGACATTGTCCTCGCGCAATTGCCCTTTGACCTCCAGATGCGTGATCACATTGAAAGAGAAATCGGGAAAGAAGAACGCGTTGGGCGATTCATCGGCGCCCAGAGAAATCCATCCGTCGATTGCGATATCGTCGCCGACAATCCGGAAGTTCTGAAGCTCGGTGTTGCCCTCTACGCCCTTGCCCAGGTCGAAGCTCAGCACCGCGGCCTTGCCGCGCGGTTTGCTCCACCCGACATTGGCAAGAACAAGTTCCGCGTCGCGAAGATCAGCCTGGAGGCGGACCTTCTTGGGCCTTTCGGGCGTTGACGGGGCCTGTTCAACAGAGACCACAGTCGGAACCGGCCCACGCAGCATGTGGTTGATATCGAGACCGAACTTCGCACGCGCCTCTTCATCGAGCACGGCACTCACCCGCAGATCCGGCTGCTTTTCAGCCGGCGCGTCGAAGAAGCGTTGCCACGACAGGACTGCCGGTACGCCGTTCAGCACAATGTCCCCGCGTGCCTCGATCGCTTTTTCCGAGACGTTGAATGTAATTGTACCGTCGCTCAATTTCTTGCCCCCGAACGCGTTGTCGGAGACGGCATCGCGCAGGTCGGTCTGCCCCTGCAGGGTAATGTGTTCGAACTCCAGATCCTTGATGAGTGGCAGCTGAATCCGGAAGCGACCCGAGGTGTTTCCGGCAATATCCTTCGCCTGAAGCCCGGCTTCGGTGACGTATCCCAACGGCTCGTGATCCAGCAATTCCAGCACCGCCGCGGCTGCGCCCTTGGAGGCGAAGGCGATCTCGCCCATCTGGGGGTCCGGACGCAGGTCATCGATGATGAAGGTCCCATCGCCCAGCGATACCTTCCGCCCGGTGGGCAGAACGACCCAGCCATCGGGCACATCCATCGCCATCCGGCGACCCCTGATGCGCAATGTGGCATCGCTCGTTTGAACCGGCGGCATCCGCGGGATGTAATGGATCTCAAGACCCGTCGCGGCAACGTCGAGAAGAACAGCAGCATCAGCCACGTCTCCACCCTGTTCGATCTTCGCCAGCTCACCTGCAGCCAGATCGATCACGAACGACCCTCCGGAGACATGGCCCGCCGTCACACGCTCGCCAACCCATTCGCGGGCACCGCCGGCAACGAACTTCGGCCAAATCTGTTTCAGCGTTTCCAGCGACATCGAACTGATGTCGCCGGCGAGCTTGACTTCCGGTGATCCCGGCGCATCGACAATCGAGCCGGCAAACGTAATCGACCCGTTCTCCATCTCCAGCATGAAGTTCTGCAACATCGTCCGGCCGGCCTTGTCGTCGTAGGTGCCCTGCGCCAACCAACGCTTGACCTTCGCCTGGCCGAGGCCGAACTCCGTTGCACCGAAGACGGCGTCATCGGCCTTCAGATCAAATGCCCACACGGAATTCCCGTTCGAATCGGTTTCCGCCTTGATCGAACCCGACACGGTGGCGTGGCTCTCCCCCCAAACGAGTTTGGACGGGAAAATCTCGATACGGTTTTGCTTGGCGTCGTAACGCACGTGCAGCTCGCCCCTGTCGATCTGCATCGGGCGTTTTCGATCCCAGGGCATGACGATCCGGCCGGCCGCCACATTCAGCTTTGCCTCGGCTCCCAGCAGCTCGCCGGACGTCGAGAGTTCGATACTCGTGTCCGCGGACACCGGAAGTTCCAGAGATTCCAGCGCCGTGAAGCCGGGGAAATTGGCCGCGATGCCGGCCGGAATCATGTCCTCGATCAGCGCGGAAAACGTCAATAGCTGCCGTCGTGAGGACTGTTCCGTGCGGAAGTTGAACTTCCACGGACCGCTGACAGACGATATCTCACCCTGGCCGAGAATGATGCTGCGTCGCTTGCCGTGATCGAGATCGATGGCGAAATCCGGAACCTGCCAGAAACTCTGTGTGCCTTCGCGGTCAAAAACGACGACCGCATCTCGAACGCCGAATCGCGTGAGGAAGGAAGTCGCCGTTTTCCGCTTGCGCGCCTGATCGAACGCCGCCGTGACCGTGCGCGTAATGTTTATTTCCTTTCCCGATCCGACAATCGGCATACCGGGCTTGACCGCCGCGGAGGTCCCGGAAGCGTCTGGCCCCGGTTGCGCAGGCGTCTGCCCCGCACCGCCCGCGGGCGGCGGCGCCGCGCTTGCCGTGTCAGCGCGCGAAAAGGACAGAGACAATCCACTTTCATCCGTATGGAACAGCAGCAGGCGTGGCCCGATGAAGTCGACGCTTCCCGGCGCGATGCGTCCGGACAGCAGAGCGCGGCCGCTCAGGCCGATCGCAGCCAGCGGGGCTTGCGCCACCACCGCACCCTGGTTGTCGATCAGGCGGATGTTCCGCAGCCGGAAATTGACTCCGGGGCCCTCTTTGGCGCGCTGGATAATCGCGTCATCAATCTTGACCTCGAGATCGGCAATCTCGCGGTTTATGGCGTCTTCCATCACCGGAACGAGCGACGACAGCGACATTGGTCCCTGGTTCAGACGTCCGTATGCGAGCGCGAGCACCACCGAACCGACGACGAAAAGCCCGGCAAAGATCTCAAGCGTCAGAACGAGGGAGCGACGCGACAGGTGACCCAATCCAACCTGGACCGGTTCGGGAATGTGGCGCACGAGATCACGGCCCTTCTGGGCGTGAAGCTCGACCAGAGCCCGTCCTTTTTTCGTCAGTTTGATTAGATCACGCGCCATATTCCATCGAACCCGGGAACGTCTTCTTGTTCACGGCGCGGCCATGCCACTGCATTCCCGCCACCAGCCGCAAAGCCCTCCAATTCGTGCGGACTGAGTTGCGCCGTCCCGACATCGCAAGAGCGCCCCGATTGCCGCCCATTTTTGCACATGCCGATGCCACACGAATATGAACTTTACGACCTGTCCCCCTTAATCTTATTACTTCAAAATCCAATGGCTATGGCAGGTCGGAGTACCTTCTCGCGTAGCTGCAAAAATCGACAAAAGGAAGGCGAAATTCAGATGGTTGATGAAGGAGATAAGGCGCCGGATTTCGAACTGGAAGGCGACGAAGGCGGAACGATCCGGTTGAGCGACCTCCAGGGCAGCCCGGTCGTGGTGTATTTTTACCCGAAGGACGATACCAGCGGCTGCACCAAGGAAGCGATCGCGTTCACCGAACTCGCTCCCGAATTCGCCAAACTCGGCGTCCGGGTCATCGGCGTCTCGCCTGACACGGTCAAAAGCCACCAGAAGTTCAAGACGAAGCACAACCTGAACGTGGAGCTTGCGGCAGATACCGAGAAGAGCGCCGCACAAGCCTATGGCGTATGGGTCAGCAAGAGCATGTATGGCCGCCAATACATGGGGGTCGAGCGCTCAACGTTCCTCGTCGGCAAGGATGGCACGCTGGTGAAGGTTTGGCGTAAAGTGAAAGTGCCGGGTCACGCAGAAGATGTTCTTCAATCTGTTCAATCGCTTAACGGGTAGTCGTAACGTATTTTAGAAACATTGCGTGAATACCGGATTCACCTCCGAGAATCCCCATGACAATGAACGGTCAACTGGCTATTCTCGAATGACGCGGTTAGGGGCCGGATTGGGGAATTCGTTACCAGCGCCAAGCAGCATGGGTGTTCGCGTAGCAGGCGGCGCGGTCCACGTCGTCTGGTTTTTGCACATCAGCGGCAGTGCGGAGCCAGACGCCTGACGGTCATCCCGGTCCTTGCGCCGCCGGCTGGAGGATAAGTTGCATGTTCACGAGAAAACCGGATCGCGGCGATGAAAAACCGGCACCGACGGAACGCGTGGAAACGGAAAAGCGCCCCGAGCCCCCGTCGGACACGTCGTCCGCTGCACCGCTCAAACTGACAAACCCACTTAAAGGTACAAGCCAGATGGCCCCGTCGATCATCGGAGAAGACCTGATCGTGGAAGGCAATGTCATCTCGAAAGGCGAGGTGCAGCTTGAAGGTGAAATCAAGGGAGACGTCAAGTGCGCATCGCTGGTTGTGGGCGACAAGGCGCTGGTCGAGGGAAATGTCGGGGCCGATGATGTCATCGTACGCGGACGCGTCATCGGTTCGGTCCGCGGACACAGGGTGACGCTTCAGTCGAACTCCCACGTCGAAGGCGACGTGTTCCATCAATCGCTCGCGATCGAACAAGGCGCCTATTTCGAAGGCAAGTCCCGTCGTGCGGAAGAACCTCTTGCCGACATGCAACTCGGCGCGAAAGACAGGGACAGGACGCGCAGCAGCCCGGAAACCCGGCCGGCCAATACGCAGGTCGAAAAGGGCAACGACGACAATTCACCGAAATCGCCGAGAGCGGCGGAGTAGGACTTGACGCCTGGCGAGCGCCGGTCGCCACGCATGCGGTTCGCATGGACCGCGGTCAGATGGACGCCGTCGTCTAATCCAGATCTGTGACCGCTTCGCCCTCGCCGCCATGCACGCGCTGCGCGAGGGCCGCCTCGATGAAGGCGTCGATACCACCGTCGAGAACCGCATTCGGGTTGGAACTCTCCACGCCCGTGCGCAGATCTTTTAC
>JANQLP010000185.1 GCA_028280515.1 Hyphomicrobiales bacterium
CACGGACGCGCGAACTGCGCTCGGCCTTGATGAAGCCTTGCGCCGGGCGGAGGCCTACGCGGAAGCCGGTGCCGATATCCTCTTCATCGAGGCGCCGGAGTCGGAGGACGAACTGGCGCAGATCGGCCGCCGTTTCGATCTTCCCCTGCTCGCCAACATGGTCGACGGCGGGTCCACGCCGGTGCTGCCGCGCGAGCGGCTTGCCGAACTCGGCTTCCAGATCGCGATCTATCCCGCCGCCGGCTTCCTGGCCGCCGCCGCCGCGCTCGACGCCACCTACCGCCAGCTCTGCGAGCACGGCGTATCCAATGGCAGCGCAGCCCGTCTTTACGACTTCAAGGCCTTCTGTGACGTCATCGGATTCGCTGACATCCACGCCTTCGAGCGGCGCTGGGCGGAGTAGATTGACCCCCGGAAAACGTCGCACGCATCTGCGGCAGATGGAAACGCCTCGGCAAATGGCGGTGGTCAGCGGTTCATCGCCGCCAACGTGTCAAGCAACCGCGAGATCGAGGACCCGATGAGTCTAGGAGAGACGCGCCATGAGAAGATCCTGAGTTTGCTGGGGGAGAGCCGTGAGGTTTATGTGTCGCGGCTTGCCAAGCAGCTTCAGGTCTCGGAAATGACCATTCGGCGCGATCTCAAGCTTCTGGAGCAACAAGGAAAGCTCAAGCGCGTTTTCGGAGGGGCCGTTTCTGCGATCGCACAGACGACGGAGATCGTCGAGCGGCGGGTTATGCGGTTGCATGAGGAGAAGCGACAGATCGCCCTGAGAGCGCTCAAGTGCATTGAGCTGGACTCGTTGATCTTCATTGGGGGCAGCTCTGCCACGGCCGTCTTCACCGAGGCGTTTGCTGCAATCCGTTCGGTACGAGTTGTGACCCATTCGATCCAGATCGCACAGCACAGCCGGCAGGCGATGGTGCTTGCCGACCATTCCAAATTCGGCGCAAAGAGTAGTGCTCTGAGCGCCTTGGATTTTTCGGAGGTCGACACAGTGGTGACGGACCGCCCAGTCGCCGACGAGTATCTGGACGCCATCAGGGAGCATGGTGGCGAAATCCTTTGGCCCTGAATGTACCGTGTGCTTGCGACGTTGGCCGCGGCGGACGGTCAGGGTGTTGGTCGTGAGGCTGCTGCGATCCAGGGCATGAAGACCTAGCATTGCGGTTCGGTGAAGCAGTGCGCCAAGATGGCAGCCGACGCCGCCCGGTTGAACTGGCGACATGGGTAACCGTGGCCTTCGGGGATAAGCGAGAACGCGGATCAGGCAGGTAGATTCCGTTGGCGCAAACCGGAACGCGCAGGTAAATTTGATTATGTGACACTGTTTCGTCCGACCAAACAACGGCATCGTCATGCACATGCTTGTCACGTCCCAAGCCCACCTAAATAGGTTTCGATCCGATAATCTGTGATGTGATATGGAGCGGATACCTTTTCCAAATACGGTGCGGACCGTTCGCGACATTAATCGCAGCAAGGTGCTGCGTTGTATCGAACAGTGGCCGGGAATCTCACGCAAGGAAATCACTCAGAAGGTTGGCCTTACGGACGCGGCTGTCTCCCGTATCACCCGTGAAACAATCGACTGCGGACTCGTCGTCGAGAATGCTGACGGGGAGTCGAACGGTCGGCCGGGGCGCAGACACATCGGACTGAACATCCGGCCGGAGGGCGGATTTGTGTTTGCCGCGTGCCTGACCGTATCAGACAAGAGCTTGACGCTGTTGGACCTTTCCGGAAAGCCGGTTGCTACCGGCACGCTGGCCGACGATGCGGTCACGGATTTTGACGCGCTAACTGGCGCGATCGAGCGTCAGTCGAGAAAGCTGCGGAAGACGGCCGATGCGGCGAAGCACCGGATCCTGGGAATTGCCGCGGTCATGGCGGGAAGTGTCAATCACAAGACCGGGTTCATCAATATCAGTTCACTCAACGCGCTCTCACAAACGCCCTTCGCGTCCGCGCTTGAAGAACGTCTCAAGATTCCCGTGCAAGTGGAAACTCTCGGCAACGCGCTGAACGTGGCGCACAAGCGAGATGCAAGGGATTTTCGCGACGGGCAAACGACTTTGCTCGTTTACGTTGCGATGGGAATGGGATCCAGCTGGATAATCGAGGGTATCCCCCACCGGGCTGAACATGACGAGCGGCTGATCGCGCATGTTCCGACCACAGATGGACGAGATGGGAAGACGGCGCCACTTCTGGCAGAAGTATCGGGCTACGCCATTCTCTGTAAACTCCATGGAGTTCCGCCTGATCCGGCGCGCCATGATTTTGCTACACATTTTGAATCCGATGTTCTGGCGCAAGCCATCGACACTGCACGCGAAGGCGATCCGCACGTGACCTCTCTGTTCCGGATGGCGGGCCACAAACTGGGCCAGCATCTTTTCTCAATCTGTGCCGCGCTTTCGCCAGACCACGTTGCGCTGGCAGGTCCGGTTCCGCAAATCGCTGCCTACGGGGATGCCGTGCGCGCGGGCCTCACGCAGACATTTGGGACGCTTGGATTCGATGCGCCCCATGTATCCGTCTCACCAATGAGTTTTCTGCGTGCCACGGAACTGTTTGCGCTGGAAGAGTTTCTTTATGGTTCCCGACTGGATCTGAAGCGGTTGCTTGCTGATTGAACTGCGCCCATCTATATTGGTTCCCGCTGGTAACTAATTCGCGGGGAGCACCGAAATATGCAGTTGATCGACCTCAGTCGCGGCATTTCTCATATGATGCCGCGCCTTCCAAATCATCCCTCCATCGTTGTTTCAACCTACGCCACTCACGAAGAGGTCCGTGAGGCGGACGGCTACAAATTTACCAACGCGACCATGGCGCTCGCGATGGGAGACCATGCGGGGACCCATGTTGATGCTCCCGTGCATTTTGACTCGTCTCCCGACGCACTTTCGGTCGACCGGATGCCTCTGGAGAACTTTTTCACGGAAGCGGTATGCCTCGATCTGTCGCATAAGGAACTCAAGAGCGACATATCGGTCGCCGACCTTGAGGACGCTGAACGGGCTGCCGGCGTCGATATCAGGCCGAAGGATACGGTCCTGCTGCACATGGACTTTTACCGCCGTGCATACGGAACGCCCGGATATCTGACGGATTTTCCCGGACTCACAAAGGAGTCCGCGACGTGGCTCGGACAAAAGAAGATCACCATGTTCGGCGTCGAGGCGGTCAGTCCGGGCCGACCGGGACGGACGAATTTCGAGGTCCACCATGTGTGCCGGGATATGGGCTTCACGCACATGGAAGGTCTGGTCAATATGGAAAAACTCGTAGGCAAGGGCCGTTTCAGGTTTATCGGATTTCCGCTGAAAATCGTCGGAGGCACCGGCAGTCCGATCCGCGCGGTGGCATGGCTTGACGACTGATGTCACCCGGCCAAGAGTTCTGGTCGCGGACCGCCACGGAGTTGAATCTCTGCTATCAGTCAGGAGAGAGCCACCCGGTTCAGGTGACAGAAGCGTGTCTTGCACGCATCGAAGAGTCTAACCCGTCACTCAACGCAATCGTGACGCTGGATGTCGACGGGGCGCTCCGCGCGGCAGCCGAATCGAGGGAACGCTGGCGCAAGGGCGATCAGCGGGGCGTGTTGGACGGTGTCCCTTTGACGGTCAAAGACAACCTCTTCGTTGCCGGCCTTAAGGCGACATGGGGAAGCCTTCTTTTTGAAAACCACGTCGCTGTCATGGACGATATCGCGGTTACCCGGCTCAAAGATTCTGGCGCGATAATACTTGGCAAAACGAACACTCCGGAATTCTCCCTTGCCGGATATACCGACAACCGGGTTTTCGGTTCGACTGGCAACCCCTGGGCGCCGGAAATGAGTTCGGGAGGGTCGAGCGGCGGAGCCGCGTCCGCCGTCATGGCCGGTATGGCACCGCTGGCCCTCGTCACGGATGCGGGAGGGTCGACCCGGCGGCCCGCATCTCACGTGGGTTGTATTGGATTGAAGCCGTCCGTGAACCGGGTGCCGCGCCGCTTCGGGTTTCCCATGCTTGCGGCTGACATGCAGGCAATCGGCGTTCTCGCGCGATCCGCGAAGGACGCTCGTGCGATGTTCAATATCATTGGCGATTCGGTGCCTGAGCGCCGTTCGGACGCAAGCAGACTGAAGATCGGCGCATTTTGCGCGATTGGGGAACACCCGGTCGAAGCAGATGTCAAAGACTGCTGGCGTCGTGCCATCGAGACGCTCTCCAACCTGGGGCACACTGTCGAAGAAATCGAGGCGCCTTATGTTCCTGATGACATGAGCAAACTGCTGCTTGATCTTGCCGCCGTCGGGATCGCACGTGTCGTGAGCCATCATCCGGGCTGGCAAGATAAAGTGACCGGGCCTATGGCGGCCCTGGCAGAAAAGGGTCTGGTCACATTGGCCGTTGATTATGACGACCTCCTGAAGGAAATGGCGCAGATACGGTGGCGTATTCGCGATCTCTTTGAGAATGTGGATATGCTGCTTACACCCACCGCGCCGGTTGCGCTGTGGCCGAGAGGCGACCCGTACCCGAAGACGATAGCGGGGGCTACGGCATCGGCGAGAGATAGCGGGATTTACACGACTTTCGTGAATGCCGCGGGGCTTCCCGCAATAAGCCTTCCATCCGGACTCGATTCCAGAGGGCATCCGGTCGGAGTTCAGTTGGTGGCGCCA
Organism: Hyphomicrobiales bacterium; assembly: GCA_028280515.1. GTDB lineage: Bacteria > Pseudomonadota > Alphaproteobacteria > Rhizobiales > Methyloligellaceae > UBA2767. The sequence continues at coordinate 4,679 of JANQLP010000185.1, forward strand.
ATGAACTCCGATTCACTGCTGCTGGACATGGCCGAGATTTGGGAAGAGGCCGCGCCATGGGAGCCGCTCGCGCCGAACCGATAAACCGCGCATTGATGCTATCCATACCGCAAACAGCTCATTCGCCATACAAACCCTCAGGAAGCGTGTCGTAGTCGATACTGCTCAACCAATCATCACCGTCATGAGCGTTCCAGACGGCGGCGGCGAGCCCTGCGAATGCGCGCATGGACTCAAGGTCGGTTTCGGAAAATGTGTTGCGGACCGAACTCGCGCAAATCAAGGTGCCCAGATACCGGTCCTGCCAGAGCATCGGCGCCTGAACTGCCGATCCGGCCTTGAACGTCTGCAGTATTTTTACAAAGCCGTCGTGATGGCTCGTGTCCCTCAAAAGCAATGGGCGGCGCGTTTTGGCAACGTGTCCGGGATGCCCCAATGTGATCGGAATCAGCTCGTGGTACTGCTTCGGCAGGAAGTTGACAGGTGCGGTTATGAGATGATGCCGGCCGTCAGGAACCTTGATGAACGCCGTTGCCGCGCGCTGAGGTTTTGTGCCTTCGGGCAGGTTTCCCGGCACTGCTGCAGCCGAACCATCTCCCAAAAGTGAAGCCAGCACGCGGGTCACGTGCCAGAGAGCTCCTTCGACGTCTTCCGCCGCCCCGGCATCGCCGGCAGTGCGTGCCAGGGCGAGCACAACGTTTCGTGCATTTGATTCCAGAGACAAAATCGGACCCCTTACAATCTTAGAACTTCGGGAAGCCAAAGGCTGAGCTGCGGGAAGATAATCAGGAAGAGCAGGCACACGGCCAGCACTCCGACAAACGGCAGCACTCCCTGGATCACTTCGGTGATCGGACGTCGGACCATTCCGGTCATGACGTAGAGAACCATCCCGACCGGTGGCGTGATCAGCGCGATTTCCATGTTCAATGTGAAGATGACGGCATACCAGATGGGATCGAATCCCAACTCAAGAATGATCGGGTGGAGCAACGGCAAGACGATAAAGATGATCGATATGACCTCCAGTATCATGCCGAGAAAGAACAGCAGGACCATTGTCGCAACGATAAAGACCCACGGTGACAAGTCCAAATCGGCGACAAATCTCAGCAGATCCTGACTGAGTTGCATCTTGGTCATCACCGAACCAAGCACGTGCGAGCCGGCAATGATCATCAGGATCATGGCAGACGTTATGAGGGAGTCGCGGAAGGCTTGGATAAGGTCCTTCCAACTCAAGGTCCGATAAACAACCATGGAGAGAATGAGCGCGTATGTGACGCCGATGGCTGCAGCCTCGGTTGGTGTAAAGACGCCCGAGTAAATTCCGCCAACCACGATGACCGGCAGGAGCAGCGCCGGGAGCGCACGGAACGTGTACTTCCAGCGTTCCGACCAGCTGTATTTGGGTATCGGCTGATAAACCCCGCCGCGGACGCACACGATCACTGCATAAATCACCAGCATCGCGGTCAGCAACAATCCGGGAATGACACCTGCAATGAACAGTTTCCCGATCGATTCTTCCGTAATCTCGCCGTAAAGCAACATCGGGATCGATGGCGGAATCATGATGCCGAGTGTCCCGCTTGCCGCGACGAGGCCGTATGTGAAACGCCGTTCATATCCGCGTTCAAGCATCGGCGGCACGGCGACGATGGCCATGCTCGCCGCATTCGCCACGGAGCTTCCTGTGATGCTTGCCCCGACTGCACTCGTGAGCACTGTCGAAACCGCAAGCCCGCCGGGAAGATGGCCGACCCAACGTGTGATTGTCTCGAACAGGAGCTCGGTGACACCGCCCCGGCGGAGAATCTCGCTCATCAAGATGAACAGCGGAATGGCGATCAGGAGAAAGGAGGTTATGCCGGCGAAGAGCGAGGAGGGGAGGCCGAGCAGACTGGACTCGCCAATGACGAAATAGCCGGACACCAGGCCGACGATCGCCAGCCCGACCCCGACCGGAATGCCGGTCACGAGGAAGGCCAGGAGCCCGATGAGAATTCCGCCGGCCACGATGCGCTAGTCCGCCGTCAGCACTTTGAAGTCGGGGTCGCGATGTTCGACGAGATCCCATCGCGAAAACAATCGGGCAAGAAACTCAAGCGCGAAAATCCCGAAACCGATGGGAATCGCGAGATACGGAATCCAGAGCGGGGTATCGATCTCCGAAGCGCTGGTCGCCTTCATCAGGAAGGCGATATCAACGAATCTGACCCCGATATAGCAGGCGTAGGCGCAGAAAATGAAAGCGGTGGCGTCAGTTGTCGTGCCGAGAATAAGGCGGGACTTTCTTGAGATGCGGCTTGTCAGCACGTCGACTTCCAGATGACGGCCAAGCCGAAGAACGTGGCCCGCTGCCAGAAACCCGACCCAGCATATCGCAAACGTGCTGACTTCATGGCTCCAGCTCGTCGGTCTCTCGAACACGAACCGCAGCACAACCTCGAGCTGAACAACCAGGAAGATCGCCAACAGAATTGCCGCCGCCAATCCGGCGGCGGCGGCACTTAACGTCGCAACGCCCCGGTCGAAAAGGGTAATGAGCCTTTTCATCTGGTCAGATACTCCGGGTGCTGGCCGTGTCCTCTTCTATTGTAGCGACTTGACCCATGCATGAAGAGCCTTCTGCTCATCGTTGGCACGGCTCGCCCACGCCTTGTATGCCGGTGCAAACAGCTCTTTCCATTTTGCCTTTTGGTCCGGCGAAAGGACGAGGGTATTTACGCCGTTCGATTTGAGGAAGTCGGTCGCTTCCTTGTCGCGTGCTGCGCTGGTCTCGATTGACCACTGAAACACTTCCTCGCCGGCGGTCATCAGCGCCTTCTGCTGTTCGGGCGTCAGGCTGTCCCACTTCTTCTTCGAAATGTTGACAGCCATCACTCCGAACGTCGCGCCGGTGATCGTCGCGTTCTCCACGACTTCCCAGATCTTTCGGCTCTTCAAAGACGTGACGCCGGTAATCGCACCATCGATCGTTCCGCGCTGAATTGCGAGGTACATCTCTCCGGGTGACATCACAACAGGCGACGCGCCTAGCGCGCGCAATCCCTCTGCCGCCAGCCGGCCGTAGCCGCGGATCTTCATGTCGTCGAAATCGCCTGCAGCCGCCAGCTTTTTCTTGTTGTTGCCGAAATCGAACAGAGAACCGAAAAACATGACGTGCACGGTCTTCATGCCGCGTTTTTCCATCTCCGCTGAAAATGCCTTGAAGAGTTTGCCGTCGGCGGCCCAGGCCTTTGCCGCATGTTCGGCGTCTTTGAACAGGAACGGAACGTCGTTGAGTTCGGACACCGGATCGGTTGACCAAACGCTGGTCAGATTAAACCCCATATCCGCACCGCCAGACACGATCGCGGTCGGGATTTCGCGCGCCTTGTAAAGTTGTCCGGCCGGGTAAACTTCAACCTTAACCGAGCCGTTCGTAAGTTCGCCGACCCGTTTGGCGAACATCTCCTGGCCTTCGGAGTTATGGTGTTTCACCGGTAGTGTGCCGGCATACCGCAATGTCACATCGGCCGCGAATGACTCCGAACCGTTGGCCGGCAACAGTATTGCCAATACCGCGAAAATCCCAATCAATCTGGCGCGCAGCATCTGCCATTCCTCCCTTTGCGTTTCGCGCTTATCGTTCTATTCACCATAGACGCGCAATTAACTACCAGTGGTAATCAAATAGCCTGTTCCAGGCAGCGTCAAGGAAAAAACCTGTTCGCGCAATCATCTGATTGGCATTGTTCAGACAGTTGCTGCTGAATTGCGTTCAGCCGTCAAGCCGATAATGGTTGAGTTTCTGCGTGTCGATCGACACGCCCAAGCCATCGGCACGAGGCAGTTTGACAACGCCCTTGTTTATTTGGATCGACTGCTGAACGAGATCATCGGCGAGATACTGATTGGTGATGCTGACACCCCAATCCACGGTTTCGGCCAACGCTGCCGCATGCAGAACGGCCGCCGCGCCGACCGACGTCTCTGCGATTTTGGACGCGTAGGTCGAATTCCATCCGTATGCCCGGCAAAGCCGTTCGGCTTCGGCCGCACCCGAATATCCGGCGAGCTTTATGAGCTTTATGCCCGCGCCGCGGGCGGCGCCCGCATCCGCGTGCCGGACGATGCTCAATGGCGAATGCAGTGCTTCGTCGATGCAAAGCGGCACTGCCGATTTCTGCGATATCGACGTCATGCCCTCAAGATCGTCTTCGGCGACTGGTTGCTCCAGATACGTGACATCCAGTTCGTTCACACAGTCCAGAAACTCAATCGCATCCGTGACACCCCACCCCATATTGGCATCCGCCGACAAATGGCACTGCGGTCCGATTGTCCGCCTTAGCAGGTTCGCGTTGTCCACGTCATCGCGCACTTTTGCTCCGACCTTTAGCTTGTAGTGCGAGAACCCCGCGGCGAGGGCTTGCTCGATGTCTCGCACAAACGACTCCGGTTTGCCGGGGCCGATCATTCGAATAGCGGGAAATGCGCGATGCACCGCGGCACCGAGCAACGTGTGAACAGGACGGGTTTTGCGTTTGCCGACGAGGTCATGCAGAGCGATGTCGACAGCGGCTTTTGCACCCGGATTGGCGTATATGGAACCGTGTAACGCCTTGTTTGCAGGACGCAGGTCGTCGCTCGGCCGACCGATCAGTGCCGGGGCAATCGAGCGTTCGACCGCGGCGACCATTCCCGGAAGCAGTTCTCCGGTCATTGTCGGCGCTGATGCCGCCTCACCCCAACCTTCGACGCCGTCGCTGTCCACAACCTGAACAACGAGATTCTCCGCCGACGTGATCATTTCACTCGCCAGTTTCATCGGCGTCCGCAGGGGGATGGCTACGGGGATGGCGGTGATCGATGTGATATGCGGCATGGTGATAGGGAACCGGGTCAATGACGCGCAGACGGGGGGCAGGCAGGTTTGATCATATGCATCACGGCACCCATTCGCGCCAGAAAACCGACTAAAGCCAGTTTGCACAATTTTCGCACGCCGCTGCCTGGAATTTGCACTTGAGGGTTGAGAAATTTGCTTTACGCTCAACTCTGTTGCTTTTACTATCATTAGTACCAATTGGGTCGAAGGCGACGTAGGCCTTGAACTCGGGGCCGCTGCAAGCGTGAGAAAAAGATCGGATTGGACAAGAAACACGGACAAGGGAGGACGCCATGATATCTACATTCAGCAGATATGCGTTGGCGGCAGCAGCGCTGCTCGCAGTGAGCTTGCCGGCGCAGGCGCAAGACACAATCAATATAGGTGTAACCCAACCGCTCACGGGAGCGGTTGCCGCATCCGGCAACTATGTGGTGCAAGGTGCAAAAATCGCCGAGGACGAAGTCAACGCATCCGGCGGCGTGCTCGGCAAGAAGATCAAACTGATCATCGAAGACAACAAGAGCAACCCGAAAGAGGCCGTCGCCACGGCCGAAAAGTTGATTGTCGGCGACAAGGTGCCTGTGATGATGGGTGCCTGGAGTTCGACCTACACGCTCGCCGTCATGCCGAAGCTGATGGAGTACGGTGTACCGATGGTCGTCGAGACTTCATCGTCAGGCAAGATCACGAAGTCCGGGAATCCCTGGATTTTCCGCATCAGTCCGACATCCGAAATGGAAGCCATATCCTTCGGCAACAAGGTCGGCGATTTCGATATCAAGAAAGCGGACTTCCTGGTCGTGAACAACGACTGGGGCCTCGGCGCCGCGCAAGAGTTCTCCAAAATGCTGAAGGAGAAGGGCATCGAGGTCGGCGTCATTGAGACCATGGACGCCAAGGCGACTGATCTGAGCGCGCAGTTGGCCAAAGTGAAGGCGTCGGGCGGTGACACGCTTTTCCTCACCACGGGTGTCGAGCAAATCACGCTCGTGCTGAAGCAGGCAAAGGAGCAGCAGGTCAAGCACAGGGTGATCACCACAGGTGGGTCATCGTCGCCGGATCAGCTTATCGCTCAGGCCGGAGCAGCAGCCAACGGCAGCAACCATCTGTTGTTCTTCGCGCCCTGGTTCCCGGAAACCGCACCGAATCCGGAAGTCGCCAAGAGGTTCGTGGAAGAATGGAACAAGCGTGACCACAACTTCGCAGGCCTGACCGAGGGCTTCCGCGGATATGACGGCGTCATGACAATCGTCGAGGGCATCAAAGCCGCCGGCAAAGCCGACCCGAAGGCCATTCAGAAGGCGCTTTGGGACGTCAAGGTAAAGGGCATCAACGGCAATATAGAGTTCATCAAACAGGGGCCGGCAGGCAAGGAAAGCGGCCAGAACGTCCCGAACGTCTATATTGTGACGATCAAGGACGGCAAGGTCTCGAAGCTCTAGCATTTTGACGCGAAAAACGGGTGCGTGGCCGTAACATCGCCGCGCACCCACTTTCCGATCATTGACGGCCACGGTGGTTTCGGCACCGCACGGCAGTCCGGTGTGGGGGGCACCGACATGGACCAACTTCTCCAGCATTTTCTGAACGCGATGATATTGGGCGGGACCTATGCCTTGCTTGGTATCGGGTTGACGTTGATATTCGGCATCATGCGGGTGGTGAATTTCACCCACGGCGAGCTCTACACGTTCGGCGCCTACATGATGTTCATGTTCGTCATGCCGCTGCATACGAACTTCTTTATTGCTCTCGTTCTCGCTGTCATGCTCGGCATCGCGCTCGGGGCGCTCATTGAGCTTATCCTGCTCAAGCCCCTGAGGGGCGCCGACATCGACACCACGATGCTGATCATGATCGGTGCGTGGATCGCGATGCAGAACATGGAGCAGTTTGTCTGGAGCGGCATCGCCAAGTCGATCGACAACCCGTTCCCGGCAGAACCGCTCGTCATCGGTGCGGTATCGGTCTCGTGGAGTCGGGTGTTCGTCTTTGCCGTCGCCTGCGCGCTCATTGCGGGCACATATGCGCTGATCCAGTGGACCAAGCTTGGCAAGGCGATGCGCGCCACTTTTCAGGATACCGAGACGGCGGCGCTCATGGGCGTGCGCATCAACACGGTCTACATCGCCACCTTCGCCATCGGCTCAGGCCTGGCGGCTGCGGCGGGCGCGCTGCTCGGCCCGATCTTCGTGGTCTATCCGACCATGGGAGACCTTGCTGCGCTGAAGTCTTTCGCGATCGTGATCCTGGGCGGCCTTGGCAGCGTCGGCGGCGCGACAATCGGCGGCTTTATCTTGGCGATCATGGAGGAACTGGGTGCGGGTTACATCTCCTCCGGATACCGCGACGCCATGGGCTTTCTGCTTATCATCATCATTCTGCTGTTCCGCCCGACGGGGCTGTTCGCACAGAAGGAGCGGATCGGATGAACCGCCGGCTGACCGAGGTCGGGGTTGTGCTCCTCTTTGCCAGCGTGCCGCTGTGGCTCGGCAACCTCTACTATCTGCACATTCTCATAACGACCGGCATTTTCATCATCGCCGCAATCAGCCTGAATCTGCTGTTGGGCTATACCGGGCAGCTCAGCCTCGGCCATGTCGCGTTTTTCGGGATTGGCGCCTATACCAGCGCACTCATATCCCTCGGTTTCGACCTTGAGCTGACCGACACCTACACATTTGTATTCGAGCCGAAGCCGGTCTGGGTTTCGTTCCTGTGCGGCATCGTCTTTGCCGCCGTCTGCGGCTGGCTGATCGGAAAGATCTCGTTCAAGGTGCGCGGCGCCTATTTTGTGATTGTCACGATCAGCTTCGCGGAAGTCGTGCGCCTTGTCTCACTGAACTGGGTCGATTTGACCGAAGGTCCAATGGCGCTCAACAACATTCCGCCGCTCACGCTCGGCATTCCGGGGCTTTGGGAGCTGACCTTCTACAAGAAGGAACCCAACTACTGGCTGGTACTGGCGCTCTGTGTCTTGAGTTTCGTGATCGTGCGCCGGCTCGTGGAGTCCCGTGCCGGCCGTGCCATGATTGCGCTTCGGGAAAATGAACCGCTTGCGACATCGGTCGGTGTCGACGTCACAAAGTACCTGGTTCTCGCAACCGTTATATCCGCCGGCATGGCCGGTGCCGCCGGAGGGCTCTACACCCACTACGTGCGGATCGTCGACCCCGACGTGTTCCTGTTCATCTATACGGTGACGATGGTGATCATGGTGATCACCGGCGGGAAGGGAACCTTGCTTGGCCCGGTGGTCGGAGGGATCATCTTCGGCATCCTGCCGGAAGCCTTGCGCGGCGTAGCCGGTCCGGAGGTGCAATGGATCATTTACGGCATCCTGATGATCCTCATCGTCTACTTTCTTCCTCAAGGCATCGTTCCGGCGCTCTCAAGCTGGTGGCGACAGCGCAAAGGGGGACAGAACCCGCCGGCGCCGACAGCCGCGGCGCGGGAGGCGGCGAACTGATGGCCAGGCAACCGGTACAGGAAAAGGCGTTGAGCGTCGACGGGCTGACGGTCAGGTTCGGTGGCCTGACTGCCATCAATTCCATGACGTTCGACGTGCATGAAGGCGAGGTTTTGAGTCTGATCGGCCCCAACGGGGCGGGCAAGACAACCGCCTTCAATGCGATCACCGGCTATCTGAAACCCGCAGCCGGAAACATCGCGTACCGCGGCGCCCATCTCGTTGGATTGAAGCCCAACCAGATCGCCGATCTGGGCGTGGTGCGCACGTTTCAGAAAACCAGCGTATTCGGCGGACAGACCGCTTTCGATAACGTTCTGATGGGGTTGCACCGCCGCCAGAAGCAGACCGCCCTGGAGATTATTTTCGGCCTGCCGAGTGTGCGCTCGGAGGAGCGGGCGATGCGGGAGAAGGCGGGCGAAGTGCTCGATTTCGTCGGGCTCGGCGGTCGCGCGAACGAACTGGGAAGCGCGTTGCCTTACGGAGAGCAGCGGTTGCTCGAGGTCGCCATTGCGCTGGCAGCACGTCCCAGCCTGCTGCTGCTTGACGAACCTGTATCGGGCATGAATCCGTCGGAGACCGCCAGCTTCATGGAAATGCTGGGCGCGATTCGCAAGCTCGGCATCACTGTGCTCCTGGTGGAACATGACATGAAGATGGTGATGGGGGTTTCCGACCGAGTGGTGGTGCTCAACTATGGTTCGATCATCGCCAACGGCTCACCCGCAGAGATTCAGAAGAATCCGGACGTTATCCGTGCCTATCTCGGCGAACGCCATCGCAAGACCAAGTCACATACGAAAGGAAAGAGACGTGCTTAAGGTTGGCGGACTCTCCTGTGCCTACGGCAAGGTCATGGCGGTCCGCGACCTGACCATGGAAGTGCGTCAGGGTGAACTCGTAACCCTGATCGGCGCAAATGGGGCGGGCAAGACGACGACGCTGAAGGCGATTTCGGGCGTGCTCGCGCCGCTGGCGGGGCGGATCGAGTTTGAGGGTGAGGACATTACCGGTGCCTCGGCGCGCACGGTTCTGGAGAAGGGCATCGCCCATTGTCCCGAGGGACGGCGCATCTTTCCCTACATGACCGTGCGCGAGAACCTGGAGATGGGGTGCTTTTTACGCAATGACGCGCAGGCGATTTCCAAGGACCTGGAGGGTATCTTTGAGCGTTTCCCGATCCTTTACGAGCGTCGGACCCAGGCGGCAGGTACGCTGTCAGGCGGCGAACAGCAGATGCTGGCGATCAGCCGGGCCCTTATGTCACGGCCACGCCTCATTCTGTTCGATGAACCGTCGCTCGGCCTGGCGCCAAATCTGGTGGAGCAGACATTCGATATCGTCGAACGGATTCGCGCGGACGGCGTGACCGTGGTTATGGTCGAACAGAATGCGCTCGCCGCGCTGGAGCTGTGCGACCGTTCCTACGTGCTGGAATCGGGTGAGGTGACGTTGACCGGCACAGGCAATCAGCTTCTCAAGAACAAGAAGGTGCAGCAGGCCTATCTCGGCGGCTAGCCCGGTTTGCGTCCGAACAGACGCGTAAAGAAGCTCCGGAGCCGGTCCCAAAGGACGGACAGAACAAGCGAGCCGGCATTGAGCGCCTGCGCCCCCTGTTCGACGTCGCGACCCTCCAGTTTCGCTTCAAGGTTCTGCGCGAATGCGCCGGCCAGCCGGTTGACGAGATTGCGGACGATTGCGCCGCGGCTGAACTGCGCCAGCGGACCAGCGAGCGAGTAGGCGATCGAGACGGCGATGAGCGTGCCTTTGCCGTCATCGGTCTCGGTGAGTTCGTATTCGACGCGGCCGCGCGCCAGCGAAGCGCTGCGTGCGTCGCGGCCCTTGCCGTCGATGACGCCACGCCAGTTGTCGGCATCGCGTGTTACATCCGCTTCGCCCTTCAGATCGGCATTGATCGGACCAAGTTTGACGAGCATGCGCCCGTCCACGTGACCGTCCCGGGCCGGACCATCCAGAGAAACGCCCGGCATGCAGGTTGCCACCTTCTCGATGTCCGCCATCAGGTTCCAGACGGCATCGCGCGGGTGGTTCACGGTGATCGTCTGGGTGAGTTTGGTAAAGCTGCCGTCCTGGGTAATCTCGCCGGTCTGCACGTTCATGCCGGACGGGCTTGCGAGTGTCGGTGCCGCGGCCCGGGCCGCGCGCTGTTCTTTTTGCGCAGGCGACGTCACGTTGCCCCGGGTTTCGCGCAGACTGTCCTGCGCGGCGGGGCCGGGCGCGGGGCCCAGCGCATCGGCGGACACAGCCGTCTTCTCGGAGACTTCATGGTCGCAGGCCACCGCCGCGATGGCCTTGACGATCCCCACATAGCCGGTGCACCGGCACAGGTTCCCGCTCATGCCGACACGGATCGCGTCTTCATCACGCGCCGCACCGCGGCGCACGAGATCGCGCGCGGCGACAAGCATGCCCGGTGTGCAATAACCGCACTGGAGTGCGTGTTCGGCTGAAAACGCGTGGCGCAGCTTCTTCATCAACGGATCGTCGTCGAAATCCTCGATTGTGCGGATCTCCGCGCCGTCGCAGGTTACCGCATAGGTGATGCAGGACCTTGCGATCTCGCCGTCGATGACGACCGTGCAGGCCCCGCAGATGCCGTGTTCGCAACCCACATGCGTGCCGGTCAGAACGAGATCCTCACGCAGAAAGTCGGCGAGATTGGTCCGGGGAGCGACCTCGCGCGTGACCTTTGTCCCGTTCACGGTCAGCGTGATACGGGTCATTGCCCTGCCGCCTCCTGAATGGCCCGTTGCATGACAATCGCCCGCAGACTGAGATCATAGTCGTCCGCCGCCATACCGGCATCGGCCAGAGCATTTGCGGCCATATCCACGTCGAAGCCTCGCGCGTCCGTCGGATCGGCTTCCTTGAAAAGCTCGCGCGGATCGGTGAACACGACTGGCGCGTGTGATCCTCCTGCCGCGACCAGCCGGAAGTATCCCGCCTCATGGTCGGTCGCTACCGCGCCGATGGCTTCGGCAAACTCGCCGGTTTTGCGGCAAATCTTGTGGTAGCCGTACCGGGCTTTTGGCCCGCGCTTTGCGATGCGGATCGCCACGACCAGCTCGGCCGTGCCGAGCGCGGTTTCCATCGCGCCTTTGACAAAGTCGTCCAGCGCCGCGCGGCGCATACCGGATCCGCCGGCGATCTCCAGTTCCGCTGCGAGCGCCAGCAGGGCGGCGAGCCAGTCCGCCGCCGGATCCGCATGGGACAGGCTGCCGCCGATCGTGCCGCGGGTGCGGACGGCGCGGTAGGCGATGCCCGAAGCAACACGGTCGAGATATCCGTTTGCGGTACCCGTGACTGCGCCGTCTTCGATCGACGCATGGGTGACGCAGGCACCGATTGCGACGCCGTCGCCGGTTTCCTGCACGGCGGTCAACTCGGGAATCCGGGTGATATCGATAAGCATATCCGGCTGGACTAGCCTGAGGTTGAGCATCGGCCCGAGGGTCTGGCCGCCCGCGAGAATCTTGGCGCCCGGCTGTGCATCGAGCGTCTCCAGGGCTTCGGCGATGCTGCGCGGACGTGCATAGTCGAAGGCAACCGGTTTCATGCTGCCGCGCCCTTGCGTGCGGCGGCGACGGCCTCGACGATCCGTCTCGGCGTCACCGGCGACATGGTCAACTCCGCACCGACACCTCTAAGCGCATCATTGATGGCATTGGTGATTGCCGCGGGCGGGGCAATGGCTCCGCCCTCGCCAATACCTTTGACGCCGAAACGTGTGTATGGCGACGGCGTCTCCATATGGAACACACGGAATGCAGGCACTTCCGTCGGGCCGGGAAGCAGATAGTCCGACAGCGTCGATGCCAATGGCTGTGCCTCACTGTCGAAGATCATCTCTTCATAAAGCGCTGTTCCGATGCCCTGCGCGGCACCGCCGTAGATCTGTCCGTCGACGATCATCGGGTTCACCAGGACCCCGCCATCCTCGACGATGACGTAGTCGAGAAGCTCCACCTCACCCGTCGATGTATCAACGGCGGCAACCGTGGCATGCGCCGCATAACTGAAGGTGCCGGTGTCGCGTTCGGGCTTGTAGCCGGCGGTGACCTCAAGACCGGCAGGATCGACGTCGTCCGGCAAATCCTGAGGGCGCCGGTACCAGACGCGGGCGATTTGCTCGATGGTCAGCTCACCCGAAGGCCCGTGCGCGCGTCCATCCTTCAGCGTGACGTCCTCACGTTTACATTGCAGCATTTTCGCAGCGATGCTCCGTGCGCGGTCGGCAAGCTGGTCGCAGGCTTCGGCCACCGCGCCGCCGGACATCACCATGCAGCGCGAACCCCAGGTTCCGGTCGAGTAGGGGGTATAGGCTGTATCGCCATGCACAACCTTGATCTTGTCGTGCGGGATGCCGAGGACTTCGTAACCGACCTGTGACAGTGTCGTTTCCAGTCCCTGACCGTGCGAATGGGCGCCGATGCGCAGCTCCAGCCCGCCATCGGGTGTCAGGCGGGCATTCGCCTGCTCATGTCCCGGAACCATGGGAATGCCCCAACCGGCATAGACCGACGTGCCGTGCGCGGCCTGCTCGCAATACATGGCGAAGCCGACTCCGATCAGTCGCCCGTCCGGCTCACCCTTCTTCTGGCGCTTGCGCTGCGCATTCAGATCGATCGCATCGATGGCGCGGCGCAGCGCTTCCGGGTAATCGCCGGAGTCGAAGTGCTTTTGGGTAATATTGTCGAACGGCATCTGTTCCGGTCGTACGAGGTTCTTCAGGCGTACATCTGTCGGTTCCAAGTCGAGTTCGCGCGCCACCGCATCGATCATCAGCTCCATCGCGAAGCACACACCGGTACGTGCGACACCGCGATAGGGAAGGATCGGGGGTTTGTTGGTGGAGGCGGAAAATGTATGGCAGCGATAATGCGGGAAGTCGTAAACACCGGGCAATATGCTGGCGACCTGCGCAGCCTCAAGGCAGGCGGCAAACGGATAGGATGAGTATGCGCCAGAATCCACCGTTGCCTCCGCATCGAGGCCCAACAATTTGCCTTCCTTGTCGGCGTAGGCGGTGATGACGTAATGATGCTCGCGGCAATTTGCGGATGCGGTCAGGTTTTCGCGCCGGTCTTCCAGCCAGCGGACCGGATGGCCGAAGTGCATCGCGGCCCAAGCGAGACAGACCTCTTCGGGGAGCAGGATTCCCTTGTATCCGAAACCGCCGCCCACATCGGGTGCGACCACCCTGATCTGTCCATGATCGAGCCCGAGGCATTCCGACAGCCCTGACCGGACTATATGCGGCATCTGTGTGGATGAGTGGACCGTGAGCTGCTCCAGCCGGTGATCCCATTCCGCTATGGCACCGCGTCCCTCGATGGGGCTCATGCATTGGCGTGCGGTGGAGAACTCGCGCGTGACTTTCACGGCCGCTTCACGCTCGGCCTCCGCCATATCGTAGTCGACGAGCGTTTCCAGGAAGATGTTGTCGCCCCATTCCTCGTGGACAAGGGGGCTGCCGTTCTCACGTGCCTGCAGCATGTCGTGGACCGGAGACAGTTCCTCGAACTGGACTTCCACCTGCGCGACCAGATCCTCTGCTTCGGCGCGCGTCGGTGCGATGCAGAGCGCGATCATTTCGCCGACGTGGCGCACCTTCCCCTCCGCGAGAACAGATTGGCTTGATGGCTTGAAGCCGGGCAGGCTGGTGACCGCTGTGATCGGTTTGACGGCAGCCATGTCCGCTACGGTGACGACGCTTTCGCGAATGTCGTCAGGAATGTTGATGGAAACGACGCGGGCGTGGGCTACCGGACTGCGCACAAAGGCCGCATCCTTCATGCCCGAGCGCCGAATATCTCCGACAAACTCGCCGCGTCCGCGCATATAGCGGTCATCCTCCTTGCGGACGAGCCGTGCGCCAACCCCCTGTTTTTTCATGACCCGAAACCGTTCTTTGGCGGGTGATCACTGCCATGCATATGCAAATTAGTACTATTGTTAGTACAACAATCCCAGCATAGTGCGTGATGCCGCGTTGGGCAATATGGCGTGTGATGACCTGTGCCGCCAGAGGCTAGGTCGAACGGTTCAGGAGCTCGATGTTCAACTTCACCTTGTCGCCGCGATAGACGATGTCGCCGCTGTAAATCACGATGCCGTCGGCATCGGTCACGACACAATGCGCCTCCGCCGTCGGGGCGTTCAGGGGGAGTTCAAGCTGCAGCGCGGTCTCCACGTCCGCTGCACCGATGCTCAGTGTCTGACGTGCGCGGCTGATCCTCAGACCGTCCATCTCGTTGATGACCGCGAGCGCGACCTTCGAACGGAATGCCGCCGGATTTCGCTCATGAATGTGTTTGGCAACATGGACGTTTGCGACCGCGTAGGGTTCGTTGCCGTTGAACTGGACGCTTCTGAAAAATTCATAGGCTTCGGCAGGCTGCCCATCCTCCGGTCCGATATGCAATTCGTTGGGCGTCTCGACCTCCAGGAACTTGGGCACGTTGGCGCTGATCAGTTCAATGAGGGAGTCCCAGTCAGTTGCAAGGTGAAGCCACCTGTCGTTTTCCGGCGACCTCATGACGAACGTGCCCTTGCCCTGATGGGACTTCAGCAAACCTTCGTCCTGCAGCAGTTCGATCGCCTGGCGCACCGTAACGCGGGCGACGCTGAACTCGTTTTCGAGTTCCTCGAGGGTGGCAATCTTGTCGCCGACAGCCCAACGACCGTCCTGTATCCGGCGGCGCAGGGCCGACGCAACCTGAACGTAGCGTGGTGCGCGCATTTGTGCATACGTGCTTGCAAGCCCTGTCAGTATGGCATCTGACATTCCGCTCTCCCGATATCTGACTGTCTGCTGTCGACTGCTGTCTACCTTCAAGAACTGAAGAACTACAGCATTTCAACCTATACGTTGGCGTGAGTCTCCGGCGAATTCAAGATCACGCCGTCCACGATGCCATGTCTACTCCACGCCGCACCAGTCGCAGATGCTCAAGGCATAGACCTTGATCGCGGTCATGTAGTCGTCGATGTCGACATATTCGTCATTGGCGTGCATGACCGACGTCGGGCCGGGTCCGAAGATTACCGTCGGCGTGTCGCCATTGTTTATGAGGAATCTCGTGTCGGCGGCGCCCTGCCGTCCGCTGATCTCGGGATCCTTGCCGGTCACCTCCCTGAAGCTGTCGACCAGCGTGGTGACGATCGGATGATCGGCCGGGATGTCCGCCGCCTCGGCATCGAGGCCGCCGAACTTGTTTCCAAAGGTCACTTCCGGCGGGTTGTCCTTCATCCAGTCGTCTCCGCGCGCCACTTTCGCGATATGGTCGAGGAAGGCCTTCTTGACGCCCTCATGGTCTTCGCCCGGGACCGTCGCGATCGATCCCTTGAGGAGACACGTGTCCGGGAAGGCGCTCGGAAAGCTCCCCGACTCGATCGTTCCGACAAGGCAGGGCAGCGTACTCAGAATATGCGGGTAGAGCGGGTGCGATACAGTCTCAAGGCGGTGTTTCTCATGATCGTCGATCGCGACTTTGATCTTGTAGCCGAGATCGATGGCGTTCACGCCCTCGTATCGCGTCTGGATCCCCGCCTTTTTGCCGCGAATGAGAATCTGGAACCAGATGCGCCCGATGCAGGCCGGCTGCACGGCGAGCGTGCTGGTCTCGCCGGAAATGGCGGCATCCGCCTTGTAGCCGCGCAGGACCGTGTCGAGGGTGCCGTGACCTGAGACTTCTTCGTCCACGACCAGGTTCACCAGCACGTCCCCCTTCAGCCTGATACCGGCTTCCTCGATATATTCGACGGCGAGGATTTGCGAGGAGACTCCGCTCTTCATGTCGGAGGAGCCCCGGCCATAGATGCGGTTGTCGCGGATCTTCGCTTCCCACGGATCGTCGGTCCAGGATTCGCGCGGGCCTTCCGGAATCACGTCGGTGTGACCGTTCAGCAGCAGCGACCGGCCACCGCCTGAGCCTTTTCTTGTCGCGACGATGTTCGGGCGGCCTTCATAGCTCTCCGTCACAACCGCGGCGGCCGGGTGTTTCTGGATTTCCTCCGCGTCCATGTCCCACATGTCGATTTCGAGGTTGATGTCCGCCAGATAGTCCTTCAGGTGCGCCTGGATGGGGCCTTCGTCTCCGGTCACGCTCGGAAACCTGACAAGGGTCTGGAGGAAATCGACCGCGTGATCGCGCTTGCCGTCGATCAGGTCGAGGAGTTTCTGCCGCTGGGCCTGGTTCATGATTCATCCAATGAGTTACTAAGTTTAGAATAACGGTATAATAGGCACATAAAGATGCTGTCAACGAAGCTTCCGGCGACTCCGCTGCACTCCGGATTTTTGTGGCACATTGCCGCCAGCCTGCGTCCGGGCCGTGCATAAAAGCGAATGGCCGGCAGGCGGTCAAATTTCATTTTCAGTCTGCACTCTTCTGTTTTATATTATTATACTAATAATAGGATGAATTGATCCGTTTTCTGTTTTATCCCAAAGGGATATGCTGGTATGGAATTTCCCGAATGCGGACCTTGGATGGTTGGGCGTCCGTGCGGGGAAGCGATATTCGAGAGGAATCAATGAACAAGCAGCGTCCTTCACTTGCCGTCATCGGCGGCACCGGCAATCTCGGATACGCACTCGCCGGGCGCTGGGCGCGCGCGGGCTACGGGATCATCATCGGTTCGCGCAGCGCGGACAAGGCGGCGCGGGCGGCGGACGAGCTTCAAGCCGTTGATGAGGGCACATCGGTCGAAGGGCGGAGCAACGCAGACGCGGTCCGGGCGGCGGACGTCGTTGTGCTCACCGTTCCCTTCAGTGCGCAAGGTGCGACGCTTGCGGAAATCGCCGGTGCGGTCAACGGCAAGCTGGTGGTTGATACGACCGTTCCGTTGGCGCCGCCGAAGGTCGCCAGAGTGCAGTTGCCCGATACGGGTTCGGCGGCCTTGGCGGCGCGCAAGGCGCTCGGCGATGATGCTCGGCTTGTCTCGGCATTTCACAATGTGGCCGCCCACAAACTGAAGCAGGGCGGCCATGTTGACTGCGATATACTGATCTTTGGCGATGACCCGGCCGACCGGGATATCGTCGTCGAACTGGCCAGGTCCGCCGGAATGCGGGGCATACACTGTGGACCGCTGGCGAACTCCGTTGCCGCGGAAGCGTTGACCTCAATTCTGATCGGCATCAACAAGCGGTATAAGGCGGATGGTGCAGGCATCCGCATCACCGGCATTGCCGACACCTAGAATGCGGTCCTGAGAGGCAACCTGGAAATGGCATCGCAATACACAGTCATGGGCATCGAGAACGTGCCGTTGATTGCGGCTGGAGACGATCTTGCGGCCATCCTGATCGCCGCGGTCGATGCTCAGGGCCTCCGGCCCGTAGACGACGACATCCTTGTCGTGGCGCAGAAGATCGTTTCGAAGGCGGAGGGTCGATTCGTCGATCTTGCGACCGTGGAGCCGTCCCCGGAGGCCGTGGAGCTCGCTCGGACATCTGAGAAAGAGCCCTGTCACGTCGAACTGATCCTGCGCGAGTCCAACGAGTTGGTACGCGCCAAGCCCGGTGTGATCGTTGTCGAACACCGTCTCGGGCACGTGCTGGCCAATGGGGGTATCGACCGTTCGAACGTCGAGGGGCAAGCTGGTGGAGAGACGGTTCTGTTGCTGCCTGCCGACCCCGATGCCAGCGCCGCAGCCCTCAAGGCACAGTTCGATGCCCACTGGTCGTGCAATCTTGGCGTGATCATCGCCGACAGCGTCGGACGGGCATGGCGTATGGGAACAGTCGGCATTGCCATCGGCGCCGCCGGTGTCGCAGCTCTCGATGATCAGCGGGGCAATCCCGATCTGTTTGGCCGGGCCATGGAAACCACCATGACTTGTCCCGCCGACACCATTGCGTCCGCCGCATCGCTCGTGATGGGTGAGGGCGCCGAGGCGATTCCTGCGGCTCTCGTGCATGGCATTGCGTGCGGAACGCCTGCTCCCGCACGCACAATCAACAGACCCAAGGCTGAGGACATGTTCCGTTGACTGCGACCGGCCGACCCGAGAACGGGACAGTGATCGCGCTGTGCGGCGGCATTGGCGGTGCGAAGCTGGCATTTGGCCTGTCAAAGGTCATTACCGATGAGCGGCTCATTGTTGCCGTGAACACCGGCGACGACTTCAAGCATCTCGGCCTGCACATATCGCCCGATGTCGACACGGTAACCTATACGCTTGCCGGCATCGCCAATCCCGAAACCGGCTGGGGCCGCGCCGACGAGACTTGGAATTTCATGGACTCCCTCAAGGCAATCGGCGGCGAAACGTGGTTCCAGCTGGGCGACCGCGATCTCGCACTTCATGTGGAACGCACCCGCCGCCTGCGCGCGGGAGACAGTTTGAGTGCCATCACAACCGACGTTCGTGCGCGCCTCGGCATCACGGCTTGCGTTCTTCCCATGAGCGACGACCCGGTGCGCACGCACGTTGAAACCGACAATGGATCGATGCCATTTCAGAACTACTTCGTGGAGCGCAAATGCAAGCCGGAACTTCGGTCCATCCGGTTTGAAGGTGCGCAAAATGCACATGTCCAGCACGATATCGCGCGGGCACTGGGCGATCCGGATTTGCGTTGCGTGATCATCTGTCCCTCCAATCCCTATCTCAGCATCGATCCCATGCTCGCCGTCGGCGAAATGCGCCAGCTGCTTACGGGAACAACGGCGCCGGTCATCGCCATCTCTCCGCTGGTGGACGGGAAAGCGGTCAAGGGACCGATGTCAAAGATCATGCGCGAGTTGGGCATCGAGGCGCGCCACGCCGCGATCGCCGGTCATTACGACGGACTGATCGACGGGTTTGTGGTGGACAGCGCCGACGAGAAAATCCCGGATCATGTCGCCACTGCGGTTGAAAACACTTTGATGGCGACCCTTGAAGACAAGGTGCGGCTTGCCCGGACCGCCCTTGCATTCGCGGACGAGATTTCCACCGGCCAGGATGTGCCGGGAGTGAGGTGTGCATGAGTGACATTATCGCTGTTGTTCCGATGAAACCGCTGTTGCAGGCGAAAAGGCGGCTTGCCGGCGTGCTCCCCGAGAAGGCACTTGGGATGCTTGTCCGCCGCATGCTGGTCCGGGTCGTCTCGGCGCTTGGCGATGCGCGCAGCGTCGAACACGTCCTGGTTCTGACGGCGGATCGTGAACTGGCCGACCTGGCGGGGGCACATGGGGCCGGGCATATTTCCGAGGCGCGCGCCGCCGGCTTGAACGCGGCGGTCGCGAATGCCGCGCGTCGGGTTCACGGTCTCGGTGCCGACGCCATGCTCGTTCTGCCCGGTGATGTGCCGCTGGTGACCGGCCCGGACATCGACGCCTTCGTTGCTCGCGCGAAAGGCAAGGGCGTGGCGATTGTCCCCGCTGACGACGGTGACGGGACGAATGCGCTGTTGCTTGCGCCGCCCGGTGTCGTTGCACCCGCATTCGGACCCGGCAGTTTCGAAAAGCACAGACAAGCGGCGAGACGGGTCGGTCTCGAGCCACAGGTGCATGTCTCCGACGCGATATCGCGCGACGTCGACACGGCATCGGATCTTCGCTGGCTGGAGAAAAGCGCTGCGCATTTGCCGGAATTCGCAGACATTCTGGCGCAAGAGCGGCGGCTTGGCAGGGCAGTCGGCGGTTTCGATCCGGTTTCCGAAAGACCATCGCTCATGCCCGTTCGTCGTGGCGACGGGCTTGCCGCGGACGAGGCTCTGGCACTCACCGATTGCAACGATCTTGACCGGCTCTGCGATATGGCCGAGGAGCGGACGCTTGCCGGTTTTGGCGAGCGGGTCAGCTTTTCCAAAAAGGTCTTCATCCCGCTGACCAAACTCTGCCGCGACGTGTGCCACTACTGCACCTTCGCACAGACACCGGGGAAGATCGAACAGGCCTATCTTTCCCAGGATGACGTGTTGAACATCGCGCGCGCTGGCGCTGCCGCGGGGTGCAAGGAGGCCCTGTTCACGCTCGGCGACAAACCGGAATTGCGCTACAGGGCGGCGCGCGACGCTCTCAATGCACTCGGACATGACAGTACGTTGTCCTATCTGGAGAGTGCCGCACGGCTTGTATTGAAAGAGACCGGATTGCTGCCGCACCTCAATCCGGGCGTCATGGACGAAGACTGGTTGGCGCGCCTGCGCGCTGTGTCCGTGTCGCAGGGGATCATGCTTGAATCTGTCTCCCCCAGGCTGATGCAGAAGGGCTTTGCGCACCATGGTTCTCCGGACAAGGCCCCACATGTGCGGATGGCAACGCTGGAGGCGGCGGGAGCCGCGCGCGTACCCTTCACCACCGGGCTGCTCATCGGGATTGGCGAGACACGGGCGGAACGCATTGAGGCCCTGCTGGCGATCCGCGCGTGCCATGAGCGTTACGGCCATATCCAGGAAATCATCATTCAGAACTTTCGCGCCAAGCCCGGAACCCGTATGGCGCAGGCTGAAGAGCCGACGCTCGAGGAGCACGTTTGGACCATTGCGGTTGCGCGGCTGATTTTCGGGCCCGACATGAACATTCAGGCGCCGCCGAACCTGCGGGCCGGGGCGCTGGCGCAACTCGTGCGCGCCGGCATCAACGACTGGGGCGGCGTATCGCCGGTGACGCCCGACCATGTCAATCCGGAAGCGCCCTGGCCCCATCTCGACCAACTGGCCGAGGAGACAGATCGCGCAGGCCGCGTCCTCACTGAGCGCCTGGCGCTTTATCCTGAGTATGTGCGCAGCGCGCAGGATTGGGTGGAGCCACGCGTTCACACCGCGCTCCTCGAACACGCAGATGCGGAAGGGCTTGCCAGGGAAGAGGACTGGTTGGCCGGATCGACAACTCCGCCACCGGACAGGGGACCCCGGGCTCCGGCGCTAAACCTTCGTCATCGCGCCGTCGCGCGCGCGCTCGATGCTGTTGCCAACGGGCGGCTGGATGAAACCGCCATTGCCAGGCTCTTTACGGCGCGCGGCGCGATCTTCGACGACGTGGCGTCAGCTGCCGACGACCTGCGGCGGCGGCGAAATGGCGACACGGTCACCTACGTCGTCAACCGCAACATCAATTACACCAACCTGTGTACCTATGGCTGCCGGTTCTGCGCCTTCTCCAAGGGCCGTATTTCTCAGGGTCACCGCGACAAACCTTACGATCTGAGCTTGGAGGAAATCGCGCGCAGAACGTCGGAGGCTTGGGAGCGGGGCGCCAGCGAGGTCTGCCTGCAGGGCGGTATCGGCGCGCGCTACACGGGCGACACCTATATGGCGATCGTCAAGGCGGTCAAGGCGGCGGCGCGGGATATTCACGTCCACGCCTTTTCACCGCTTGAGGTCACACATGGCGCGGAAACGCTCGGGCTGCCCCTTGAGGAGTATCTGGCGGGGCTGCGCGACGCCGGCCTTTCGAGCCTGCCGGGAACGGCGGCCGAAATTCTCGATGACGAGGTGCGCCGTGACCTGTGCGCCGACAAGATCGATACCGCCCAGTGGCTCAAGGTCATGGAAGCGGCGCATGGCGTCGGCCTGCGTTCGACGGCAACCATCATGTTCGGACATATCGACGGTTACCGGCATTGGGCGCGGCATCTGCTGCGCGTGCGGGCACTTCAGGAAAAAACCGAGGGCTTCACCGAATTCGTACCGCTGCCCTTTGTGCATATGGAAGCGCCGATCTACCTCAAAGGCGAGTCGCGGCGCGGGCCGACGTGGCGCGAGGCGGTGCTGATGCATGCGGTCGCGCGGCTGGTGCTTGACCCGGCGATCGTCAACATTCAGGCTTCGTGGGTGAAACTCGGCGCAGAGGGGGCGGCGCGTTGCCTGTCCGCGGGCGTCAACGATCTCGGCGGCTCGCTTATGAACGAGTCCATCACGCGCGCTGCCGGTGCCGTGCACGGACAGGAGATGACACCCGACCGGTTGATCGCAACCATCCGGGCGGCGGGCCGGACGCCCATGCTGCGCAACACGCTATACGGCATGATCGGGGATCGGGACATGCGTGAACGCGAACCGGATGTTTTGCCGGTTTCGCTGCGATTGGCCGCGGCAGAATAGTGACGGTTGGTTGAGCCCTCATCCACCGCGATCGGAACACGAATTTGCGATAGGATGAGGGCCCGAGAGGAGTTCCCTATGCGGCCCGCAACTTGGGCAGTATTTCGTTTGCGATCAGTTCGACCTGGTCGTCCTGATAGCGGTAGGGAACGAAAATGATCCGGTCGATGCCGGTGTCGAGGTGTTCCTTCAACTGCTCCACGCATTCATCGACTGTGCCGATGATGGCGCTGTCGGGCGTCGATTTGCTCCAGCTTGCAAAGTCCCACTCGGTGTTGAGCCACTCCAGCATGTCGGCTTCGACCTTGTCGCGTTCGCCGACAATGATCGGGAGCTGGTTGGTCGACTGAAGCGTGTCGGGGTCTTTTCCGCCTTCCTCGGCAAAGGAGCGGATTTTCGCCCAGTCTTCGGAAAAGCCCTCCGGCGTATAGAAATATGTCAGCCATCCATCGCCTCGAAGCGCGGCGCGTTTCAGCACCGCATCGACGTATCCGCCGATGAGGATTGGCGGGCGGGGCTTCTGGTACGGCTTGGGAAACATGACCGATTCGCGCATGTTGTGCGGCGGGAACTCGCCTGACACCATGTCCTCGGTCCACAGGCGCTGCAGGATCTCCAGGTTTTGATCCATGATCTTGCCGCGCTTGTGGAAATCGATCCCGACGGCGTCGAACTCGCGCTTATACCAGCCTGACGCCATGCCGAGGACGAGGCGGCCCTTGGAGATCTGGTCCATGCTCGAAAGCTGCTTGGCAAGCACAAGCGGATTACGCAGCGGCAATACGAGGATGCCTGTGCCCAGCTTGATCTTCTCGGTGCGCGCCGCTACTGCGGTGAGCAGGGAAAGCGCGTCGATAATGGGGAAATGCGGATCGACGCCGAGCAGGATGTGATCCCACACCCACACGGACTCAAATCCCAGTTCCTCCATGCGCACGCCGTACTCGATGAGCTGCTGCGCGTCCGGCAGGTCGGGGAACGCCTGGAAGTTGCGCATCGCGATGCCGTATTCGGTCTTGTTCTTTGCCATTTGGGTCCCCTCTGTGTGATGTGGTGTTGGTGCGGCGTCAGGCGGTGTACAGGCGGTCCGGATCGAGATTTCGCAGCACCGCGAGTTCGTCCCTCTGAGGTGGTTCGGTGCGCCCGACGTGATCCGGGATGGTAATGTCGAACCCGGTGTTATCGCGCACCTCGTCCGGATCAACGCCCGGGTGGAGCGCAAGCACCTTCATCTCCCTGGTCTCGTCGTCGAAACCGAGAATGGCGAGGTCCGTAACGACCCGGTACATGCCGCCGGCAATCAGCCCGCTATCGGTACGGCTGGAACCGCCGTCGATGAAGCCCGGACTGGTGATGAAATCGACCTTGTCGACGAAGCGGCGCTTTTCGTGCTTCATGGCGACAATCATCTGGGTCAGGCTCGAGATATCGTTGCCGCCGCCCGTTCCCGGCAGGCGGATTGCCGGTTTTTCCGGGTCGCCGATATAGGAGCTGTTGAGATTGCCGTAGCGGTCGATCTGCGCGCCGCCCATGAACCCGACATCAATGTAACCGCGCTGGAGCAGCAGCAGCACATCGGTGATCGGCAGCACCATGTTGGCGCGTCGGGTGCAGCGTTGCTCGTTCGTTGACGGCGGCAGTTCGCCCGGCACGACGAACGGCCCGATCACGCCACCTTCGAACAAGATGGTGAGGCCGGGTGCATGGACGCCCTGCGCCAGAGTCGCGGCGAGCAGGGGAATGCCGACACCGGCAAAAACAATCTGCCCGTCCTTCAGGATGCGCCCACTCATGACCGCGAGCAGCTCGGATGCCGTGTAGTTCTTGCGCTCAGTCATTGTAAATGCTCCGTCCGCGCCGGCTTGCATCGACGAGAGCCCCCGCCCCGAGTTGGTCGAGATAATCCGCCCAGTCCGACGGGCCATGGTAGAAGTCGTCGATGTATTTCTTGATGCCGCGTTCAGGATCCTTCTTGGTCTGGTCGGCGAGTGCATCCATGTGGTCGAAGAAAGGCTCGTATACGCCGTAGCACTCGTGCGGAGCTGAGCCATACGGCACCTCGACCACCGCATCGACCGTGAAGAAGGGAATACGGGTGTGGTCCGGCCTGCGGCGGATGCTGTCGTTGGAAACGATCTGCTCGGTGGTCAGGATCACGCGGTTGGCCGCCATGGCGATGTCGATATCCATGAACTGGAGCCCGTCGAGTTGGGCGTTGCCGTAGGCATCCGCCCGTTGCACGTGTATGAGGGCGACGTCGGGGTTGAGCGCGGGCAGGGCCAGCAGGCGTTCGCCGGTAAAGGGGCAGGTGACCTCTTTCACTTCATCACCAAGGCGCTCATTGACTCCCGACCCGATCATCGAGCGCACGGGTATATAGGGAATGCCCATGGCGCCGGCCCGGTACCGCAGGCCAATCGACATGTGGCTCCATTCGTCGAATCGTGCCGCGTCGCTCTCGGTATAGTGGCGCATGACCTTGGAGACACCCCACACGATCCCCTGGCTGAACCAGCTCGTGATTACGTGATTACTGATGCCCGAGCCGTACAGGACCTCGCCTTCCGACGACATGATGCTGCGCGAAACGACGAGGTTTTTCTTCTTCGCCCGGACCAGCGCCCAGATCATTGCCGTTGGCGTACGCGACATGGTGCAGCCACCGAGGGCCACATGATCGCCGTCCGAGACGAACGACGCCGCCTCCTCAAGCGACATGACTTTTTCGCGCAGGCCCCGGTCGCGCTCGGCTGTGCGCCGCCGTAACTCCAGGTGGGGCAATACGAGTGTTTCTTCAGCCATCGTGCAAACGTCTCTCCCTTCCCGGCATCGCCCCTCACGCGGCGGCCGATCGCGTGTCCTTGTTGAAGCGCATGATCAACTCGTCCCAGATCGGTATGAGGTCGTGAAGGCCGCGCCAGAATGACTGGTCGCGGCGTTTGTCGAAATCGGCAACGGAAATGCCCTGCTGCTCGACCCAGGTGTAGTAGCCGAGATTGAACATGCGGTTGCGGTCCACCTCGTCCGTCTCCAGCACATGGTCGGTGGCAACGCTCTGCAGATGCGCGCCACACAGCTGCGCCGCGCCGTCGGAGTCGACACCGTCCCATCCCAACTTATGCAGCGTTCGCGCCTTTTCGGTCTCGTACATGGAGGCCGGATCGGTTGCGACCGTGACGATCACATCCTGCTCTTTGAGGTTGAGATACTTCGCCAGCTTGATGGCGGCGAGCATGTTGCAGATGCTCGACAGGCCGAAATACTGCAGCGCCGATACGATGCCTGCGTCCACGCCTTTGCGTTGCGAGAGATAGCGCTGACCTTCCGCGGAGTTGAACAGGACATTGAGCCCGTCCGTCGCGGCGTCCGGGACGGCGATGACGAAATCGCTGTTCGTCACGTTGTGAATGAGCGGTACGTGCTTGTCGCCGATGCCCTGGATGTTGTGTTCGCCATAGCCGTTATAGAGAAGCGTCGGACATTCAATCGGCTCCACGACCGCAATGCGGGCCGACAGCTTGTCCTTCAGATAGTCGCCGGCGCCAAGGGTGCCGGCCGAACCGCTCGCTGCGACGAATGCCGTCAGCCTCGTGTCGGGACTATCTTCCTGAATATCTTCAAACACGCGCCGCAGAGCAGGACCTGTGCAGGCGTAGTGGCCGAGGTAGTTTCCGAACTCAGAGAACTGGTTGACGATCTCGTTGTCCGGATTGCGTTCGAGCTCGGAGCACTTGTCGTAAATCTCCTTGACGTTGCTTTCGGTTCCGGGCGTGCGAATGATATCGGCCTCGTCCGCGACCCACGCTTTCAGCCAGTCGAAGCGTTCCTGGCTCATGCCTTCGGGCAGCACGGCAACGCCCCTGCAGCCGAGAATGCGGGAGATGGCAATGCCGCCGCGGCAGTAGTTCCCGGTCGACGGCCATACCGCGCGCTGTCGCGACGGGTCGAACCGGCCGGTCACCAGACGCGGTGCGAGGCACGCATAGGCCGCGAGCACCTTGTGCGCGTTGATCATCGGGAAGTTGGCGCCCAATGCAACGACGATCTTTGCCGGGACACCGGTCAGGCTTTCCGGAAGCACGATATGGGCAGGTGTTCGCGCCAAACCCTTGCGGTCCGGCGCATTGTACCAATGCACGCGGAACAGGTTCGCCGGATCGGCGGCATCGGGATCTACAGACATGAGGCTCGAACGCAAGGTGTCGGGCAGGGCGAACGGGTCCGCGAGCTGCGCGAATGTGGGCAGTGTTACGCCGTTCTCGCCGAGCCGCGCGACCGTCTGGCGATAGACCTGCTGATCGTCTATTTCGGTTGGAAAATCGAAAGGCCCCATTACGTGTTCCACTCGCTCCTGCGTGTCCCCGCCAGAACCATCAATTCGCCCTGTCTGTTGGCTTCACTCTTGGCAATTGATATGGTTGTACTAATATTAGTACAACTAGTATCAATGATACATTACGCGACGCAACCCCTTTGCGTGGAAAAACAGTTGGTAAGGCGGTGATTGTGCCGAAGGTGAGATCAGATTTCGGGCGTTTGCCGTGACATGGCATGCATTGGCAGGGGATGAGGACACAATTTCATGACTGAAGGGCAAATGACAATTCCGGGGCAGGTGATTGAAGATACCGTTGTGCCTGCCTGTGAGCCGTGGAGCGCGGAGGTGCGCAAGGGAGATGTTGTCCGTCTGGTCGACATTGAAGGGCAGCAGGCGGTGGATTTTCTCTGTTACGACCTGGCCGACAGGGCAGAGCGCTATAACGCTGCCAACACGATCAAGCTCAACAACAACATCTATCTCGGGCAGGGGACCGTTCTCTGGTCGGTGCGCGCGCGTCCGATGATGACGATCATTGCCGACACCTGCGGATCCCATGACACATTGTACGGGTGCTGTTCGATCGAGATCGACCGCGTCCGTTTCGAGAAGGAGAACAGTTGGGGTTGCCAGCAGAATTTCGAGAAGGAACTTGCCAAGCACGGCATGGGCGAAAAGGACATCGCCGCGAACGTGAATTTCTTCATGTACGTTCCGGTTCGTGAAGACGGGCAGATCGCGATTGCAGACGGCCTTTCCAAGCCCGGCGACTATGTGGACCTGATGGCGGAACGAGACGTACTGGTCATCATTTCCAATTGCCCCGAACGGGACAATGCCGCCGCCGGTTACGAGCCGACACCCGTCCGGGCTATCGTTTACACGCCGGCAGATTGCTAGAGCATCATGCGTTCAGATTGACGCGTTTCGTCGCGAAATCCGAGTGCATAAAGATGCTCTAACACTTCAAGATATAGAGCAAATTTATCCGATCAGGTTGAAACAGGGTGAGGCAACCTAATCGGATTTTGCTTTAGGGACCCCGACCGGGGCCGTGGGAATGCTGGCGCCCTGTTTTTGGGCGTCCGTCACGTACTGACTCGGTCTTTCTGACACGGCCTTTGCGGGCTCGCCAGATGGTCGTTTTCATACTCCCAGTTTCCAGAATGTCAGGATATGAACGCGCTGTCCGCCGTCGATATCGAGGCGCCGGTACATTCGCGCTACCCGCATAACGTCCCAGTCAAGCGAGCACAGACTGCCGACAATCCGTTCCGACCAGCGGATTTGCGAGCGTTCCGGACCCCGTCTTCAAAACGCAGCACCAATTGAACCGCTGAACCGGATTTGGCGCGTAATGCCATATCGGCTTGACACAATGGGTGTCGTTCCACTAAGATGAACAGTGTTCGGTTATACCGAACGATAAGGGGGCGAAGATCGGGCGTTAAGTCAGAATCTCCTGAACAATAAAACTCAGAACAAAATAAAAATTGTAATCGCCAAACAAAAAGTCGCGTCTTACCAGTCAAAATCACGAGATATATAGAATAAATTTCGATTAATTTAATTCATCAGATCTATATATCTTATCAAAAACAAAATAAAGGGAGGAATATCGAAATGAAATTTGTGAACAAGGTCCAATTTTGTTCGCTTGCGGCCATGGTTGCGGTGGGTGTGTGCTCCGCCTCGACGCCGGGTTTAGCGGATTGGGCCCCGGAAAAAGATGTCGAATTCGTGGCCACGTCGAAGCCGGGTGGCGGCACTGACCGCTTTACGCGCGCTATCCATTCCGCGATCAAGAACAACAACCTGGTAAAGAAAGACATCAGGGTCGTCTATCAGGGTGCCGCGAATGGAACCCAGGGGCTCGTCTATATCGACCAGAACGCCGGCAATCCCCACAAGCTCGCCTTTGCCACCAGCCAGGTCTGGATGCTGCCGCTGACGTCGAAGCTCGGCTATGACCGAAAAGACCTGACGCCGCTGGCAGCCATGGCATTCGATGAGTTCATAATCTGGGTAAATGCGGATCGCCCCTATGACACCGTCGCCGAGTTTCTCGAAGCGGCACGGAAGAACCCTAAAGGGATCAAAGTGGGGGGCGGCAAGTCAAAAGACGCCGATCACGTCTTCACGAAGCTGATTGAGGCACGGGCGGGCGTACAGTTCACATACGTGCCCTATAAGGGCGGAGCCGAAGCCGCCGTGCAACTTGCCGGCGGGCATGTGGATGCCAACACCAACAATCCTGCAGAAAACCTCGCCCAGTGGCAGGCCGGCAAAGTGGTCCCGCTCTGCGTCGCCAGCCCGACTCGCATGGTGAACACGGGGGTTGTGGCACAAGGGAAATCATGGGCGGATATTCCGACATGTATCGAGAGCGGCCTCGACATAAAGAGTTTCCGTTTCCCGCGAACCGTCTTCATGCCCGGCGGGTTGAAGGATGGCCAACTGTCATTTTGGCAGGATGTGATGCAACAGGTCGTCGAAACAGAAGAATGGAAAGCCTACGTCTCCAAATCGGGTCTGACGTCGGCGTTGAAAGTAGGCGACGAATTCGATGCCTTCATTGAGGATTCCGAGGGCGTCGGCACGCAGATCTTCGAGCGCGCGGGCTGGCTGAAAAAATAACTGATACGCCCGAACTCAAGGCCCGAAAGGTCTGCAATGTTGCGCTTGGATTTCGACGTGAAACGGTTTGGCGCCGAGTTGGCGTTCGCCTTCTTTCTGCTATTGATCGGAGGCGCGGCGGTCGCCGGCGCACTCCAGATGAATGTCGGCTGGAAAGACGATGGCCCCGGGGCGGGTTTTTTCCCACTGCTCGTCGGACTCGTCCTGTGCGCCGCATGCGTCGTGCAGATCGTCCTCACCTTGAAACACAGGCGCACCTTGCAGACCCCGATCTTCGACGGTGAAGCAGTCCGGAATTTGTCCGGCATCGTCGTGCCTACCGCACTCTGCGCGGCGGCAATAACGGTTGCGGGAATTTATCTGCCCGCAGCCTTTTTGCTGGCCTATTTCGTGCACCGTCGAACCAAGCGCTCGCCCATTGAAATTGCGGCGATCGCGACGGCAGTTCCAACGGCGCTCTATCTGCTTTTTGACGTTGCTCTCGAGATCAAACTGCCCGGCGGCTGGCTTTACTAGTTCGCAGGGCGAAGACGAGAACATGGACTTCATTTTTGATCAGTTGGGTCTGCTGTCGGGTGGATTTTCCGTCGCGCTGAGCGGCCAGAACATGGCGTTCCTCCTGTTCGGTGTCGCGATCGGAATCCTGGTCGGTGTGCTTCCTGGCCTCGGCGCGGCCAATGGGGTCGCTATCCTGTTGCCGCTCACCTTCGGTCTGGAGCCGGTCACGGCCATGATCATGCTCACCGCGACATATTGGGGTGCGTTGCTGGGCGGGTCGATAACGTCGATTCTCTTTAACATCCCCGGCGAACCGGCGGCCCTTCCAACAACCTTCGACGGTCATCCGATGGCATTGCAAGGCAAGGCGTCCGAAGCCATGGCGCTGGCTTTCACATCGTCCGCCGTGGGTGCAATGATCGGCACGCTGCTTTTGACCTTTGCAGCGAGTTCGATTGCGGATTTCGGCCTACGGTTCGGCGCACCGGAGTATTTCGCAATCTACACTCTGGCCTTTGCCAGTTTCATCGGCATGGGCGGGCCGGAGCCCATTAAGACCCTGATCGCGATCATGATCGGTCTCGGTCTTTCGACCATAGGCCTGGACACCGTGTCGGGCGATGTCCGCATGACGTTCGGTTTGCTCGATTTGATCAAGGGCATCAGCTTTATGCTCGTCGTCATCGGCATGATTGGCATCGGCGAGCTATTGATCACGATGGAGCGTAACCTGGAGTTGCGCGGTGTGGTCGCCCGGATGGATCCGCGCGTTATCTTCCGGACGATCATTACGCTGCCCAGATACTGGGTTGCTCTGATCAGAAGCGCCGCCGTGGGATGCTGGATGGGGGTGCTGCCCGGCAGCGGTGCGACCATCGCGTCCATGATGAGCTACGGGTTTGCACGCCGGTTCAGTTCCAATCGTGAGGCATTCGGTAAGGGCGCGCGAGAGGGCGTCGTGAGCCCCGAAACCGCCGATCATGCGGCCGCGACGAGCGCAATGCTGCCCACCTTGACGCTTGGAATACCAGGTTCCGGAACCGCGGCCGTGTTGCTTGGCGGCTTGCTGATGTGGGGGCTGCAGCCGGGTCCCATGCTCTTTGTCTCGCAGCCGGACTTTGTCTGGGGTTTGATTGCGAGCATGTATCTCGGCAATGTCACGGCGGTGGTGGTTGTCCTGCTGAGCGCGCCATTGTTCGCCGCGATCCTGAGAATCCCCTTCGCCTACATAGGCCCGGTTATCCTCGTGGTGTGCATGATTGGTGCATTCGCAATCGCCATGAGTCTGTTCGATATCTACATGACGCTTCTATTCGGCCTCTTCGGATATCTCTTCAAGAAGCTCGACTATCCCATAGCACCTCTGGTGTTGGCGCTCATACTCGGCGACCAAGCCGAGGAATCCTTCCGTCAGTCGATGATCCTCTCAAATGGAGGTGTCGGAATTTTCTGGGACAGCACGTTGTCGAAGATCCTCATGACCTGCTCCGTGCTGGCGCTTGTGGCTCCGATAATTCTGAAAAATTCAACGCGCATCACGTCGCGTCTGCGTGATCAAAACTAAGAGGAGTGGACGTCATCATGGTTACGGGCAGCAATCGTGTGGCTCTTGTACTGGGCGACCCCGGTGGCATCGGTCCGGAGCTTGTCGCAAAACTGCTGGCGGACAAGAAGAATTTGGAGGATGCGAGCGTTCTGTTGATCGCCGATCGTGCTGAAGTCGATCTCGGTGCAGAGATCGCAGGGATGCCCTTCTCCTACAGGCTGGTGAATTCACCGGACTCGATCGTTGACGCCGAGGCCGGCGAGGTCTTGCTCTTTCACCATCGCGGAGACGCGGTCGGACCTTTCGCGCGCGCGGCCTCCAGCGAGAGTGGGGGAGCGTACACCCTGGCGACCCTCGCAATCGCCCTTGATCTTGCCCGCTCGGGCATTGTCGACAGCGTTTGCTACGCGCCGCTCAACAAGGCTTCGCTCCACAAGGCAGGCATGACCCAAAGCGATGAACTGCACTGGTTCGTCGATTTTCTTGAACATGATGGAGCCATCTCGGAAATCAATATCATGAGTGGCATCTGGACCTCTCGCATCACGTCCCACGTGGCGTTGAAGGATGTCGCCGGCCTCTTGACCGCCGAGAAGATCGCGGTCTCCGCGCAGCTCCTGTTCAATAGCATGACCGATGCCGGCAGAAAGGACATCAAGCTGGGCGTTTGCGGTCTTAACCCGCACAACGGAGACGACGGTGCATTTGGCAGCGAAGAAAGCGAGATCATCGAGCCCGGTATCGCCTTGGCGCAGAATTGGGGCATTCCGGCGAAGGGGCCCTATGCGCCCGACACTGTCTTTGTTCGCGCCCAGGAAGGCGAGTTGAACGCGGTTGTCACCATGTATCACGACCAGGGCCAGATCGCGATGAAGCTGATGGGCTTTTGGCAGGGCGTCACACTAAACGGCGGGCTCGACATCCCCGTTGTGAGCGCCGCACATGGAACGGCATTCGACATCTACGGCAAGGGTGTGGCGCGGGTCGGGCCCATGGAGGCGGCTTTTTCGATCGCCAAGCAAATGGGGCGCTTATGAGCTCGAAGATCAAACAGCCGCCGGAAAAACCACCGGCAAGCGAGATGTCGGCGGTGGCGTCGCAAGCCATGCAGAAGATCGCCGTTGGCGATGAGAAGACCATTTGCAAGACGATCTCTGAATCCGACGTTTATCTTTATGCCGGCATCATCGGTGATCTTCATCCAAATCATACCGACGCAGAATATGCCGGGGAGCGGTTCGGGGGCCGGGTCATGCATGGGGCTCTTTTGCCTGGCTTCATTTCCAGATGCACGGTTGATCTTGTCGGCGATCGCCTGGATCCGCCTGGATATGCTGCGCAATCCTTCAGCGTAAAATGTGTCGCACCGATCCTCATCGGGGACACGATTTCGGTTCGTGTCACCGTTGCCGATATCAATGTCGAACGCCGCAAGATCACGTTCGATGCACTCGTTACGAACCAGGACGGAAAAACTTGCGCCTTCGGTGACTCGGTCGTCAAAGTGCTCCGGAGCAATGGCTGATGCTGATTGAAAGACAGGAGTTCGACTTGGCAGATGGCGACAATTTCAAACCCATACGGTCGGTTTTGCGTGCACTCTCAATCATCGAGTGCATCGGTGACGGCGTAAAGGGTATTAGCGAGATTTCAAAAGAGATCAAACTGAGCAAGAGCACCGTTTTCGGCTTGGTCAAAACCCTGGAGCAAAAGAACTACATCGTTCAGGATCGTTCGAGCGGGGCGTACCGTCTCGGGCCATCGATGCTCAAACTCGCGATCGACCGCTTTGAGCGCATCGATATCGTGGAAATATCAAGGACGTATCTGCAGGCACTTTCCGACGACATCGGCGAGGTGACTCATCTGGCACGTCGCGAAGGCTTCAACGTCACCTATTTGCTGCGGGCGGACAGCAGAACGGTGCACCGGAATCTGATCCTGAATTCGCGCGTGGGTTCTGTTTCCCCGCTGCATTGCACCAGCATGGGCAAGATCTTTCTGGCGGATATGGGCGAGAGCGAAATGCATGAGTTCTTGGAGCAGGACCTAACCGAATACACCACCAACACCATCTCATGCCCTGAGGCGCTCAAACGAGAATGCGAGAATGTCAGGAAGCAAGGATACGCGCTCAATCTGAGCGAGTTCGAGGAGGGTATTGCTGCGATTGCCGTACCGGTCCGTGACAACACACGGCGGGTGGTGGCTGCCATCAACTGTGCCATGCCCTCTGCGCGTGGACCGGAGCCGCAACTCATGAAGTATTTCGAGAAACTCAAACAAGCGGCACGCGAAATCGAAGCCGAATTGGGAGCTTAGAGCTGACGGCATGGCGGGAAACACGGAGATCATTGATGCGGAGACTGCGGCCGGAATGGTCGAGGACGACCATACGATTGTCATCTGCGGTTGCGAGAATCTGCTGCTGCCAGATGCCTTGCTCGGCGCACTCGGCGACCGGTTCGCCAGGACGGGCGCACCCAAAAACCTGACGGAAATCCATCCGGTCGTCGTCGGCATGGGACCGGAGAAGGGACTGGAACATCTTGCGCATCCAGGCATGGTGCGCCGGGCGATCGGAAGCGGCTTCAGCTATCTCAAAACCTCCCGCTACACCAAGCTTCTGAAAGAAAACGCCTTTGAAGCCCACATGCTTCCAATGGGCACGCTGTTCCAATTGCTGCGGGACATGGCGGCGGGCCGGTCGATGACCCTGACTCAGGTCGGTCTCGGCACGTTCGTCGATCCGGCCGGTGAGGGGGGGCTGATGAACGACAGGGCCCAGACCTCATTGGCCGAGCGCATTGAACTCGATGACCAGACCTTTCTGCGCTACCGGAGCGAAGGCATTGATGTCGCTTTTCTGCGCGGATCGACTGCCGACGAGGCCGGCAATATCAGCATGGAGGACGAGCCTGTTTCGCTTGGTGTGAAAACGCTTGCGATGGCGACAAAACGCTCCGGGGGAAAGGTGGTCGTTCAAGTTCGCCGATTGACGCGCAACGGCACGCTCCATCCGCGCATGATTGAGATACCGGGAATCGTTGTCGATGCCGTTGTGGTGGAGCCGACTCAGAGCATTTCAGGTGGCGCATTGAATCCGGCTTTGACGGGCGCGATCCGTTTGCCGGACCAACTCATCCAGAAGGCCGAGCCCGGAATCTCAAGGATCATCGCAAGCCGTGCGGCAGAAGAGGTTTCGGCGCACGACGTCGTCAATCTTGGCGTCGGAATGCCCATAGAGATTCCCAAGTTGCTGGCGAGCCGCGATTTCTTCCAGACCGTCACCTTCTTTCCGGAGCACGGTTCGATCGGCGGGACGCTGGGTGACCGGGAGATATTCGGGGCGAACATCAATCCGCAGGCGATCATCGATTCCACGCAGGTGTTCGACTATTTCCAGGGCGGCGGTCTGTCGATCTCGTTTCTCGGGTTCGGCCAGATCGATTCAGTCGGCAACGTTAACGTCAGCAAATTCAACGGGATTGTTCCCGGCTGTGGTGGTTTCATCGACATCACAGACGCGACTCCGCGGCTTGTCTATTGCGGTTCATTTTCAGCCGGCGGCCTTCAGGTCGCGGCAAAGGATGGGCGTCTGCGGATCGAGACCGAAGGGAAATACGAGAAGTTCGTTCCGCAAGTCGAGCAGACCACATTCAGCGCAGAACAGTCCCTGCGCAAAAAACAGAAGGTCTTGTATGTGACCGAGCGTGCGGTCTTTTCCTTGAGAAAGGACGGGCTCACCGTCGAGGAAATCGCGCCGGGAATTGACCTGCAAGCCAATGTTCTTGACCGCCTGCCGTTCGCGGTGCGCGTAAGCCCCGATTTGAAAGAAATGTCACCGCAGCATTTTCAGTAATTCCTGTGCGCGGCAATCGTCGCCAATAGAGCGCTGCCGGAGCCAGAGGAGCCCGTACAATGCCAAAATATCGCGAGATACATACAGACGTGCTGGTCGTCGGAAGCGGTGGCACGGCGCTGCGGGCCATTCTTGAGGCCGATGATGCCGGTGCCGAGGTCCTTGCTGTCATCAAAGGTGCATTTCGAAAGAGCGGCGCCACCTTTCACAGCGTTGCCGAGGTCGGCGCCTTCAACGTTCCCGATGGCGCCGGCGACCCGGAAGACAATCCGGAAGTCTATAGCGCCGATATCCTGCGGGCAGCGCAGGGAATGGCCGACGACCGGCTCGTTTCGATCCTCGCCAATGAAGCCTACGACACAATGAAATATCTGGAGCGTCACGGCGTCCACTTCGAGAAAAAGGACGGAAACTATCTGGTCTTCAGAGCCTGCTTTTCGTCGAAACCTCGCTCCCACGTGATAAAGGATCATTTCAAACCGGTCATCAAGGCACTGGGAGGCGAGGCCTCGCGGCGTGGTATCAAGGTATTGGACCAATTGATGATCGTGAACCTGATCGCACGGGACGGCCAGTGTTGGGGCGCCTATGCGATCGACGCGGACGGTCAGTCGGTCGTCATCCGCGCGAAATCAACAATCCTGACGACCGGCGGCGCCAGTCAACTCTTCGCAACCAATCTCTATCCGACCGATATCACGGGCGATGGCTACGCCATGGCGTATCGGGCGGGTGCACACTTGGCAAACATGGAGTTCATGCAGGCCGGTGTGAGCATAACCGAGCCTTTCATCAATCTCTTTGGTAATTATCTTTGGGACGCCGAACCGAACCTGACTGACCGGAACGGCGAGCGTTTCATTGAACGTCATCTGCCGGACAATCTGAGCCTCTCGCAAGTCATCGCCGAGAAGGAGCGGCACTTCCCCTTCAGCTCAAGCGATATCTCGAAATACATCGAGATATCGATTCAAAAGACGATCAATTCAGGCGCTGGCACGGACGAGGGCGGCGTTTATATGGATTTCATCGGGCGCGATTTCGACGCTATCCTCGCGGACGAGAGCCGCAGCATCGCCAATATGTGGCCACTGACCTATGACTGGTACAAGGAGCGTGGCGTCGACCTGTACACCGACAAGGTTCAGATCGCCTGTTCGGCGCATGCCATAAATGGTGGGCTGAGAATTGACACCGACGCCCAATCCAATCTGAAGGGGCTTTTCGCTGCGGGCGAGACCGCCGCCGGGCCGCATGGTGCGGACCGGCTCGGCGGAAACATGGCGCTGACCTGCCAGGTCTTCGGCGCACGTGCCGGTCGAGCTGCGGCGCTGCGCGCCCAAAACACGGGACATCTCGAGATATCGGACATCTTCGAAGAACAAGCGGAATATCTCGCCCGGTTCGGGGGCAAGGGTGGCAGCGATGTGCACGACATCAGGAAACGTTTGCAGGCCGTCGCCAACCGGCACCTTCTGATCATCCGCAACGAGCAGGGCCTGAAAGACTTTCTCCTGGCGACGGAAGAGTTGCGCGAAGAGCTCTACGCCGCCGCAGACATAAGCGAACCCGATCGCCTGAAGTTGGCCATCGAGAACGACAATCTGATCGAAGTGGCTCAGATCATGACACGGGCGGCGCTCTATCGTCAGGAGAGTCGTGGAGGCCACTACCGTGAGGATTTTCCAACGGCGAGCGATGACCATCTGCATAGTGTCATTCACGACAGAACTGTCGAGAATGGTTATTTCACAAGCCCGCTGGTCGAGATGAACTGACAACTCCCTGTCCGTAACGCGCAACTCATCCATGCCTTGCAATGGCCGCAAGGCCAATTCCCGAGATCAGAGAGAGCTCAAATGATGCCGAAGAAGTACTCCGGCGTTTGGCCGGTGGCGCCAACGCCATTCACGCAAGACGGAGAGCTGGACATCGCCGGTTTGAAGCGGGTGATCGATTGCATGATCGATCAGGGAAGCGATGGCATATGCATCCTTGCCAATTTCTCCGAACAATTCGTACTGAGCGACGAAGAACGCAGCGCGGTGATGCGCGCATCGCTCGAGCAGGTGGACGGTCGTGTCCCGGTCATCGTAACGGTCTCGCATTTTTCCACCGCGGTCGTTGCCGCCCGGGCGCGCGACGCGGCCGCCATGGGTGCCGCCATGGTCATGATGATGCCGCCCTATCATGGTGCAGGTCTGGCGGTGGAAGAAGATGCGGTCTTTGAGCACTATGCCGAGGCGAGCGCGGCAGGCGGCATTCCCATAATGGTGCAGGACGCGCCCTTATCCGGGGTCCGCCTTTCCGTGGCATTCCTGGTTCGCATGGCGCGCGAGATCGAGCACGTCAAACTGTTCAAGATCGAGATGCCGCAAACGGCGGCAAAGCTCCGGGCGCTCATCGAAGCCGGTGGCGATGCAATTGAAGGTCCGTTCGATGGTGAGGAAGGGATCACCCTTTTCGCCGACCTCGACGCGGGTGCGAGCGGAACCATGACATCAGCCACGTTGCCGGATCTCATCCGGCCCGCCGTCCTCGCCCATCTTGAGGGGGATCGCGCCACATCCATGGCCACCTATGCGCGCCTGCTGCCGCTGATCAACTTCGAGAACCGCCAATGCGGTTGGCGCGCCTGCAAGACCGTCATGAAGGAGGGTGGTGTCATCAACTCGGACCATGTTCGGCATCCGATAAGGCCGCTGCATCCGGACACGCGCCGGCAATTGCTTGAACATGCGCGCGCTGTCGATCCCCTGGCGTTGCGCTGGGGCCGCTGAACAAACCGTATCGCATACCTGGAACACTGCATTTCAACTATTGGCGCCGGCTTGGCGATTTTGGATCGAAGGACGAGGACAACCAGATGCTGACTGGACGACACCTTATTGCGGGAGAGTGGATTGAGGCCCGAAGCACATTCACAGCCGTGGCCCCGGCGACAGGACAGGCTATCGAGCCGAACTTTTGGGAAGGGGACCTGGACATTGTGACGCGTGCCGCAATCGCTGCCGACCGGGCGTTTCCGGACTATCGCGTGCGTCCCGCCGGCGAGCGCGCCGAGTTTCTGCGCACCATCGCCGCGAAGATTGACGCTCGACGCGAGGCTCTTGTCGAAAGAGGGCAAATTGAAACCGCGTTGCCGGAGGAGAGACTGACGCTTGAATGTGGTCGCACAACCGCGCAGCTCCGGATGTTTGCTGATCTGATCGAGGATGGCAGTTATCTCGGACCACGCATCGACCATGCATTGCCCGAGCGGCGGCCGTTACCGCGGCCGGACATCCGCATGACCCGCGTTCCGATAGGACCGGTCGCGGTGTTCGGCGCGTCGAATTTCCCGCTCGCATTCTCGGTCGCCGGCGGGGACACGGCAGCCGCTCTTGCCGCGGGTTGTCCGGTCATCTTCAAGGGTCATCCCGCCCATCCGGGTGTCAGCGAGATCGTTGCGACCGCAATCGAGGACGCGGTGAATACATGCGCGATGCCGGACGGCGTGTTTTCATTGATTCACGGTGCCAGTCATGATGTCGGTCAGGCGCTGGTCCGGCATGAGCTTGTGCGTGCGGTGTGCTTCACGGGTTCGCTGCGCGGCGGTCGTGCCCTGTTTGACATTGCCGTGTCCCGCCGCGAACCCATCCCCTTTTTCGGCGAGCTTGGCAGCGTCAATCCGGTTTTCATCCTACCGGGAGCGCTTGCGGTGCGCGGTCATGCGTTGGGAGAGGCCTGGGCAGCTTCACTCACTCTTGGCGTGGGCCAATTCTGCACCAATCCGGGACTTGTGGTCGGGTGCGCCGGCCCGGCCTTTGACACCTTTGTCGAGGCCGCCGAGGGCGTTGCGTCCGAAACGGAACCGCAAACCATGCTTACGCCGGCGATCGCGTCATCTTATCGGAAGGCGCTTGATGCTCTGGGTGTAGGCGGCGGACAGGAAGATAGCGCCACCGGACCGTGCGCGGTGATACCGGCAATCGTGCGGTGTTCAGCGGAGCAATGGCTCTCCGACACGTCGCTGCACAATGAGGTTTTCGGCCCGGCGGGCATCGCGGTTGGCTGCCGGACCGACGCGGAACTCATGGAAGTCGCACGTGCCTTGGAAGGACAGCTAACGGCGACGATTCAGATGGAGGAAAGCGATACCGATTTGGCGCGTGACCTGACGCCCGTTCTTGTCCAAACTGCCGGACGACTGATCAGAAATGGCTTCCCGACCGGGGTCGAGGTCTGTGATGCGATCGTACATGGCGGGCCTTACCCGGCGAGTACAGATGCCCGCACGACATCGGTCGGGACTCTGGCGATCGAGAGATTCCTCCGGCCGGTCGCATTTCAGGATTTTCCGGATTCTCTATTGCCCTTGGAACTCCATGACCGCTCGCGTGCCCTCTCGGGAACATGAAGCAGTCCTGAGAACCTTCAATCAAGATCACTTGTGCGGCTTCCAGCGGCCCGCCGTAACCCTAGATCATGACGCGAATGTCCGCTTTTGGCATTTACGGCTGGTTCAAGGGCTGTCTCATTCTCGTCCGCCGTCAGAGGTACTGCAGAGATGCCGATATAGACATCATGCGCGTCGGTTAGCGTCGACTATCTCTGACTTCTGAATCTTTGCCTGCTGGGCAAAGGATGGCCACACAGGTTTCGTACCTTTCTTAGGTCATTTCGTGTGCGCTGTGTGTGCACTCGGGGATCAATGCCGTTACGGCGTCGTCAAACTCACAGAAATAGGTGACTCTGTCCAAGATCGAAGTGGTAGTCGACCTTCGCGCGGCGTGTCGGCTCAAGAGTTGGAAGGGGAAGCCTTTCGCCAAGCGCTGTGTCGCGCGGTCCCTACTGAAACCGGACGAGTTTTCTGCACTTCATCCATGGACTGAACCAGTGGCGTCGGCACAGCCGCTGTTGCGATCAGCCTGTCATGGTTGCGCCGCCTCAATGGGGCTGTCGCGAGCAGCCCAATATCTTCAGATGTATTGCTTCTTCCAAATTGCGAACATGATGATCCGCTATGTCGATTTGCGGTCTGTGCGGATCAAGAATCAGCTCACGCGTTCCGATGGCGTGGCCGCCTGAACACTCAAGCGCTGCAGGTTGACGCCCGGCCCGGTCTTGGACCGAGTGGAGGGCGGTGGCGGTCTTGATCTTGCGAGCGTTTACCGGACCCGTATCGTTACGGAAATACTTGACCTTCTCCCGGTCGACATTGGCGACGAAGGTGGCCAGGGCGGGACGCAAGGCAGAAGCCTGTCTCACCTCCCGCTCGGCTGAGCCTGCGGGGCGTTGCGCAAGACCGGCATATATTGGCCAACCTCCGGGCGCTCAATCAAAGGACTGCGCCTAGATCACCATCGTGTTTGTAGCCCCCGAGTCATCGTCATGGGTAATGGTGATGTTGGCGGGCGCGTTGATCAGAGTGGCAACCTTGGTTTGCTCGCTGAAGTTGCCCTGGCCCGTTGTGTCCACATGCAGATCGCCCGTGCCGCCCTTGTCCGGGCCGTCATAGCGGACGGTCTCCAGCGTGGGCAGCGCATCATCGAGCAGCGCAGTCAGGTCGATGGCGTCGCCGTCCTCGAGGGAGAAATCCACGATCTGGTCCACATCGAAGTCCGACAGCACGAAGGTGTCCGCGCCTTCGCCGCCGATCATGATGTTCTCACCCGACCCGCCATCAAGAATGTCGTCGCCCGCACCGCCGAGTAGGATGTCATCGCCCTCGCCACCGAACAGGATATCGTCACCTTCTGTGCCCAAGATCGTCTGGCCGACAACCACGTCCGTTTCCAGGGAAGCGGTGGCGGTTTCGCCTTGGCCGTTGCCGGATGCGGCTGGCCCAAGGTCCGCC
The DNA here is from genome assembly GCA_028280515.1 of Hyphomicrobiales bacterium. Classification (GTDB taxonomy): domain Bacteria; phylum Pseudomonadota; class Alphaproteobacteria; order Rhizobiales; family Methyloligellaceae; genus UBA2767. The sequence goes on from JANQLP010000185.1 coordinate 45,789, forward strand.
TCGAGGTTTGTCCCGTCATTGAAGGAGACGGAAACGTTGACCGCACCGGGCTCGAGATCCTCGCCGTCCGCGGTGGTGACGCCGATGGTCAACTCGTCGTCTTGCGTCACCACACCGTCGGGCAAGGTGATGGTGAGCGTGTTGCCGTCTTGCGAGACTTCGGCGCTTGCATCGGAGAGATCTCCGCCCGAGTCGAGCGTGAGTTGCAGACCGGTCGCATCGAAGGTCGCCGCCTGTGCCGAAATGTTGATGGTCACCGATGTGATGAACTCGGACGCGAAGGCCGCGCCGAGGAACGCGAAGGCCAACTGGTTGCCCGACAGGCTCGCTTCGACCTGTCGCTTGGCGACAATCGGCGAGGCGACAACGTCATTGCCGGTCTGGATTATCGTATCGAAATTCAAGCCCACATAACTGCCGGTCGAGCCGTCGGCCCACTGGAATGTCCCTTCGGCGAAGATCTCATTGCCCGCGACATTCCTGCTTGTCGTAAGCGCTTCGAGATCGATTGCCATGATGTCAAGCTCGGCAAGCGTATTTAGCTCACCCGGATCGGTGATGCCGTCGCTGTCGGCGTCCAGCCAGACACTGATCTCGTCGAAACGAACGTCCGATGCGTTGAGAATGCCGTCGCCATTCGTATCGAGCGAACGCAGTGCCTCGAGCGAATTGGCGTAGGAACCGCCCTCGAAGACCTCTGAGAAGACTTCCGCGCCGTTCTCAATAAGCCCTGAACCGTCGCTGTCGACGACCAGCATGCCATCATTTGGGCCCACCCAGCCGATCTCTTCGGCCACGCCATCGGCATCGATGTCGAAAGACACACCATCCAGGGCAGCGATCAGGTTAACCCCGTCGCCATCGAGGTCGAGGATAATGGGATCGGCGGTTGCCTGAACCGTCGCAGTAGCGACGGTCAAAACGCTCTCGATGTTTCCTTCATCATCGGTGTAGCCGTATTGGAGCGATAGTGTGGTACCGAGGTCTGCATCGACAGGCGTATAAGTCGATGCCGTTGCTCCCGGAATTTCCAATCCGTCACGGAACCACTGGTAGGTGGCTCCAGTGCTGCCGCCGTCGGGGTCGGCTACAATCCCTGGCACCACCTCGACTCCGACTTTGATGGTATTGGGCAAAGAGACCGACGCAGCGCCATCGTTCACAGCATTGACGGTGACGGTCACCGTGCCCGTTGCTGTATCGCCATCCCCATCGGTGATGGTGTAGGTGAAACTGTCCTGTCCGTTGAAGTTGGCGTTCGGCGTGTAGGTGAACGTGCCATCCACGTTAAGGACAACGGTTCCGTTGGTTGGATCCGTTGCCTTGGCCAAGGCTGCTGCTCCGTTGAAGATACCGTCTGCACCATAGCTGTCATTCGAAACAACATTCACTGTGACAGCCGTATCCTCGTTGGTCGTCGTTGTGTCGTTCACCACAAGCGGTGTGTCGTCATCGACATTGATTGTCAGCGAGCCCGTGGCGCTGTCGCCATCGCCATCGGTGACCGTAAAGTCGAAGGTCAGGCCGATATCGTCCTCGTCATTGGCCGTCTCATGCACGAGAGGCATCCCGCGCTGCCGGAAGACGTAAGAGCCGTCAACGCCTATTGTCAGCGAGAATACCAGATCGCCACTCGCGGTACCGAACGCATCCAGCCTTACGCTACCGTTCGGATTGGTTGTGCTGACATATCTGATGGCCTCTTGATCCGCGATGCCGTCACCGTTGGTGTCATGAATAGCCTGCACCCCGGCAGGACCGGTGATGGCAATCGAAGCAAAGCCATCGGCGCCGGCCTGGAACAGGGTTCCAGGATCACCCCGAACTGTGTCGGGACTGCCGGTAACATCGGTGCCTTGGGTGCCGGTGGGGACGCCCTCGTTGGACAGAGGCGCGAAGTCGCCCTTGCCCTCGTCGTCGGTCAGGTCTGTGGCGGTGACGATATTGGCCACCGGCGTGTCGTCGTCGATATTGATGGTCAGCGAGCCTCTGGCACGATCGCCATCGCCATCGGTGACGGCGAAGCGGAAGGTTAGAGCCAGATCGTCCTCGTCATTGCCGGCCGGGTGGACCAGAGGCTGGAACTGGGTGAAGGTGTAGGAGCCGTCAGCGTTGATCAGCAGCGTGAACACCGTCGCACCGCTGTCAACGCCGATGGCGGTTGTCGTCATGCTATCCGACGTGATCGCTGTCTGGTAGCGAAGGGACTCCTGATCGGCGATCCCGTCATTGCCTGCATCATGGATGGCTTGAATGTCGCCCGGCTGGATGCTGCCCGCAGATAAATTGCGAAGGCCATCGGCCCCGGGCTGGAACAGAGACCCGGCAGCACCTGTGATCGTGGACGGGCTGCCGGCAACATCCGTGCCCGCGGCGCCCGTGCCGACACCGTCATTGGAGAGACCTGAGAAGCCGCCCTTGCCCTCATCGTCGGTGGCACCGGTGGCGGTGACGATATTGGCCACCGGCGTGTCGTCGTCGACAGTGAAGATCACCAGGCCGTCGGTCAGCGGCACGGTATCACCATCGAGGTCGGTGGCGGTGACGAGCGCGCTCACATCGATCTGGAGTTGGTCGGTTCCCGGCAAAGGGTGATCCAGTTCGTCAGAGAGGGTGAAGGTCAGCTGGCCGTTGCTGGTGAGCGACAGGTTGAAGACGGTTACGCCGTTGGCGGTAGCAGTAAGGATCGTCACGCCGTTCAATGTGCTGAAGCTCGAGAAGACGACCGGGTTGCCGCTGGCGGTGAGTGCGTTGCCGCTGTTGTCGAGCACGGCGGGCGTGACGGTGCCGCCGACAGTGACGTCGTTCAGTGCAAAGCCGCCGCCCGTCGCCGGTCCATCGGTACCGAAGGCTACCTTGGCTGAGACGTCGATGGTGGCGGAGGTCGAACCTGGCAGGACCACGGGATCGGATATTACGAACGAACCTGCGCCTGGAAACGAAGCGTTCAGGTCGGCGACCAGCGTGGTGGTGCCTGCCGCCGGGTCATGCACGTAAAGCTCGTTACCGACATTGCCGTCTGTGGCGTTGTTGCCGCTCGCTCGAAAATACAGCTTGCCGTCGAGGGCTGCGAGCGCGAAGGGATTGGAACTCGCGCCCACGGCATCGGCGAGGTCGGCGACCAGCGTGGTGGTGCCCGCGACGGGGTCATGCACGTAAAGCTCGGAGCCGACATTGCCGTCGGTGGCGTTGTTGCCGAAAGCTCGGAAATACAGCTTGCCGTCGAGCACCGTGAGATCCTGCGGGCCCGAATTTATGCCCGGGCCAACGTTCAGATCGGCGACCAGCGTGGTGGTGCCCGTCACGGGATCATGCACGTAAAGCTCGGAGCCGACATTGCCGTCGGTCGCGTTGTTGCCGTCTGCTTGGAAATACAGCTTGCCGTCCAGGACCGTGAACGCGGCGGGGGTCGAGCCTGCGCCTGCCGCCGAGGTGTTCAGGTCGGCGACCAGTGTGGTGGTGCCCGCGACAGGGTCATGCACGTAGAGCTCCTCGCCGACATTGCCGTCGGTGGCGTTGTTGCCGAAAGCTCTGAAATACAGCTTGCCGTCCAGGACCGTGAACTCGTCTGGGCCCGACCACCTTGCACCGGTTGAAAGATCGGAGATCAGCGTGGTGGTGCCCGCGACGGGATCATGCACGTAAAGCTCGCGGCCGACATTGCCGTCCGCAGCGTTGTTGCCGAAAGCCCCAAAATACAGCTTGCCGTCGAGGGCCAGGAGCGAGGTCGGGAAGGAATCCGCGCCAATGGCATCGGCGAGGTCGGCGACCAGCGTGGTGGTGCCCGTCACGGGATCATGGACGTAGAGCTCGGAGCCGACATTGTTGTCGGTGGCGTTGTTGCCGTCTGCTCGGAAATACAGCTTGCCGTCCAGGACCGTGAACGCGGCGGGGGTCGAGTCTGCGCCTGCCGCCGAGGTGTTCAGGTCGGCGACCAGCGTGGTGGTGCCTGCCGCCGGGTCATGCACGTAAAGCTCGTTACCGACATTGCCGTCTGTGGCGTTGTTGCCGCGAGCCGCAAAATACAGCTTTCCATCGAGGACTGTCAGTCCGGTCGGGCTCGAATTCGTGGCCGGAAACAAATCGTTCAGGTCCGAGACCAGCGTGGTGGTGCCTGCCACAGGGTCATGCACGTAAAGCTCGCGGCCGACATCGCCGTCGGCGGCGTTGTTACCGCGGGCCGCAAAATACAGCTTGCGGCCGATGACCGCGAAATCTCCCGGGAACGAACCTGAGCCCGGGGGCTCTTCCAGGTCGGCGACCAGCGTGGTGGTGCCCGCCACCGGATTGTGGACGTAAAGCTCTTGGCCGACATTGCCGTCGGTGGCGTTGTTGCCATTGGCTGAAAAAAACAGCGTGTTGACGCCGATGCCCAGGTTCGTCTCGCTCACGGTGGCCGTCATCCCTGGCCCGACGATCCTGGGTGAGTCGTCGTCGATCTTGAGGTTGATCGTGCCGTCGGCGGTGTCGCCATCGCCATCGGTGACCCGATAGGCCAGTGAGAAGTCCTGATCGTTCTCGCGGTTCGCCGGATCATCGAAGTGCAGCAGTTTGTTGTTCTGCGTGACCGTATAGGCACTCGTGACCTGATCGAGCGTGATGGTGGCAACAGTGACGTCGCTGCTATCTTGCTGCTGAATGATCAGCAGCGATCCGTTGCTATCGGTCACAAAGCGTATGCCGGTCGCACCGCCGGAGGTCGTGCTGCTGGCTGGCAGCCAGGCCACGCCGCCGCCGCCATCGGCGCCGAAAGAAAGATCAAGCGTGCCCGTGGTGTTAGCAGGTATGTCGTCGGTGTCCGCACCATCGGTGGCATTGGACCCGAAACCCGGATTACCATCCGCACCGGCCAAATCATCATCGTCAATGACAATGTCGGCATTGTTCGTGCTGTCCACCACCGGCGTGTCATCGTCGACACTGATCGTCAGAGAGCCTCTGGCACTATCGCCATCGCCATCGGTAACGGTGAAGGAGAACCTGATATTGATATCGTCTTCATTGTCTCTGGAGGCGGGGGCCTCATGCGCCAGAGCCCGGGACTGGGTGAAGGTGTAAGAACCATCTGCATTGATGACCAGCGTGAACACGGTCGCACCGCTGACATCGCCGGTCGCGGTCAGCGTCGCAGCACCGGTGTTCGAATCGGTCGATCTGGAATAGCTGACACTTTCCAGGTCGGCGATGCCGTCATTGCCGGCGTCGTGGATTGCGCGCAGGCTTTGGGTGACTGTGGTGATGGCAACCGAGCCGAAACCATCGGCGCCAGCCTGGAACAGCGTGCCTGCAGCACCTGTGATCGTCGCCGGGCTGCCCGGGACATCGGTGCCTTGGGTTCCGGTGGGGACTCCCTCATTCGACAGGGCCGCGAACGGGCCCTTGCCCTCATCGTCGGTCTGCCGGGTGGCCCGCACCTCATTGGCCACCGGCGTGTCGTCGTCGACCGTGACCGTCAAAGAGCCTCTGGCACTATCGCGATCGCCATCGGTGACGGTGAAGGAGAACCTGACATTGATATCGTCTTCATTGTCTCTGGAGCCGATGGCCTCATGCGCCAGAGGCCGGGATTGAGTGAAGGTGTAGGACCCGTCGGCATTGATCACCAGTGTGAACACCACATCGCCGCTGACGTCGCCGGTGGCAGTCAACGTTGCAGCACCGGTGTTGGTGTCGGTCGTTCGCGTATAGGTAAGCGACTCCAAGTCGGCGATGTTGTTGGCATCAGTGTCGTGGATTGCGCGCAGGCTTTGGGTCACCGCGTCGATGGTCACCGAAAGGAAGCCATCGGCGCCGGCCTGGAACAGCGTGCCTGCAGCACCTGTGATCGTCGCCGGGCTGCCCAGGACATCGGTGCCTGGGGTTCCGGTGGGGACGCCCTCGTTGGAGAGGCCTGAGAAGTCGCCCTTGCCCTCATCGTCGGTCTGCCGGGTGGCCCGCACCACATTGGCCACCGGCGTGTCGTCGTCGATCGACACCGTCAAAGACCCGTTGGCGTCGTCGCCGTCACCATCAAGGACGAAGAATGTGAAAGTCAGGTCCCGGTCGTCCTCGCCGGCGCTCGGATGTACCAATGCTGCGGATTGGGTGAAGGTGTAGGAACCGTCACCGTTGATCGTCAGTCGGAATGCCTCGGCGCCACTAAAAGCGCCGGTCGCGGTCAGCGTTGTGCCGCCGTCCGGATTGGCATTTTCCGAATAGATGACATCTTCCTGGTCGGCGATACCGTTGGCATTGGTATCGTGGATGACCCGTACGGCATTCGGGCCGGTTATGCGAACCGCGAGCAAGCCATCTGCACCGACCTGAAACAGCGTTCCGGCTGCACCTGTGATCGTCGCCGGGCTGCCCAGAACATCCGCGCCTGGGGTTCCCACAGGAACGCCTTCATTGGAGAGAGCCTCGAAGGGGCCCTTGCCTTCATCGTCGGTCTGATCAGTAGCGGTCACCGAAAAAGCCACCGGCGTATCGTCGTCGACCGTGACCGTCAGCGAGCCCGTGGCCGTGTCGCGATCACCATCGGTGATGGTGAAGCCGAAGGTGAGGGCAAGATCGTCCTCGTCATTGGTGGCCCGATGAAACAGCGCCATGAACTGCGTGAAGCTGTAGGACCCGTCAGTGTTGATTGTCAGCGTGAACGCCACGTTGGTGGTGACATTGGTAGTCGCGGTCAGTGTCACGCTGCCGTCCGCATTGGTGACGCTCGTGTAGCCGATAAACTCAAGATCGCTACGGCCATCGCTGTCGCGGTCATGGACGGCCAAGACATCGGCGGGACCGGTGATGGCGACCGAACCGAAGCCGTCGGCGCCGGCCTGGAACAAGGCACCCGCCGCGCCCGTCACCGTCGACGGGCTGCCGGAAACATCGGTTCCGGCTGTGCCCGTGCCGACACTCTCATTGGACAGAGCCGCGAACGCCCCCTTGCCCTCATCGTCGGTCTGATCGGTAGCGGTCACTGAAAAAGCCACCGGCGTGTCGTCGTCGACCGTGACCGTCAGCGAGCCTGTGGCCGTGTCGCCGTCGCCATCGGTGACGGCGAAGCCGAAGGTGAGGGCAAGATCGTCCTCGTCGTTAACGGCCGCATGCACCAGCGCCAATGACTGGGTGAACACATAGGAACCATTTGCGTTGATCGTCAGCGTGAACGCCGTATCGCCGCTGGTGGTGCCAGTCGCGGTCAGCGTTACACCGCCGTCTGGATTAGTGACGCTCGTATAGGTGACGGCTTCCTGGTCAGCGATGCCGTCGGTATTGGTGTCGTGGATCGCCTGAACACCGTTCGGACCGTTGATGACAAGCGCGCCGAAGCCGTCGGCACCGGCCTGGAACAGGGTTCCGGCAGCACCGGTCACCGTCGATGGGCTGCCGGCAACATCCGCGCCCGCGGCTCCCGTGCTGACTCCTTCATTGGAGAGACCTGAGAAGTCGCCCTTGCCCTCATCGTCGGTAATTTGGGTGGCCCGCGCGACATTGGCCACCGGAATGTCGTCCTGAATCGCCACCGAAATCACATCGTCGCCGGTGGCGAGGATGGACAGCCCCGCGCCGTTGGTCACCAGGAACTGGAACTGCAGGATGAAGACCTCTTCGCTGTTGATCTCGTTCGGGAAATTGTCGAGATCGCCGTCCACACCGTTCCTGGTTGGCGTGAAATGGTCGATGCTCTCGAACAGCGTGAAGGTGAATCTGCCCGTCGGATTGGCTGCAAAGTCCTGGTCCAGCGTGATCTCGAAGACCGTGACACCGTCGCTCTGCCGCACGCCTGTAAGCGAGAAACCGTTGTTGGAAACAACAAAATCAATCCGGCTGCCGTTGGACGTAAAGTTGGTTGGGGCCGAGATGTTCGCGGGAAATATGACGCTCCCTGGGCCGCCGGAACCGAAGCTGATGGCCAGAGTCCCCGAGCCGGTGAAACGGCCGGACGAATCGTCCGGATCGACCTGATTGCCCTGTCGGAGAAGATCGTCTTCCTCGATGAAGACCATTTGCGGAACGCCGATGCTCGGAGGGATCAGTTCATCGTCCGGATTGGAATCGTCCCGCTCCTGATCCGCCGGTACCAGGACTGTCGGCTCCAGCAGGTCGGCCAGATCCAGGTCCGGACCGATGGGGCCGGGATCGACTGCAAAGTCACCTCCGCTGCTGCCCGGGCGACTGGCCTGCGGGCCGGCGGCGACTTCGCCTTCCGGCGCACCCTCAACCGCCGTCGTCAGGGCATCGGGCGGAATCTCGATGCCGCTCACGACCAGGGTCACGGGGGTCGTGGCGCCGCCTATGATCTTGATCAAATCGCCGTTCGGTTGAAGCAGGTAAAGGTCGTTGCCGGCCTTGATGATTTGATCGACCGTCGCGCCCGTTGGGAGCTCAACGCGGCCGCCAACCGTTGCCGTGAAGGTCAGGATGACCCTGGTCTCATCGGCCGCCGGGGTCGTCGTCGAGCCGCCGGTGTCCGCTTGGGCCATCTGCATGTCCCCGGCGGTCGCCTTCGAGTTGTCCCCGCCTTCATTGGCAAGTGAATCGTTCTCTCCAGTCTCCTGACCCTTGGTCACGCCGCTATCCGCTGAACGGTCCATCCCGACCTCCGGTGTCGGCCCGTGTCTTTTCCGGGCCATTGCTTGTTCTGTCGAAACTCATCTGGAAGGCGCTGACTTGAGACATCGCGCATGCCCCCAAATTGTCAGTGAGCGAGCCATTCAACTCGCCGCTGACGATTTGATATATGAACTTTCCAGACAGGTACTAGGGCAAGATCAAAATAAATGGTATATCAAATTAGTCTAATTTGTAGCTTATATGACATATAATTAATGGCCAAGATATCAGGCGTGCCGGATGGCCCGATATTTCTGTGCATCTGGTTGTGAATTGGTCGGTCAGGAGCTTTTCGCGAAGGTTGAAGGAGAATTGCGGGTGGTAGGGCATGCCGCGCCGAAGCGCCATTGATTCGGTCCACAGCCTTGTTTGTTTCGTCTTTGCTAACTCAATCCGCGCGCCGAATCACCACAACAACTCTGGCTTATTGATATGTAGGGTGGCCTGCGATTGTGGTATCCGAGGATTATGGGCGTCGTGCCATCGGCCTTGAGGCAATTCCGAAGCGCATCGGCGTCGCAGGCATTCTCGGCAGCCAGACGGAGGGGGAGGGTGATTGTCTTCGTCGTCACCCCGACCTTCATGACGTTGCGAGGATCCGGCCACGTCCCCGCGCCAACCTGGATCGGTGCCAATGTCCGCTTTGGGTCGATTTTGTTGATTTAGTCGTCGATCAGCGTGTTCCCGACATCCGCTCCTAGTAGAAGCGGACGTTTTGATTGCCGCCGCCGGTTGATCCGGAGTGGAATGATGCCAAAGCTAGCATGATCTGGCCATCCTGTTCAAAGTTACGGGCTGTGAAAGATTTGGGCCCGGACCACGGCCAAAATTCGACCC
>JANQLP010000188.1 GCA_028280515.1 Hyphomicrobiales bacterium
GTGGGCGAGGTTCAAGGTGTTGACGGGCGCCGCGCGAACGTTCGCGTAGACGTGACCGGGCAAAGAGGAAAGCCACGCCTCGACTGCATTGGCACTCTCGTCGATGGTGGCGAAGCCCCGGCCGTCAAGGATGCGCTGGGCGGCGCGCACTTTCTCGCCTGCGGCGGTTTCATCGCGGTCCCAAACGACGAAAGTGGTCGTGACATAACCGTAGGCGACAAGATCGGCTCCGAGTTCCTGCAAGGCCGCGTCGGCGTCAGCGGTCTTGTTGTCGGCGTCCGTGTCGACCAGCACCGATTGCTCGTTGGTGAGGACTTCCTTGATAATGGCGCCGATCGATTTGCGCTTCGCGAACCATTGCCGGCGGTAGCGCCGCACAACCTTCTCGGCAGCCGCTTTATCGAGCGATACAAAGCGCGTCGTCCATCGGTATTCGAAGCCGAGATGGTTGAGCGCATCGAGCAGCCCCGGCGTTGTCGAGCCGGGATAGCCGAGGACTGTCAGGACTCGCAGATGCGCGTCGCCCAACAAAGGCGCGAGCCCGCCAGTAAGTGACGTGTCGACCAGGACAGCATCGAGATAGACTGGAACTTCCGGCACGGCGATCGGATGACGCCGGTTGGAAATGCAGTTGTGCAGATAGGTAAGCGTTTCCTCGTCGGAGAGCGGTATCACTTCGGGCATGAGTTGGCTTAGAAGGTCGAGGGCGCGATCGGTGCGTTGGACGAAACCTTCCAGATGATCACGATAGTCCAGCCCGCGCCGCTCACCCTCGGTTTCAACCAGAAGCATCTCGGCGCGGCCGATCTGCTCGGCCGGAGGCATGTAGACGAATGTCAGGACATAGCCGCTCTCGAACAGCGTGCCGGAGTTCTCGAAGGCGGCCCGTCTCTCTTCCTCGATCAGCCGCGAAACCGGATCGGGAAAGTCCGACTGGGGATAGTCTCGGGCAAGATGGCGTTCCGCTTCGAGGAACAACGCCCAGCCGGAACCGAAGCGGCGCAGCACGTTGTTGATCCGCGCACAGGTCGCGACAAGCTCCGCCTCGGTGGCGCTTTCGAGGTCCGGCCCTCGGAAGCGCGCAGAGCGCTGAAAAGACCCATCCTTGTTGAGGATGACGCCGGGCGCTACCAGACATGCCCAGGGCAGATAGTCGGCCAACAGCGCCGGGCGTTTGCGGTATTCGGCGAGATTCAGCATGAGAGATGCCCCTTATGCCGAACGTGGCGGACCAGCACTTCCATGAAGGCCGGGTCCTTACGGGCGGCGTAGACCGCCGCCGTATGGCCGACGATCCAGATCACGGTCCCCGCCAACCAGAGCTGAAGCCCGAGGCCCAGCGCCGCCGCCAGCGTGCCGTTGACGATGGCGACCGTGCGTGGCGCGCCGCCCATGAGAATTGGCTCAGTCAGCGCCCTGTGGAGTGGGATTTCGTAGCCTTTGACCGTCATGCGATGAGCCCTCCCCCGCCAAAGGAGAAGAACGACAGGAAAAAGCTCGTCGCCGCGAAGGCGATGGAGAGGCCGAAGACGATCTGGATCAGCCGCCGGAACCCACCGCTCGACTCACCAAAGGCGAGCGACAGGCCGGTGATGACAATGATGATCACGGCGATGATGCGCGCCACCGGTCCCTCGATGGATTCAAGGATCGCGGTCAGAGGCGCTTCCCACGGCATCCCCGATCCGGCAGCATGAGCAGGGTCCGGACAAAACAAAAGAAAGCCGAGCGCCACGCTGGCGAAGGCGGTGTGGCGATAGGGAAAACATGTCGAAACGTCCGGGCCGAGAATATTCATATGGGTCTCCTGTTAGGCGGTTGGAACGAGACGGACGGGTATGAGCGGGCGGAGCCGGTAGTCGCCATCGGCGCCGAGCTCTTCGAGGGCGGCGACGGTCTCCACCCGGCGGTCGGCACCCCGGCCTTTCAGGAACACGACCACATCGATGGCGTCAGCGATGAGACGGCGCGGCACCGTGACGACGGCCTCCTGGATGAGCTGCTCAAGACGATAGAGGCCGGACACGGCGGAGTTGGCGTGTAGTGTCGTGATCCCGCCTGGGTGGCCCGTGTTCCATGCTTTCAGCATGTCGAGGGCCTCGGCCCCGCGCACCTCGCCGACAATGATGCGGTCGGGCCGGAGCCGCAGCGTCGAACGAACAAGGTCGCCGAGCGCGGCGACGCCCGGCTTAGTCCGCAGACTGACGCAGTCCTCGGCGGCGCAATGCAGCTCGCGCGTATCCTCGATGAGGATGATGCGGTCGCCGCTCTCGGCCACATCGGCGAGCAGCGCGTTGACGAGCGTCGTCTTGCCCGAGCTGGTGCCGCCGACTACGAGGATGTTCTTCGTCGACCGAACCGCGTCGCGCAGCGTATCCGCCATCGGTCTCGTCATCACCTGCGCGTCGACATAGTCGGAGAGCCGGTAGAGCACCTTGGCGGGCTTGCGGATCGCAAAGCATGGCGCCGACGCGACCGGCGGGAGCAATCCTTCGAAGCGCTCGCCGCTTTCCGGCAGTTCGGCCGACACGACCGGCCGTTCGCCGTGGCATTCCTGGCCCACATGGCTTGCGACCAGCCGGATGATGCGCTCGGCCTCGGCCGACCCGAGCGCTTGCGCGGTATCAATCCGGCCGTCGTCATGGCGGTCGAGCCAAAGCCGACCGTCCGGATTGACCATCACTTCGATAACGGCGGGATCGTCGAGGGCTGAGGCGATGGCCGGTCCCATCGCCGTGCGCAGCATGGTGCGCTGGCGATCGTGGGTTTCGGGATGGAAGCGGTCAGCCATGATCCGTCTCCAAACCGTTTGCGGCCGATTTCACTGCTCGAAGGGCGTCAAGTTCGGCCTCCGTGAAGAACGCGCCATCATCCGCACTCACCTCTTCAAGCACGTCACGGATCATGTTCTTGCCGCCGGCGAGGCGCCGGGCGAGCTGCGTCGTGAAATACTCGAACCGCTCCTTGCCGAGGGCACGGGCGGCGTCCTGATCAGCGTTCGGCAAGGGCGGCGTCACCGTCAGGAAAAAGCGGATGTAGAGCGCCAACGTCTCGGCGGTGATGGAGAGATTGCGCTCAATCCGCTCATATTGCCGCGTCAGCCGGTCGAGCCGCCGGATCAGCGCCCCGTCACGCTGATCATCGAACTCCTTGGAGAAAAAGCCGAGAAGCGCGGCCTCGACCACGGCCGCCTTGGTGACGCCCGGCCGCTTGGCGGCGATCTCGACCTTCTCGAAAAGTTCGTGGGCGACATGAACGTTGAGGCGAGGTTTCATCGGCGCGCTCCCTTAAAAGCTCGGGATCAGGTCGTCGTCGGCCTGGTCCCCCATTCCATTGTTCAGGGCGTGGGCGCGCTGAACGGTTTCGACATTGCGCGCCAGGTCACCCATGGGCTTGGCGTCATTGGGGGCGAAGTCGTCGTCGAGAAGTCCTGCGTCGGGCGCGCGCTCGGTTTCGTCTCTCGCCGGCGCTTCTGCGGTCAGACCAGGATGACGACGCAGGCCGCCATCATCATCCTCACCGCCGGAGACGATCGCCGACCAGGATTTGATGAGATCGGCGTGAGGCACGCGCACCTGCCCCGACCAGTCGTCCGCCCGTGGCTGCGGACGGTCCGCATAGGGACCGTCCGCCACGAGCGCAGGCGGGGGGCAGACCCGGCCCGTGAAGTTGGCGTCTTCGTAGTAGCGCAACTTTTGCGCCCGGATCGGCGGCTGACCGGAGACCATGACGATCTCTTCATCGGCCGGAAACTGCATGACCTCACCAGGCGTCAGCAATTGCCTCGCAGTCTCCTGGCGCGAGACCATGACGTGCGCCAGCCAGGGCGCGAGCCGGTGACCCGCATAGTTCCGCTGCGCACGCAGTTCCGTTGCTGTGCCGAGAGAATCCGAGATGCGCTTAGCCGTGCGTTCGTCGTTCGACGCAAAGGCAACACGGATGTGGCAATTGTCGAGGATCGCATTGTTCTCGCCATAGGCTTTGGAAATCTGGTTGAGCGACTGCGCGATCAGAAAGCTGCGGATGCCGTAACCGGCCTTGTAAGCGAGCGCGCTCTCGAAAAAGTCGAGCCGCCCGAGCGCCGGAAATTCGTCGAGCATCATCAGAAGCTGGTGTCGGCGTTGCTCGTCCTCAGCGCCCTGCAGGCGCTCGGTCAACCGACGGCCGATCTGATTGAGCACAAGTCGGACAAGCGGCTTGGTGCGCGACAGGTCCGACGGCGGGATGACCAAGTAAAGCGAGACCGGACACTCCGCATCCATCAGATCGGCGATACGCCAGTCGCACTCGCTCGTTGTCGCCGCCACGGTCGGGTCTCGGTAAAGCCCAAGGAACGACATGGCGGTGGACAGAACACCCGACCGCTCATTGTCACTCTTGTTGAGAAGCTCGCGGGCGGACTGCGCCACGACGGGGTGGACCTGCGGCGTGTCGTCCGACCCGAGATGATTGGTGCTCATCATGACGCGGAGCGTCCGCTCGAAGCTCCGAGACGGGTCCGACAGGAACGCCGCAACGCGCGCGAGCGTCTTTTCTTTCTCGGCGTAGAGAACGTGCAGAATGACGCCGACTAAGAGTGAGTGGCCGGTCTTTTCCCAATGGGTGCGCCTTTCAAGGCTGCCTTCGGGGTCGACCAGAATGTCGGCGATGTTCTGGACGTCGCGGACTTCGAAGCGTCCTTTGCGCACTTCAAGCAGCGGGTTGTATTTGGCGCTCGCCGGATCGGTCGGATTGAACAGCAGGCAATGCGAGAACTTGGCGCGCCAACCTGCCGTGAGCTGCCAGTTCTCCCCCTTGATATCGTGGATCACCGCTGAGTGCGGCCAGGACAGCAAAGTCGGAATGACGAGGCCGACGCCTTTGCCCGAGCGGGTTGGCGCAAAGCACATGACATGCTCCGGCCCGTCATGACGCAGATAGCGGCCCTTCACTCTGCCAAGGAAAACGCCGACCGGATCGAATAGGCCCGCTTTCTCGACTTCGCGCCGCGTCGCCCAGCGCGAAGACCCGTAAGTCGTCACCAGCCGGTTCTGCCGCGCACGCCAGAGCGATCCAGCAATGGCGACGATGACCCCGAGGATGCCGCCCGCCGCCGCCATGAAGCCAGCGCGATTGAAAAGGCCGGGCGCATAAGGCTCGAAAGCGTACCACCACTCGAACAACCGCCAGGGCAGATAAATCGGATAGGAACCGAGTTCGAACCAGGCAGGACCGAGACGTGGCTGGTGTCCGAGTTGGCCGGCGACCCATTGCGTCGAGAACCAGACGGTGCCTATGACGATCCCGAAAACGAGAAGGATTTGGCCTATGAGTAGTTTGGTGGGTGTCATCGATTTTTGCCGGTGTTGAGGCCGAAGGCCCAAATGAATTCCGGCAAAAGATCGCTTTGAATTTAGAGTTTATTCAATGCAGTGACTTCCAACTCCATCCAACAACAGAAGCAGTTGCCAAGTAGATCCAAGGCAAGCCAAATCTATCGCAGACCGTCAGAGCTACTTTTTTCAGGTCGGATCGCCTATGATCTTGGATAGTGGTGGACGGGTGCCCATACGAACGCTATGAGCTTCGCCGATTCGACAAACAGACTGTTAATCAGTGCTTTTGGTAGTAAAATTTCACTATAGTTGTGATGCGCGAGCCAAACCGGCACAAAGATTCCCCGTTACCTTCTATGCTTACCGAAGACAACAGTGTCCCAACCAATCAATGGCGCAGCTGCAAAATACAATCGAGGGAGATCGAAACACGATGTAAGATTTAGCTTAACCACATTCTCACGTTCAAGCTAACCCTTCGCCTCGTCCCCACTGCAGTGGTTCCGTGCCGAAGCCGATGGGCAGCAAACAACAACGCATCTCCTACACCTATGGGCAAGAGCATTTCCCTCGCGCCTATCCAAATTTCACCGCCACTGCCCGCTGGCGGCATTTCAATAGGAATCATGAGCTGCGCCTCTCCCCCAGCATCCACATGGTGTCCGATGTACTCGTCTACACCATAGACGTTGAGCCATTGAACATTTCGGACGGGCGCGGTAGGCAGCACGGTCGCAAGGTAAGAACCTAGGGTGGAAGCACTTAGAGCATCGGAAGTTCCGAGAGGAATTTCATGCCACGAGTGACAACTTTCTTCACCATCAACAAGATCATTTTCGGAAGCACTCTGCACTATAGAATTCATATGATCAATCAGGCGCTTAGAGATCACACCAACAAATACCGTAAATCCCTGAAGCTCATATTGTCTTCTGTGAAATTCTCCCCTGTTCATCAATCTGGGATCCTCAATAAGTAGGTACGGGTTCCAGGTAACTCTGCTGGTTGCTCAACGCTAGTCGCTTCGACACCTTGCGACATTGCCTCTCGCAACACATCGTTTCTTGCCGGAAGAGCAATCTGCTCGTGGTAGATGTCCTTTGGATTATCAGCACAGTATTGGGAAATCATAAGCGCCCCGCTTTCAGGCGCAATTGAAACGGTACTGACCTTCTGAGTCCTGGAACCATCATAGACAACCGAGTAGGTGCCAGTAATAGACGTAGCACGCTCAGCATCAAACAGTTTTAGGAGGATATAACCTAACGGCCTCGTGATGGAACGCAGCGCGCATACGACTTCCTCAAGGGTCTGGCCTCCGGATAAGCTAATCGGCGGCAACGAGCAGATAACAGCATCAAAGACCGGTCCGACACCCCAAGTCGTTAAATCCGCATGTAAGAGGATAGCGGAAGCACCAAGATCACGCTCTAGCAAGGTGCACAGGCTTACCTCACTCAGATCGACGCCTACTGGATACCGAGCACCAGCAGCGATGAGTGCCTGCAGATGAATACCGTTGCCGCACCCCGCGTCGCAAACTCGAGCAGTACGAATATCAATTTGCTCCACGAGGAGGGCTATATCCGCCACTGCGAAGCGTTCGTAGTCTTTAGTTGAGTCGCCTTGCGAAGATCTCCAGTCGTAAAGCTCAGCAATTTCCTCAGCAGTTTGCAACATAGCCATTAACTCTGCGAACAATCGCATTGGCAAGGGCGCATGTAATATCGCCAGCACCGCAAAGCTCACTCCATTTGAATGCTCCCATGCAATTGAGCTCCAGGAAAAACCAGGCTCCAGTTACATCTTCGATCCAGTCTAGACCTGCGTAGGAAAGGTTGAAGTGGTCCACGAGCTTTCGAGACGCATCCACAATCGGCAAAGGGACCTCAATGCCCATAAAGCGATCTTTTTCAGACTGGTAGTCAAGCCGGCGAATATCGACGTTTTCACCGATAAGATCGGATGTATCGGCTACAAGCCCGAAGCATTCCCCATCAACGCAGGTCACCCTAAGTTCGCGCCGTTTCTCAATTCTTCTTTGAAATACCATTGGCGAGTAACTCAACCCTTCTGCGACAGATGCCGGAAGCTGCGGATAGTATCGAGAGTAGAGCTTCAGCTGTTCTTCTCCATACACAGAATACCCGTTGGCCAATGACTTTGTGACCGCCCCTTGATGCCGAGTGAAGAACTGGTCGACCTCCACAAGATCGTTCGAGATAAGTGTTTCCGGCACGGCAATCCCAAGCTGTTTGGCGACAGCGAGCTGATACAGTTTGCGTGAGGAGAGTATTAATGAAGCAGGAGGGTTCACCCAAGTTGCTTCCGTCGCCAGGGCAAGACCTTCCCAGAAACCGTCGCATTCTCTAAGTGCGAGCTCGCGTCCGTGGCCCTCAAGACTACGACAAATCGTATAGCGACCCGGATCATGAAACCATCCAACTTTCGCCCGCATAATGAGTGGAGATACGCTGACCTGCATAGGCGTCCAGGTATAACTTGCGTCTTCGGGGTACTGGCAAAGATTGATCCGTTCAACCGACAACCCCTGCGATCTGATGGCGTCGATAACGCCATCAACCTCAAGGGCCTTACGGTGGGTAATTAGCAATAAGTCAGTATTACCCACCGTTGCAGCTACTCAGTCACATGGCTTCGTTATGCTTCTTCGCAGCCGCAAGATCGTAGTTACGGTTGCTCCACGTCATGTTTTCAACGTCGTAGTGGCCCGAGCAGTTTTCCTCTCGCACCTTCTCTGCAATCACGAGTGACGCAGGCCGCTTCTGAACCTTATTTTTCATCGTGTATCCTCCTAAGGATGAAGCATTCAGATTTGAGTATAAAGCAACTAATATGAAAATCAGTATCTCGATTTTCGCGGGATTTAGCAATTCCCACAAACCTACGAGAACCTTAATGTACTAGCTCGCTTTGGCAATGATCAGTCCCATTTCATCCTGACCAGATCGATTCACTCTTTCATCACAAATCTTGGACTCGCGGCAAGCATCCATTTTTAGGCTGTTTTCCATCGTTTCTGTGGCTCTATCGAAATGGCTGCTCTGGAAGAGCAAAGCAACGTCAGCCAATCCCCATCCCACGCTTTTTGCCGATCTCGAAGGAGGCCGTGGCCCCGCGCACGACTCCGCCGACCGTCTGGCCGCGCTGACGTTCAATCACAGAGCGCCACGGGACCAGAGTGAACTCCTTCGATTTCTCGATGACGGCGAACTTGCCGCTGCCGAGCCGAACGGGTTTTCGATAAACGCCCTCGAAGCGCTCGCCGTCCCGCGTCGGCGCGAAGCCGAGCCCCGTCTCCTTGGCGAGTCTGTCGCCGGCGTGGGCCACCTCCCGCTGGCGGAGCAGCTTCAGGAGGTTCCGCTGGTAGCGCATGGTCTGGCCGTCGCGCTCGGCGAGGTCCTGCGCGATCAATTGCTCCTGACGCTGACTGAGCGCCTCGGCGACATCGGCACCGAAGCGGTCGCCGCGCAGCGCGACCCGCTCCTTGGTGACGAGCTGCGCATCGAGCCAGGTCGCGCCGTCCGCCCGCACCTGATCCTCAAGCGTCAGGAAGGATAGCGCAACGACACTCCCCGGATAGCTCGACCCCTTCTTGGCGAACTCGGCGACACGATCCTCAAAGTCGGTC
>JANQLP010000231.1 GCA_028280515.1 Hyphomicrobiales bacterium
GCGCAAGACCGCCCGTCCCTTGCGGGTTTCCGATTGGCGGACGCCCGGCAACGAAACGGCCTTGCCCGATGCGCTGCATCGCGCCGCGACCGTTTCGGCGACGGATCGCACACGCCAATCGAGAAACAGAATTGACTCGGATTTGATCGAAAAGGCTCTAAAAGGGTCGGCACACTCCATCCTGCGCTCACGATCGCGCACGACCTCCGTTTGACGACATAACCCAGCCGGGAGGATTCATGCACATTCAGGCCGACGGCTTGACCGATTACATCTGCGAGATCTTCAACGCAGCCGGATGCTCGCCCGCCGAGAGCCGGCGGATCGCCGAGAACCTCGTCGACGCGAACCTCACCGGCCATGACAGCCACGGCGTCATCCGGACCCCGCGTTACCTCAAGTGGCTCACCGAGGAAAAGCTGCTGCCGGACCGGGACATCTCGGTTGTCAGCGAGAGCGACGGCCTGCTCATACTCGACGGCAACTACGGCTTCGGACAGACGGTCGGCCCCCTCGCCGTGGAGCGCGGTATCGCCAAGGCCCGCGCGCACGGCGTGGCGATCGTGGCGCTGCGGCACGCGGGACATCTGGGGCGCGTCGGCGCGTTCGCGGAAACCGCGGCAGCGCACAACCAGGTCTCCATTCATTTCGTCAACGTGGCCGGAAGCGTGCTGGTCGCGCCGTTCGGCGGGACGGACCGCCGCATGTCCACCGCACCCGTCGCCATCGGGATGCCCGCGCACGACGGGGAACACGTCATCCTCGACTTCGCCACATCGCTGGTGGCCGAAGGCAAGATCCTGGTGGCGGCAAAAGGCGGCAAGAAGTTGCCCGACGGCAGCCTGGTCGGACCAGATGGTGAAATGTCGGCCGATCCGACATTGCTTTACGGTGAAGCGGACCCCGCAGTCACGCCGGACGACCGGCGCGGGCCCGGCGCCATGACGGCGATGGGTGCCCACAAGGGATCGGGCCTTGCGCTGATGTGCGAGTTGCTGGCCGGAGCGCTCACCGGGTCCGGCGCCACCGGACCCGACTATCCGCGCGTCTATAACGGCATGCTGTCGATCTACATGGCGGTGGACCGGTTCGATACGGACGACGCCTATGCGGACGAACTCAAGCGCTTCATCACCTATGTGAAGAGCTCCAATCCGGTGACGCCGGACGGAGAAGTCCTGGTGCCGGGAGAGCCCGAGCAAAGAACGCGCGAACAACGGCTGAAAGAGGGCCTGCCGTTCGCGGACGATGCGTGGGCCGTCATCGTCTCCGCGGGCGAAAGCGTCGGCGTGAAAGCGCCGTAAGGCTCCGCTATCGTGCGGAATTGACGAGCGCTGCGGCGGCACGGCCCGCATCCTCGATGTAGGTCGGATCGCGGTGCACCAGCATCACGGAAAATGCGCCGTCGAGAAGCAGCACGATCTGCCGCGCCAGCAAAGGTGCGTTGGCAAGTCCGTCCGCTGCGAGTTGTTCCGCAACCCAGTCCTCGAACTTGCGCTTGTGGGCGGCACCGACCTCAACGGCCGGGTGCCCCGGCGTGCTGGCCAGTTCGGCGGCCGTGCGCAAGAATCCGCAGCCCTTCCATTTCGGATGGCGCGCGGACTGGGCGACATTGGTGAAGATGGCTTCGATCTTGTCGGCCAGATTGCCGTCGGCCTCGTCGAACCAGCGCGCCAGCAGTGCGAGATTCGGCTGATCCCGCGCATTGAGATAGGCAGCGATGAGATCGTCCTTGCTGCGAAAATGATAGTAGAGGGTGCGTTTCGTGACCCCGGCTTTCTCGGCCACGGCATCGACGCTCACCCGCCGGATTCCCTCACTGTAGAACAGGGCAATCGCGGCATCGATGATCCGTTTTCGTGTCTGGGTAGAGTCCCGGGGCATGGTTAAAGTATACTAACCAGTGAGTGTAAAAACAACTTCGGCTCACCTATCGTCGCTTGCGACCGATACAGCAAGGAGTTGATGCAATGTCCGAGACCGTGCTTTGCGAGCATGACGGCGAGATCGCCCTGCTCACCCTGAACCGGCCCGAAAAACTGAATGCGCTTAACTATGAACTGATCGACCGGCTGATGGACATCCTGGATCGTATCGAAGACGACGAGAGCGTTCGGGCGATCATCCTCACCGGCGCCGGCGAGCGCGCCTTCTCCGCGGGCGGCGATATTCCGGAGTTCAGCCGGAGCGTCGCGGCCGGACCACAGACGGCACTCAAGGAATTTGTGACCCGCGGACAGGCAATGACCGCGCGCCTGGAGGCGTTTCCAAAACCCGTCATCGCCGCCGTGAACGGGATCGCCTATGGCGGCGGGTGCGAGATCACGGAGGCCGTTCATCTCGCGGTCGCCAGCGACCGCGCCGTCTTCGCCAAGCCCGAGATCAATCTCGGCATGCCGCCGACCTTCGGCGGCACACAGCGTCTCTCGCGGCTCGCCGGCCGCAAGCGCGCGTTGGAACTCCTGCTCACCGGAGACACGTTCACACCCCAGCGCGCCTTCGAGCTGGGCCTCGTGAACATGGTCGTCCCCCATGAGGAGTTGCTCGACGCGGCGAAGTCCCTCTCCTCGCGAATCCTGCGTCACTCGTCCCTCGCCGCCGCCAGTATCATCACCGCCGTCAGCCGGGGTTTAAACATGAGCATCGGCGAAGGGCTGCGGATGGAAGGCGAGCAGTTCGCCCGCGTTGTCCCGACCTACGACCTGCGCGAGGGTCTCGATGCGTGGATTGCGCGGCGCACCCCTGTCTATAAAGGTGTATAGTCGCGCGCCACGCGTGAACGAGGGACAGGAGCAAGCAGCGTATGCGCCTCAAGGACAAAATCGCGATCGTCGTCGGCGCCGGGCAACAGCCCGGCGACACCATCGGCAACGGCCGGGCGACGGCAATCCGCTTCGCGCAGGAAGGCGCGACCGTTTTGTGCATCGACATCAATGAACAGTGGGCGCAGGACACCGTGGACATGATCGAGGCGGAGGGCGGGAAAGCGTCCGCCCTCAAGGCCGACATCACCGACGAGACACAGTGCAAGGCCATCGCCGACACCTGCGTCGAGCGCTATGGACACATCGACGTGCTGCATAACAATGTCGGCCGCTCAAAGGGCGATATGGCCACGCACGAACTGGACGAGGCGGTCTGGGATGAGCTCATGGCCATGAACCTCAAGGGCATGATGCTCACCTGCAAGCATGTGCTCCGCGTCATGCGGGAGCAGCGGTCCGGTGTGATCCTCAATGTGTCGTCGACCTCGGCGTTCGCGGCGCGGGCGACGGTCACCTACAAGACGAGCAAGGGCGCGATCAACACCATGACGCAGCATATCGCGGTCGAAAACGCCCCATACGGCGTGCGCGCCAACGTTGTGCTGCCGGGGCTCATGGACACGCCGATGGCGATCGTACGCCGGGCCGAGGAACGCGGCGTCGACCGCGATGTGGTCAGGGAGGAGCGCAATGCCCGGGTGCCCCTTGAAAACCGGATGGGGTCGGCGTGGGATGTGGCAAACGCCGCACTCTTTCTCGCATCGGACGAGGCAAACTATATTACGGGTATCGTCTTGCCCGTTGACGGGGGGCTGCTCTGCAAGCGAGGGTGACAAGGAAACCTGAAACCATACGACGCCCCCAATGAACGCACCTGACCGAACCGACGTCTTCTTCCCGTTTGACAACAGCTACGCGCGTTTGCCGGACCGGTTCTACGCACGGCTCGAGCCGGAGCCCGTGTCTGCGCCGCGCCTGATCCGCGTGAACGAAGAGCTCGCGCACCTCCTCAAGCTCGACCCGGAGCAGCTCCGCTCGCCGGAAGGCGTGGAGATCCTCGCCGGCAACCGCGTCCCGGAAGGATCCGACCCGCTGGCGATGGCCTATGCGGGTCACCAGTTCGGCAACTGGGTGCCGCAGCTCGGCGACGGACGCGCCATTCTGCTCGGCGAAGTGGTCGGGCGTGATGGAATCCGTCGCGACATCCAGCTCAAGGGGTCAGGCCGCACGCCGTTTTCGCGCATGGGCGACGGCCGGGCCGTGCTCGGCCCCATCCTGCGCGAATACATCGTGGCGGAAGGCATGGCGGCGCTCGACGTGCCGACGACGCGAGCGCTCGCCGCCGTCCTGACCGGCGAAAAGGTCGCGCGCGAGACATTCCTGCCCGGCGCCGTTCTCACCCGTGTGGCGCAGAGCCATGTCCGCGTCGGCACGTTCCAGTTCTTCGCCGCGCGGCAGGACGACGAGGCGTTGCGGCTGCTCGCCGATCATGTGATCGAACGGCATTACCCCGACGCGGCGCACGAGGAAAACCCGTATCTTGCGCTTCTCGCCAATGTGCTCGCCCGGCAGGCGGGCCTCATCGCGCGCTGGCAGCTGATCGGTTTCATCCACGGCGTGATGAACACCGACAACATGTCGATCGCCGGGGAGACCATCGACTACGGCCCGTGCGCCTTCATGGACACCTATCATCCGAACACGGTCTACAGCTCGATCGATCAGATGGGCCGCTATGCCTACGGCAACCAGCCGGGCATCGCCCACTGGAATCTCGCGGTGCTTGCGCAGTCGCTGCTGCCGCTGTTCGACGCGGATGCGGACAAGGGCGTTGAAAAGGCGCAGGAGGTGATCAACACGTACCCGGAGCTCTACGACAAGACCTATCTGGCGGGACTCCGCGCCAAGCTGGGGCTCACTGAACCGAGCGAAGGCGACAAAGAGCTCGCCAACGACCTGCTCAAGCGCATGGCGGAAAACGACGCGGATTTCACCCTCACCTTCCGCCATCTGTGCGACGCGGCGACACCCGAGCCGACGGACGCGGACGGCAAGGTCCGCGATCAGTTCAAGAACGGTGACGCGTTCGACGGATGGGCTAAAGACTGGCGCAAACGCCTGTCGAAAGAGCCACTCGATACGGAAGCCCGCAAAGCAGCCATGCGCGCCGTGAATCCGGCGTTCATTCCCCGCAATCACCTGGTCGCTGAAGCGATCAGGTCAGCGGAAGAGCGCGAGGACTTCACGCCCTTCGAGGAGCTGATGGCCGTGCTGGCCAGACCGTTCGAGGATCAGCCCGGCCGCGAGCGCTACACCCTGCCGCCGCGCCCGGACCAAATCGTCCATCGCACCTTTTGCGGTACGTAGGCGCCGCCGGTCGAACTCCGACGGGAGGTCACCTTCTGCGGCCTAGAGCAAAATCCGATTAGGTTGACTCACCCTGTTTCGACCTAATCGGATAAATTTGCTCTATATCTTGAAGTGTTAGAGCATCTTTATGCGTTCGGATTTCGCGACG
>JANQLP010000232.1 GCA_028280515.1 Hyphomicrobiales bacterium
GCGCAAGACCGCCCGTCCCTTGCGGGTTTCCGATTGGCGGACGCCCGGCAACGAAACGGCCTTGCCCGATGCGCTGCATCGCGCCGCGACCGTTTCGGCAACGGATCGCACACCCCAATCGAGAAACAGAATTGACTCGGATTTGGTTGAAGAGGCTCTAGACCGCCACGTGATGCGGCAGCCATGCGCCGCGCCTTCATCACAATCTGTCTGCCGATGGCGTCCATGAAACCGCGTCCACGACGCGGCCAATCCGCTGTTTATGATCTAGATCACAACGGGCTCGCGCGGGTCTTGCGACAAGCGCATGGGGACTCGTTTTCAGCTCCGATACTTGAGGCATTTTCTGAAAAAAGAAGTGGAACGGAATCCGTGATTGATCTCGATGCAATCAGACGCAGTGACCTGGTTCAGGACCCATTCAAGTTTTTCGCGGCGCCCGGTGTTTTAAGCGCTGTGGATCTTGCCGCCATCAGGGCCGATTTTCCCGACATTCGCGAGCCGGGAATTTTCCCGCTCTCCGAGCTCCGATATGGACCCGCTTTTGAACGCCTTGTGGAGGCGCTCACCAGCTCGGATTTCGAGGATGCGTTCGCCGAAAAATACGGCGTCGATTTGTCCGACAAGCCGATGATGATCACGGTGCGCGGCCAGGCGCAGGCAAAGGACGGGCGCATTCACACCGATTCGAAGGTCAAGCTCGTGACCGGTCTGCTCTACCTGAACGATCTCTGGGATGAAGGTGGCGGCAGGCTCAGGCTTCTGCGCAAGCCCGACGACATCGATGACTATATTGCCGAGGTCCCCCCGAGCGGTGGCACCCTTGTCTCGTTCCTGCGTTCCGACAACTCCTGGCATGGACACAAGCCTTACATCGGCGAAAGGCGGTATGTGATGTTCAACTGGATGGCATCACGGGCAGCGCTGGACCGCGAGCTTGGTCGCCACCGCTTCTCGGCAAAGATCAAGCAGCTCAACCCGTTCGCGTGGAGGGGCTGAGGGATGGAGCAGGCTGCACAGCTCAAACCGGAACCCCGGTTGCTCGCGGACACGGTGAGCGGGTCGTTTCTGGAATGCCTCGAGAAGGCGGATCATCGCCGAAGCCCGTTCGACCACTGGCTCCTGACGGATGCACTGCCGGAAGGGGTTTGCGAGGCGATTGCGTCGCTTCCGTTCGATCCGCCGTCCGATGCCGTTTTTGACGGCAGGCGCGAGACCAACAACAGCACACGCGTTTATTTCACGCCCGAGAACCAGGAGAAGTTCGACGTGTGCCGGCGCGTCGTGGAGGGGTTCGAGGATCCGCCCGTAAGACATGAAATCGAGACGATCACCGGCACCGATCTCTCGGGCGCCCGGCTGCGGATCGAGTATTGCCAGGACACGGACGGCTTCTGGCTCGAGCCGCACACGGACATTTCGGTCAAGAAATTCACGATGCTGGTCTATCTGAGCGACGACCCGAATCTGGCCCTCGCCGGGACTGACATTCATGAAGGACCGCCGGACTTCAAATATGTCGGATCGGCGCCATACGGGCGGAACCTCGGCGTGATCTTCATACCCGGAGACAATACGTGGCATGCCGTCGGTCACAATCGCTTCGAGGGCATCCGCAAGTCCATCATCATCAACTATGTGACGCCGGACTGGCGCGACACATGGGAACTGGCCTGACGCCGCAGGCCCGGAGTAACCGCATGACGCGTACGCGTTCCGACAAACGCTATTGTCTGATTGGCGCCGGTGCTTGCGGCCTCGCAATTGTAAAGAACTTCAAGGAACGCGAAATCCCGTTCGACTGCTTCGAGCGGGAAGCGGATATCGGCGGCATCTGGAACCCGAGGAGCCCGGACCGTGTCTATGAGGCGATCTGCCTCAACACCTCCAAGAAGCTGACCCGTTACACGGGGTTTCCGATTCCGGACGACTATCCGGAATTCATGGGTCGGGAGCAGGCGGTGGATTATCTGCATGGCTATGCGGACACATTTCGCCTGAAGGACAGCATCACCTTCAACACCAAGGTGGAGAAGGTCGAACGATCCGGTGATCAGTGGATCGTGACGGTCTCCGGGGAGAAGAAACCGCGCGTCTACGACGGCCTCGTGGTCTCGAACGGTCACCATTGGGACCCGAAAATGCCGGACTATCCGGGGACGTTCACCGGCGAGGTGCTGCATTCGATCGACGTGAAGGACCGGGACCAGTTGCGCGACAAGCGCGTCCTGGTGGTTGGCGCCGGGAACACCGGGTGCGATCTCGCCGCGGAGGCCGTCTTCCTGTCCCGGTCGGTTCTGCACTCCATGCGCCGCTCCTATTACTTTCTGCCCAAGTTCGTGTTCGGGCGGCCGCTCGAC
>JANQLP010000247.1 GCA_028280515.1 Hyphomicrobiales bacterium
CGCCCGTCCCGAAAGGGTTTCCGATTGGCGGACGCCCGCCGGCGAAACGGCCTTGCCCGATGCGCCAACATCGCGCCGCGCCCGTTTCGGCGACGGATCCCACACGCCAATCGAGAAACAGAATTGACTCGGATTTAACCGAATAGGCTCTAGGGTGCGCGCCGTCATGAGCGATCACAATTCAGGCAAACACGCACCGGGAGCGCCTTCGGAGTGGGTGCAGCGGTTCCTGAGCGGCGTCAAACCCGGCGGTAGCATCCTCGACGTGGCGTGCGGCGCCGGGCGTCACATGCGGCTGGCGCTGGAGTTAGGCTATGCGGTCACCGGCATTGACCGTGATCTGTCAAAGGTGGAGGACCTGGCGGGGCGCCAGGACGTCGGGCTGGTCGAGGCCGATCTCGAGACAGGACACGCCTTTCCGCTCAAGGACATGCGCTACGATGGCGTGATCGTCACCAACTACCTGCACAGGCCCATTCTGAGCGACATCATCGGATGCGTGGCCGAAGACGGCGTCCTCATCTATGAGACCGCGGCGGTCGGCAATGAGCGCTACGGCAAGCCCGCCAATCCGGACTATTTGCTGAAGCCGAATGAACTCATCGATGCGGTGTCGGGCAGCCTCGTTGTCGTCGCCTACGAACACGGGCTCCGCGAGCAATCACATCCGAGGCTGACGGCGCGCATCGCCGCGTGCGGACCTGACCATCCTTGGGCCGGCGACGATCCGGTGCCGTTGTGAGCGTTCAACCAAGGGTGAAACACCTTGAAAGCGTCGCATTCAACGACAAAATAGGAACAATCGATCGGGGCACGGGAAAGGACACACGAATGACCGTTACAAGGCTTTTCGCCGCATTGCTGTCTGCAGGACTGCTCGCGGCTCTGATGCCGACGTCGGCCGAGGCCGGCAGGCCTCTGGGATACGTCACCGCCTACAGCGATTACGGAAACGGTCAGGTGAGCGCACCGGTGCGCCGCGCGGAGTTCGGCTATCAGGTCAAACTGCCGGGCGGCCCCTGGATCTATTGCCAGCGCAACAGCCTGTTCATCGCCCGCATTCTCGAATATGCGAGCCCGTGCAGCGATACGCTGCGGCGCCAGTCGCTCGATTTCTGGGAAACCCAGAGCGAGGATCAGGGTGGGCCGCGCTAGGAGAATCGAGGCTCATGTGCGCCGACCCGAAAATGCGTGCAGCGCTTCTCGCCGAACTGCGGGATGAGCTTGCCGCGCGCAAGTCGGCAGGCACCGGCATTTTTGGAGCGCGCGCCTCGCGATTTGCGATTCTTGCCGCGGCCTGTGCGGTCCTGATCGCCGTCTGGTGAAAGTCCCTAACCCGCCAGATTGAGCAGTACGATCCCCGCGAGAATTATACATGCAGCGACAATGCGCCTTGCGCCGAATGACTCCTTGAAGAACACGACACCGATGACGGCGGCGATGACGATGCTCGTTTCCCGAACCGCCGAGACGGGTCCGACCGGCGTGAAGGAAATAACCCAGAGCGCAATAGAGAAATTGGTGGTGGCCATGAGCGCCGACGAAACTCCGGTCTTCCATACCTCCGCCATCGCCGGAAGCAGAGCCTTTCCCCGCCACCAGAATCCGAGAATCGCCATACCGAGCCCGTCGACCGCGAACAGCATCACGACATAGGTCAGCGCACCCTCTTCGAGGCGAACTCCGAGCGCATCGACGATGGTATAGATACTCAGCACGATGCCGGCTCCCGCCGACAGGGCAAACGCCTGAAAGCCGGCCCTTTGAAAGGCGCTTCGCTCGGCTGCGAACATGACAAGCCCGAAGCAGATCACCGCGACACCGGCAAGAGCAACCGGCGGCGGAAGCTCACCGGCAATCGGAATGGCGGCAAGTGTGACAAGCGCAGGCGCGATCCCTCGTGCAACGGGAAACACGCGCGAAAAATCCCCCAGCCGGTACATGTTGATGAGCAGCATCTTGTAGATCATATGCAGGCAGAAATGGATGCTGACCAGCAACCAGCCTTCGGCAGGCAGGGGCGGCAGGATCAAAAGCGCGGGTGCGAGAAGCACCCCGCCGCCGCAGTAAACCCAGCTCGCCATGACCACACCATCGCCGGCGCCCTTCACGATGCTGTTCCACACCGCGTGCAGGGTGGCGGCGACAAGCAGCAGAAGGATGATTTCAAAGGACATGCCGGATTGCAGATGGTGAGACGTGTGAACCGGGCCGGCGGGACCGGCCCGGGGCTCAGCCTAGTCCGGCGGACGGCGCCAGAACACCTGAAATCTGATTATGTGCGGACGGCACGGCTGATCGCGCATATTGGCGCGGGGCCCCTACATCAATCCCTGTTCGGTGAAGAAGCGTTTCGCGCCCGGATGGAGCGGCGCGGTAAGGCCCGCCCTGGTCATCGCCGCCGGGTCGAGGTCGCGTAGTGCGGGATGCAGCTTTTTAAGCTCGTCCAAATGATCGAAGACCGACTTGACGAAGTCATAGACCACATCGTCCGGCACATCCCGGGAGGTCACGACCGTCATCGTGGCGCCGAATGTCGTCGCCGGTTTCGACATGCCGGCATAGGTGCCCGCACGAATCGAAGCCTTCGCCAGATGCGGGGTCGTCCCCAGCAGCGCGTCGATCTTGTGTCCACTCACATCGACCACGACCCCGTCGCACAGCTTTGTCACCTGCTCGACCGCCTCATTGGGATGAGCGCCGACGATAAAGATCGCCTGAACGCGGTCATGGCAGAAGGCGAGCGACTGATCCTTCCCGGTCAACTCCTCCGCCAGTGCGAAATCCGCCGGCGACAGGCCGTTCGACTTGAGGATGAGGTCGACAGCGTTTCGGGTCTTGGACCTGGGCCGGCCGATATTCACGCGCTTGCCCTTCAGATCGTCGACGGAGGCGATGCCCGCATCGCGCCGCGCGAGCAGCGTGACCGGCTCCGCATGCAACGAAAAGACACTGCGCAGGCTGTCGAGCTTCTCGCTGACATATTGGACCGGGCCGGCGCCGATTGTGGCGTAGTGCTGCCAGTCCGACCCCGCCAGCGCAAACTCGGCCGCACCGTTGTGGACGTTGAAGAGGTTGGAATAGGATTCCGGCGCATCTCCCTTCGGCGCCGGGAGCAAAGAGCAGGTCAGCGCATCCGTCTTGCGGTTAAGCAGCCGGCACAGGCCGCGCCCCAACGCGTGATATGCACCGCCGCGGTCCCCGGCGGCAACGGCGATATCCTCGGCCGCACGCGCCGGTCCTCCGCCCGCAACAGCTGTCAGGATGAGTGCCAAAACGATCAGGTTTGGTATGCGGTACATCACCGTTCTGCCCGTTTTGCAACGTTCGCCAGTATACCGCACCTGCCGCGGATTCGGAAGGCGGACGCCGCCGCAACCGTGCATCCCGCTTGACTTCCCGCCACGGGTCGACAAATATCCGGCGCGAAATCACCGGAAGGCCCGAACAGTCGAGCCGCCGCCCTGCACATGGTATGCTCCTGCATCACCGGGAGGCAGGGAGGTCACCACCCGTCAGCGAGGATTCGCCCACGGGTGCGTTACCGCTTTGGAACAAAGGCCGAGACGAACACATGTTCGAGACACTGACAGACCGCCTATCGGGCATCTTCGACAAGCTCACCGGGCGCGGCGCGCTTTCGGAGGAAGATGTCGCGAAAGCCATGCGCGAGGTACGCCGCGCCCTGCTCGAAGCGGACGTGGCGCTCGACGTGGTACGGACATTCATCGAAACCGTTCAGGAAAAGGCGGTCGGACAGGAAGTTCTGAAGTCCGTCACGCCGGGCCAGCAGGTCGTCAAGATCGTCAATGACGAGCTCGTCGCCATGCTGGGCGACGAAGCCGTCGGCATCGACCTGAAGGCGAAAGCGCCGGTTCCCGTCATGCTGGTCGGCCTGCAGGGGTCGGGCAAGACGACCACCTGCGCCAAGATCGCGCTGCGGCTGACCAATCAGGACAAGAAGAAGGTCCTGATGGCCTCGCTCGACACGCGCCGTCCCGCCGCGCAGGAGCAGCTGCGGGTGCTGGGCGAACAGGTCGAGGTCGACACGCTGCCGATCAAGGCCGGACAGGACCCGCTGCAGATCGCCCGCCGCGCCCTCAAGGACGCCAAGACCGGCGGCTACGACGTGGTGATGCTGGACACCGCCGGGCGCACCCACATCGACGAAGAGTTGATGAAGGAGACGGCGGACATCCACAAGATCGCCAAACCGCACGAAACCCTTCTGGTGGCCGACGCGCTCACCGGTCAGGACGCGGTCAATCTCGCGAAGAGCTTCGATGAATGCGTGCCGCTGTCCGGCATCGTCCTGACCCGGGTGGACGGCGACGGACGGGGCGGCGCGGCGCTGTCGATGCGCGCGGTCACCGGCAAACCGATCAAACTCATTGGTGTCGGTGAAAAGGTCGACGCCCTTGAGGATTTCCATCCCGACCGGATCGCCAACCGGATTCTCGGCATGGGCGACGTGGTATCGCTCGTCGAGCGGGCGGCGGAAACGCTGGACGCGGAGAAGGCGGAGAAGATCGCGCGCAAGATGCGCAAGGGCGCCTTCGACCTCGACGATCTCGCCGAGCAGCTTAAACAGATGGAGAAGATCGGCGGCATGTCCGGCGTGCTCTCCATGCTGCCGGGCATCGGCAAGGTAAAGAAGCAGATCGAGGAGGCCGACCTCGACAACACCGTGGTCAAGCGCCAGCAGGCGATCATCTCGTCCATGACGCCGCGGGAGCGCCGCACGCCGAAACTGCTCAACGCGTCGCGCAAGAAGCGTGTGGCCAAGGGCTCCGGCACGAGCGTTCAGGACATCAACAAGCTGCTCAAGATGCACCGCATGATGGCGGACATGATGAAGAAGATGGGCAAGGGCAAGGGCGGCCTCGCCAAGCTGTTCGGCGGCGGCATGCCGGAAATGCCGGAAGGCGTGGACCCGAGCGGCGCACCCCCCGGAATGCCCGGCGTTCCCCCGGGGATGCCGCCGGGCGGTCTTCCCGGTCTCCCGGGCATGGGCGGCGGACTGCCACGCGGCCTCCCGGGCCTGCCCGGCAAGAAGAAATAGCGAATACCGGATTTACGGACTCACTTTTGGAACATCGAAGAAGGACTACGACATGTCATTGAAAATGAGACTGGCACGGGGCGGGGCGAAAAAGCGCCCCTATTACCGGATCGTTGTCGCGGACTCGCGCAAGCCGCGCGACGGGCGCTTCATCGAGCGCATCGGCACCTACAATCCTCTGCTGCCAAAGGATCACGCCGAGCGCGTCACGCTGGTCGAGGACCGGGTCAAGTACTGGCTGGGCGTCGGCGCACGTCCCTCGGACCGGGTGCACCGTTTCCTCGATGCCGCCGGCATCCTGAAGCGCGAGCCGAAGAACAACCCGCAGAAGGCGCAGCCGGGCCAGAAACGCCTCGACCGCGAGGAAGCCAAGCGCGAGGCGGAAGCGAAAGCCAAGGAAGAGGCGGAAGCCGCTGCAGCCGCGGAAGCCGAAGCTCCGGCCGAGGAAGCTGCTGCAGAAGAGGCTCCGGCGGAAGAACCCGCTGCGGAGGACGCGCCTGCAGAAGAAGCTCCGGCGGAAGAAGCCGCCTCGGAAGAGGTTCCGGCGGAGGAGGCCCCCGCCGAGGAAGCACCCGCTGAAGACGCGCCTGCCGAACAGGCGGACGAAAAGAAAGACTAATGACGCGCGGCGTCCAGAGGGCGCCGGTCCGGACCCGTGCCGGATAGCGCCTCGACGCGCGTCTGCCTCGGCCGCGTGGCTGGCGCGCGCGGCCTCAAGGGCGAGATTCGCATCAAGACATTCACCGAGGACCCGTTGTCGATCGGCGACTACGGGCCGCTGGAGAATGCCGATGGCACGCGGCGCTTCGAATTCATTCGCGTGAAGCCGGTCAAGGACGGCGTGGTCGCCGTCATGGACGGCATCTCGACGCGCGAGCAGGCCGAAGCGCTCAAGGGAACCGAGCTTTACGTGCGCCGCGACACGCTGCCCGACACCGGCGACGATTCGACCTTTTATCACGCCGACCTGATCGGCCTTGTCGCGGTCAGCGAGGACGGCGCGGCGCTGGGGAAGGTTGTGGCCGTTCAGAATTACGGTGCCGGCGACCTGCTGGAAGTGCGCCCGTCCACAGGGGGGAAAACCGTTCTGGTCCCCTTCACCGAGGCCATCGTGCCCGACGTCGACCAGAAGGGCGGCTGGTTGCTGATGATACCGCCCGAGGGGATTTTCGACTCCTGAGCCATCGTCCTTTTGCGGACTCTTGCTCCGCCACGCGCTAGGTTTGCGTGGTCTTTTCATGTGACATCTGCAGGCGAGGAGATGAGATGGCGATGAGTACGAGCCCGATGGACTCATCCGGCGCGGGCACGCGTCTGACCGATTTCGCGAAGTGGCTTGCGTCGTTCGCCGAACTCGGGACGGAGGGATACCCGGTTGCGGTGCGCCGACGGCTCATGATCGTCAATGTCACCGCTTACCTGATCGCCATCTTCTCGCTGTTCTATGCGGGCCTGTTCGCCGTCTACGATATCGAAAAGTACATGCCGCTGGTCCTGGCAAACCTACTTCTGGTTGCCGTCGCCCTGCTCGCGCCGCTGGCACATCGTTTCGGCGAGGTCTGCGCGGCGATTATCATTGCTGTGGCCGAGTTCGCAGGTTTGTTCTTCTTTGTGCGCACGCTGGGCCACGATTCCGGCGTCCAGATCAACTATCTGGTCGCAGCCGCCATCCCCTTCGCCATATTCGGTCTCACCCATCTCTGGCTGGTGATCACGACGATTGTCACCGGTCTGGCTCTCCATCTCGTCACCTGGTTCCTCTATCCGACCGCCAACGCGCTGGTCGCGCCGGACCCGGCGCTGCTCAACAACCTTTACGTCTCATCGGTCATCACCACGGGCTCGATCATCGCCGTCATCGTGCTCTACGCCTTCATGCTGGCCGACAGGGCGCGCGCCGAAGCGGACACGCTTCTCGGGCACATTCTCCCCGATCCGGTCGCCGAGCGGCTCAAGGCGCGGCCCGGCGCGCGCATCGCCGACAGTATTCCGCAAGCCTCGGTGATGTTCACCGATCTGTCCGGATTCACGCCGCTCGCGCAGAAGCTCGGCGCGGAGCAGACCCTCGACATTCTCGATGACATCTTCACCGAGTTCGACGCACTGGCCGCCAAGCACCGCGTCGAGAAGATCAAGACCATCGGCGACGGTTACATGGCCGTGTGCGGGGTGATCGAGCCGGCGGACGATCATGGCGAGCGCCTGGCCCGGCTTGCACTCGATCTCCCGCGCGCGGTCGAAACCCTTTCGTCCCGGCACAACATGAACCTGCAGATCCGCATCGGTCTCGCGAGCGGCCCCGTCATGGCCGGGGTCATCGGCGCCGACAGGTTCTTCTATGACGTATGGGGCGAGACCGTGAACCTGGCGTCCCGGCTTGAATCCCACGGCCTGCCGGGCGAGGTCCACGTCTCGAAAGCGGTGCGAAAGGCCCTCGACGGCAGATTTCACTTCGAACCGCGGGGCCGTGTCGATATCAAGGGCGTGGGCAGCCTCGAAACATGGCTGCTCAAGCGTGAGATAGATGATTAGCCCGGAGTGAAAGGCACATGCGCAGCCCATGGACAGCCACCGTTCTGACCATCCTGCCGGACGTGTTTCCCGGACCGCTTGGCGCGAGCCTTATCGGCACCGCGCTCGACAACGGCACCTGGGCGCTTCACACCATCGACATCCGGGACTCTGCAGAGGACAAGCACCGCTCCGTGGACGATACGCCGGCAGGCGGCGGAGCGGGCATGGTCATGCGCGCCGACATCGTCGGTCGCGCGGTGGATGCAGCGATAGCCAGATCGCCGGACGTGCCCGTCATCTATCTCAGCCCGCGCGGTACGCCTTTGAACCAGCAGCGCGTCCGCGACCTGGCGCAGGGGTGCGGCGTGACGGTGCTGTGCGGACGTTTCGAGGGACTGGACGAGCGCGTTCTCGAAGCCCGCGGCATCGAGGAAATCTCGATCGGCGACTTCGTTCTCGCGGGCGGAGAAGTCGCCGCCTGCGCCCTGATCGAAGCCTGTGTGCGCCTGCTTCCGGGCGTCGTCGGCGATGCGGCGTCTCTGGAGCAGGAGAGTTTTGAGGACGGATTGCTGGAGTATCCGCAATATACGAGGCCACGGGTCTGGGAGGGCCTGGACATTCCCGAGGTGCTCCTGTCCGGCGACCACAAGAGGATCGCGGAATGGCGGCGCGCGCAGGCCGAAAAACTCACCAAGGCACGGCGTCCCGATATGTGGGCGCGTCGAAAGCCGTAGCACCTGAGGCACTTCTAGGAATGGACCACCCCAGCGAATTCACCGACATACCGGCGGGCAAGATTGCCGCGATCGTCACCTATCTGGAGATGCGCGCGGCCCCGGAAGCCGGCCGGGATACGGCGCCATTGCCCGGCGAACTCCGGCGCGTCGACGAGCCCGATCTCGACTGGTATCTGGACGTCTACCGGCATATCGGCACCGATCTTCTGTGGTTCTCGCGGCTCTCCATACCCCGCATACAGCTTCTGTCCACCTTCTCCGACCCGGACTACACGGTGTACGCCCTCAACTGCGATGGGCGGGACGAAGCGCTGCTGGAGCTGGATTTCCGGAACAAGGGCGAATGCGAACTGGCGTTTTTCGGCGTCTCGCCGGAGTTCGTCGGGCGCGGCGTCGGCCGCGCGCTCATGGACAAGGCCATTCAACTGGCATGGGCCGAGCCGATCGACCGGTTCTGGGTGCACACCTGCACCCTCGACCACCCCCGCGCGCTGGCGTTCTACATGCGCAGCGGGTTCACCGCCTACCGGCGCGAGCTCGAAGTCGCCGATGACCCCCGCCTGACGGGCGTCCTGCCCCGCGAGGCAGCGCCGCAGATACCGATCATCGAGTAATGATCCGTTACGGCTCGATGACGAGGGTCAGATAGGCGAAGAACAGCACCAGGTGCACGACGCCGAGCAGCAGATTGGTCGGCACGCCGGAGAAGGTGATCAGCGAAATGAACAGGGTAAGCATCAGCAGCACCAGTTCGACCCGGTCGAGGCCCAGCTCGAGCGCAACACCGGTATAGAGAGATATCGCCAGAACGGCCGGGATCGTCAGACCGATGGTCGACAGCGCCGATCCCAGGCACAGATTGACCGCGCGTTGCAGGCGGTTGCGCGCGGCCGATTCGATTGCCGCCATTCCTTCCGGCGCGAGCACCATCATGGCGATGACGATACCGCTGACCGCGATGGGCATGCCCAGTTCCTCGACGCCGTGGTTGAGGATTTTGGACAGGAATTTCGACAACAGGATGATCTGCAACAGCGTGAGGAACAACAGAACCGCGTGGTAGGGGATCGACTTGATCTTGATGTGGTGTTTCGCGTGTCCGACTTCCAATTGCTCGGCAGGCTTGATTTCCCCTTCCGGCTCCATGAAGAACGTGCGGTGGCGGACGGTCTGGATCATCAGGAAGGCACCGTAGAGCAGCAGCGTCAGGGTCGCGAAGATGGCCGCCTGCAGCGGCGAGAAGGTCGGCGCCTCCGTGGAAACGGTGAAATCGGGAATGACCAGCGACAGCACCGCGAGCGTCGTGATGACCGCCAGGAAAGCCATCGCGCCCTGCAGGTTGTAGTGTTGCTGGCCGTGGCGCAGCGCACCAATCACGAGGGTCAGCCCGACCATGCCGTTCAGCACGATCATGAGAATGGCGAACATGGTGTCGCGCGGCAGCGTCGGATTGTTCTCTCCGCCGAGCATGATGCTCGCGATCAGGCTGACCTCGATGGAGATGACCGACAGGGTGAGGATCAGCGTCCCGTACGGTTCCCCGAGCAGGTCGGCCAGAAAGTCCGCGTGGCGAACGACGCTGAAGGAGCACCACACCATGATGGAGAAGAGCCAGAAAAACAGCGGCAGCGAGATATGGTGCCGGTCGAGATCCGACAGCCAGAAATCCCCGAAGATCGTGAACAGGATGACCGTGGCGAAGCCGCCGAAGAGTGCCAGTTCTTCCCTGGCGAGCGCGGCATAGGTGCTGCGGCGCGTTCTGAGCCTTTTCTTGCGTCCGGTCCTGGTTGCCATTCTCCACCGGCGCACGGAAGTGTAACGCCGCCCCCCATTCGAGCTCCATGGTTCACTGACAGAACTCTGAAACCATATATCCGCATTCGCGGCAGATGCGAAATCAGTTTCCCCCCCGGGCGAGCGTGATACCACCGCAGACGTAGAGCGTCTGGCCGGTCACGAACCCGGCCTGCTCGCTCATGAAGAAGGAAACCGCATTGGCGATATCGTCAGGTTCGCCGAGACGACCGACAGGTACGCTGTCGATGATCTCGCGAGTCCGGGGCATGTCGGGCGGGTTGATCCGCTCGAACAGCTCCGTCCGGATCGGTCCCGGCGCGATGGTATTCACAGTGATCCCGTCGCGCGCCAACTCCAGAGCCCACACACGCCCCATCGACAGGATTCCTCCCTTCGTGCCGGAATAGGCGGTGCGATGGGTTTTGCCGAGATGGGCGCGGCTGGAGACGTTGACGATCCGCCCGAACCCCGTTTCGCGCATGCCCTTCACCACCGCACGCGCGCAGATCATCGGCGCGCGCATATTGATCGCGACCTGACGGTCGAAATCGGCATCGCTCGTTTCCTCAAGCAGGGTGGCGATACCGACGGCTGCATTGTTGACCAGACCGGTGACCGGCCCGTCGCAGAGAACACTCGCAAGCACCTCTTCAAGGTCCGACGCGTTGGCGAGGTCCACCTCGACCCATCGGACGTTGCCGCCCTCGACAGGCGCCTTGAGGTCCAGATTGATGACCTCCCAGCCCTCGTCCGCGAGCCGCGCGGCGACGGCAGTCCCGATCCCCTGGCTTGCACCGGTCACGATGGCTCGTTTCATCTCACCTTCTCCCCCGCGCGATGGCCTTGAATACTCCCATGCGCCTCATATCTGCCCTCAGCCACCCGCCTGCCAGTCCCTGATCCATTCCATCGGCCACAACAGCATGATGACGTTCAGCGTCAGATTGTCCCGAATGAGCACTCCGGTGAGAACCTCGAAAAACAGCGCGATGGCGATCGTCAGCGCGACCGGTAGCCGCCACGCGAGCAAAAAGCCGACGATTGCGGCCAGGGTGTCGGATACCGAGTTGACAATCGAGTCGCCGTAATAGTCGAGCGAGATCGTCGCCTCGCGATAGCGGTCGATCACCATATTGGTGTTCTCGGCAATCTCCCAGGCGGCTTCGACGCCGACCGCGACGGCAAGACGCGCAAGCAGCGGCCATTGCGGGCGGATGAGCCAGGTGAGCCAGTAGAAGATGAAGCCGTGGATGATATGGGACGGCGTGTACCAATCGGCGATGTGCTGCGAATTCTCCGAACTCTGCACGTTGCCGTGCCATAGCTTGACGTATCCGCACTCGCACAACGACACGCGGCCCATTGCCCACAGCGCCACCGCCTGTGCGGCGATGATGGCGATGATCACGCCGACGAACACAAATGTCGGGGAGCTGTCGGATCGGGGCATTTACCACCTGGAGAGCGAATCAAAATTATAAGGCTGGCCGGGCAATCGATCTATCGACAAACCGATCCGCCTGCTGTAGATAACGCGCCACGTCGCCGGATAAACGAAGCGGCGACCACCCATCAATCAAAAAGAATGGTAAGCGCCGCGGAAGTTGGCAGCTGCCCCTGTGAAAGGTCAGAACGATGAATATCATCGAGGAGCTCGAGAAAGAGCACCAGGAGCAACTTGAGGCCACCAGGCCCGTTCCAGAATTCGCGCCGGGCGATACCGTGCGCGTCATGGTCAAGGTGAAAGACGGCGAGCGCGAACGCATTCAGGCGTATGAAGGCGTTGTCATCGCGCGCGACGGCACCGGGCTCCACGAGAGTTTCACGGTACGGAAGATCTCCTACGGCGAGGGCGTGGAGCGTGTGTTTCCGGTCCATTCGCCGCTGATCGCAGAAATCGAGGTGGTGCGCCGCGGCCGGGTGCGCCGCGCCAAGCTCTATTATCTGCGCGGGCGGCGCGGTAAGTCCGCCCGTATCCCGGAGCGCCGCGACGCGCGTGCGGCCGGCAAGGCCGAGGCTGCAGCGGCCAAGGACACGGCGAAGGGGTTCAAGGGGTTCGCCAAGCCCAAGGGTGATCCGGATGACCTCACCCAGATCAAGGGTGTCGGAGAGGAACTGGTCGGGCGTCTTGAGAAGATCGGCGTCATCAGGTTCGAGCAGATCGCCAACTGGACCGACGAGGACATCGCCAACGTCGATGAAGTGCTGAGCTTCAAAGGGCGCATCGAGCGCGAGGACTGGGTCGATCAGGCCAAGGCGCTGATGGCCGAGTCCACCGTCGAGGAGGTTCCGGCGGACGCGGAAGAAGAGACCGCCGCCAAGGACGAAGCCGAGGCGAAGGAGGACGACAAGAACAAGGCGAAAGACTAGTCCCGCTCCCCACATTCGAACAGGTTCAAGGGCCGGCTGGACAAGCCGGCCTTTTTCGTTCTGCTTCGTTCCGCACCGTGCGCCTTTTGTGCGCCGCACACAATCCGGCCGGAGTCAGGAGACCGCGGCAGAAATCGCGCGTCCGATCATGCCACGGCACCGCATGAACGTTTGTTAACCTTTGATTCGTCTGCCTTTTTTCTGCCACATCGTGATGAGAAGCGTTTGCGCGCGCGTGAGGACTTTTGCCTCTCGCATCGTATGACCGCCGAGCGCACTTGTTGCGCTGCACACACGGCGGCATCCGCAATGGACAGCGTGATGCGTCCGGCGCGGGCACACACTCCCAAGCACACTGAATTGAGAAGAAGAAGAAGGACGATCGATGAGATTTGTCTCAGCCCTTTTTGTGGCATCGCTTGCGTTCGGAACACTCTCCACCGTTCCCGCAAGCGCGAATATCTGCAGCTTCCCCTGTTTCGACGGCGCCGAGGCGCAATCGGGTGGCGGCGGCGGATCGAGCGCCGTGGCCGTGGCCAAGCGCTATCTCGGCACCAACCCGACACGGCGCAGCCGGCGTTGGTGCGCCGAGTTCATGAACATGGTCGAGCGCAAGCTCGGACGCCCCGGCACGGGTTCCGCCATGGCCAAGTCTTTCGCGAACTACGGCCGGCGCGTCTCAAGCCCGCGTCCGGGTGACATCGCCGTCCTGACCCGCAAGGGCGGCGGCCATGTCGGCTACGTCATGTCGGTACAGGGCAACAAGGTGAAGCTGATCTCCGGCAACCATGGCCGCAAGGTCGGCATCGGCACCTATCCGCGCTCGCGCGTCATCGCGTTCGTGCGTCCGTAGCACTTTGGATAACCGAGCCCGCCGGACAAGAGCGGGCCGCACAACACTGGCGGTCGCCCTCGGACGGCCGCCATTTTTGCAGTCTCTGCTCGGCTTTTGACCAAAAGCCCGCCGCACACAGAGCTTTAACCATTTGTGAACGAGACTGACAGCGTTGATTCGCTGAGGGCAGAAGCAGATGCAGAACACGTCACATGCTGTTATGGCGCAACGGGTTGAACCAAAAGACAGCCCCGATGATTTTCCAACGCCGCCGTGGGCTACACGCGCGTTGGTCGAGCACGTCTTAAACGACAAGGAAGATCTGGCAAATCTCACATGTCTTGAACCTGCGTGCGGGGCTGGTCATATGGCGGAAGTCCTAAAGTGTTACTTTCGCAAGGTTCACTGCGCTGATGCATACTATTATGGCTACGGGGAAATTCAGGATTTTTTGAGCCATCCGCATGACACCGCATCTGTGGATTGGGTCATAACCAACCCACCTTTCCGCCTTGCCGAAGCATTCGTAATGAAAGCGCTCGATATCGCCCGATATGGAGTTGCAATACTGGCAAGAACAGTATTTCTTGAAAGCATCGGTCGCTATAAAGGGATATTCCAGACCAATCCACCAACCAAGTTTGCACAATTCACGGAACGAGTACCGATGGTACGAGGTCGTCTTGATGGTAAAGCAACCACTGCGACAGGATATGCTTGGCTGATATGGGAAAAGAACGTGACGACTGATCCGAGACTTATGTGGGTTCCTCCATGCCGCAAATCACTAGAGCGACCAGCAGACTACGTTTCGTCAGCATCGTAACGATCAATTGCTTCTCGAAGTATCTTCGCAGCAGCTTTGGAATCGCCGTTGTCTAGTGCAGCTAACGCGCTTTCCGAAGCAGATCTTACACGCCTTCCCTTTATCCCGGGAGGACCTTTAGGCGGGAGCTCTTCTTCTGGGGCCGCTTCAAGAGTTCCGTACTCGCCGCCTTTTGCTTCGGCTATCCGTCCCTGATTCACGCCGAACCAAGCTGCGATGTCATGGTTGCGGTCTCCGCGTGCGGCCATACCAAGGACTATGCGAGCAGAGTCTTTATCAAGTACGTATCCACTGGGGCTACCTCTGGACATCAAACATGCTCCAAAATACTATGATATACAGGAGTAAAACATGGCGCACGGAAAAGCCATCTAACGTTTGAATTTCTACAAACAGAATATCGAACAGTACTTTTCAGCGAAGCGCGCCTACTGCACTTTCACGCCAACTATCCGGCGAGTTCGTCGAGCCCCTCGCGGAGCGCCTGGTCAAGGATCTCGGTGCCGCGGTCGAGTTCGTCGACGCTCACCGTCAGCGGCGGGGCGATGCGCCAGACCGCACCGCGCTCGGGGCGCCGCTTGATGTTCATGGAAAGCCCGAGCTCCATGCAGCGCCGCGTCGTGATATCGCCGAGTTCGAGATGCGGCTCGCGCGTTTCGCGATCCTTCACGAGATCGATCCCAAGCAACAGACCCTTGCCCCGGATGTCGCCGATCGCCTCATAACGCTGCTGCAGGCTGTCGAGGTTCTTGCGCAGGTGCGCGCCGAGTTCCCTGGCACGCTCGATGAGGCCTTCCTGCTCGATGGTTTCGAGCACGGCGAGGCCGGCGGCGGCGGGCAGCGGATCGGACACGTGGCTCGTATAGTAGGAGAAGCCGCGTTCATGGGCATGGCTCTCGATATCGTTTGTGGTGATCGTCGCGGCAAGCGGCAGGCCGCCGCCGAGGGTCTTCGACACGCTCATGATGTCGGGCGTGACACCGAGGCCGGTCGCGGCGAACGTCTCGCCGATGCGCCCGAACGCCGTCTGCGCCTCATCGAAGATGAGCATCATGCCGCGCTTTCCCGCCTCGCGCTGCAGCGCTTCGAAGTAGCCCTCTGGCGGCACGATCACCCCGCCGGCACTCAGGACCGGTTCGGCGATCACCGCCGCCGGTGCGCCTTCGGACGCCATATCGAACAGGTCCAGCCCCACCTTCATGCAACTCATATCGCAGGCGTCGCGGCAGTGCCTGATCGGACAGCGATAGGCGTAGGGTTCGGGGATGAGGGAGACGCCCGGCACCTTGGGACCATAGCCCCGGCGCTCGCTGGCGAACGAAGCGGCGGCCGACTGGCCGGTAACGCCATGCCAGGACCCGCCGAGTGCCAGGACCTCATAGCGTCCGGTGACCATCTTCGCCATGCGCAACGCGATCTCGTTGCTCTCGCTCCCGGTGTTGACGAACATGGAGCGCTTCAGCGGGTCGGGCAGCCATTCGGCGAGCTTTTTCGCGAGTTTTACCACTGGCTCCGGGATCATGCCGGAAAACAGATGGATCGCGTCCTCTGCGCTGTCGCGGATCGCCTTGACGATGGCCGGGTGCGAATGGCCGAGCGTGGCACACATCTGCCCCGACGTGAAGTCGAGGATTTCACGGCCCTCGTCGTCGCGCACAACCGTACCTTTGGCGGACACGAATAACCGCTCCATGTCGCCCTGTCCGTAACGGATCAGCAGCTCCCGTGCCGCTCTTCGCAGTTCGGTGTCCATGGGTCGCCCTTTCTCCTGCCATCCGGCAATGCATCCAGATGAGATTATTTGAATAAAAAGTGTGCTGTGCGAAACTCGCAGGATGTTCCAGTTCACATGTACATTTTTCTAGATATCTGATCTGCCGCGGACAGGAAAACGAGAATGACTCATCTGAATGATGAGTTTTTTTCATTTTGAGAGGACACCACGTGACGAAGGTCGACCTGCCCCCTTTGAACGCGCTTCGCGTCTTCGAGGCCGCCGCCCGTCTTGGGAGCTTCAAGTCGGCGGCAGCGGAACTCAACGTGACGCCGTCCGCCGTCAGCCATCAGGTCGGCAATCTGGAAGCCCACCTCAAGACGGAGTTATTCGAGCGCCACGGGCGCCGCGTCGTGCCGACCCCAGCCGGGGAGGCCTACCGGCATCGCATCCGCGAGGCGCTGGAGCAGCTCTCCGC
The DNA here is from genome assembly GCA_028280515.1 of Hyphomicrobiales bacterium. Taxonomy (GTDB): domain Bacteria; phylum Pseudomonadota; class Alphaproteobacteria; order Rhizobiales; family Methyloligellaceae; genus UBA2767. Next base: position 16,334 of record JANQLP010000247.1, read on the forward strand.
CGCGACGGAGGATGTGACCGCCGGCCGCGAAGACCCGGCGCTGGAGATTGTCGCCGCGCCAAGTTTCGCGAGCAAATGGCTGATGCCCCGGATAGACGGGTTCCTGCGCCAGCAGCCGAAACTGCGCGTGCGCGTCGAAGCCACCGGGGAGCGGCATCTTCGCGCAGGAGCCAACGTCGGGATACTGTACGGTGCGCCGTCATCGCCGACCTTGTCCGTCAGGCCGCTGATCGCCGAACGCCTGCTGGTTCTGTGCAGTCCGAACCTGCTGGAGCGTGGGCCGCCGCTTCGTGAGCCGGCCGATCTGGAAGCGCATGTCCTGATCGAGTCCCGCAACCGTCAGCAGTGGCGCAACTGGCTCCATGCCCACGGGCTCGGCGACATGACCATACGGCGCGAGATGTCGGTCGGGCGCTCCACGACCGCCATCGACGCCGCACTGAACGGCCTCGGCGTCATTCTGGAAAGCGATTTTCTGGCCGCAGACGAACTCGCCGCCGGCAAACTGGTCGAGCCCTTCGGCCTGCAAAACGCCGCTCGGGCAGAAGACGCCTACTTCCTCGTCACGCGCGGAGAGGTACCGGCACCGGACTCGGCGCTGGCGTTCATTCAGTGGATCGAGGGTGAACTGCGTGAGGCCCCATGACGGCGCTCAGGGGCACGTCATTGTTGCGTTTGCGGGGCGAACCGTTCCGCTTCCGTCTTCGCTTTCGGCGTATCGTGTATGACCTCGCCATTGTCCGCACGGCGCTGCTGGTTCTTCAGAAGCTCCTGCATCTCCAGCGCCAGGCAATCGCTCAGGAGCCGGTAACTGGGCTCCAGCGTCTTGACCTCGTCAATACACTTCTTCTGAACCTCCGGGGGCAGTGTTCTCCAGACTCCGGAGATCTGACCGCGCGCGCGGCGTTCGAACTGCGGGCACTGCCAGTCCGCCGTGTCGCACGCAGCACTCACTGGCCAGTTCGGAAACGTCACCGCCTGCGCCGGGCCGGCAAACGATGCCGCAACAGCGAGCAGTGTGGCCAAAAACAGATATTTCATGGAATTGTTCCTCCCAAGAGCCTGGCACTGGTTCACCGTACCATTAGCTTGTAGCATTCAGAATGCCTTGAACCGCGGATTGTCACAACCATTTGTCAGCCTCGAGACAACGCGGTATCACAACGACAAAACACGCAAACGAAGGCGGCAGGAGTTCAGTTGGAATGGGAAAAACGCTCTACGACAAGATCTGGGACGACCACGTCGTCCATGAACAGGAGGAT
>JANQLP010000002.1 GCA_028280515.1 Hyphomicrobiales bacterium
GCGGTGGCGGCAAGGCGATCGCCCACATCATCGAGACCGCCGACCGGCAGGGCGCGACCCTGATGGTCAATTCCACACCGATCGTGCTTCGGTCCCTGCGCGGCCGCTTTCCGCAGTCCTTCCGCGACCTCACACCGATTGCCGGTATCATAGGCGATTACGGTACGTTCGTCGTACCCGCGGACTCGCCCTACAAGTCTTTTGATGACGTGCTGAAGGCCTACAAGGAGAACCCGCGCAAGGTGAAAGTCGCGGGTGGTTCGGTGAAAGGCGGCATGGACCATCTGGTCGCCTCGCAGGCCTTCCAGGCGCACGGCGCCGACCCGGCCAAAGTCCGCTACATCTCCTATGACGCCGGCGGCAAGGCCATGGCCGGTCTGCTCTCGGGCGAAACGCAGCTTCTTTCAACCGGCCTCGGCGAGGCCTTTGAGCAGGCGCGAGCCGGGCAGGTAAGGATCCTGTGCGTCACGGCCAAAGAGCCGGTCGAGAACATCCCGCCGTGTGGGGCAGGCGCGGAATTCGTCAATTGGCGCGGGTTCTTCGGTGCACCGGGCCTCGACGACGCAACAGCGGACAGATACGCCAAGATCCTCGGCGAAGTTCAAAGCACGCCGGAGTGGGAAGAAGTCCGCAAGCGCAACGGCTGGGTGAACATCTACCGCCCGCGCGCCGACTTCGTTGCGTTCCTGGAAGAGCAGGAACAGCTCATGAAAGACCTGCTGCACAAACTGGGCGTGAAAACCGTCCGCTAGCACACACGTTCGCTACCGCATTGCGGTGACTGAAGAAGGTCCGCGGCGACGAGCGTCGCGGACCGGATCAGCGGGGAGGAGGCTCCATGACCAAGGACCGCGTATCCGGATTTGTACTCCTGGTGATATCGCTGGGATACTTCCTGTCGGCGTATCAGATCGAACTCTACCCGGGCTCGGAAGAGGACTTCATCAACGCCCAGACCTTCCCGAAGGCCATTGGTCTGGCGGCCATCTTGTTCGCGTTCCTCATCATGGTGCTGCCGAGCAAGGACGATGAAGGGTTTGCCTCCTGGAAAACCATGGACTGGCTGCGTCCCGCCGCGCTTTGCGTCCTGATGATCTTCTACGGGCTGACCATCAAGTCCGTCGGCTTTCTGATTTCCACGTCCGTATTCCTCATCGGCGGCTTCCTGATTCTTGGTGAACGCAGGATCTGGATGTTGCTGCTCGCCTCGGTTCCGATTGCGGCCGGGTTCGAATTCATTCTTGACGGTTTGCTCGGCATCTACATCGCCGATCCATTCCTTGAGTGGCTGGGGGTCAAATAGCCATGCTCGAAGGTATTCTCACAGGCCTCACGACGGTCATCCAGCCGGTGAACCTGATGATGGTGTTCGTCGGCTGCTTCGCCGGCACGTTCATCGGCATGCTGCCCGGCCTCGGCCCGATCTCGGCGATCGCACTGATGATCCCCGTGACCTACGGGTTCGACCCGGCATCCGGCATGATCCTGATGGCCGGCGTGTACTACGGTGCGATCTTCGGCGGATCGACATCGTCGATTCTTCTCAACGCACCCGGTGTCGCCGGAACCGTCGCCACGTCTTTCGACGGTTATCCGTTGGCGCGCCAGGGCAAGGCCGGCAAGGCGCTTGCCATCGCCGCCTATGCTTCGTTCTCGGGCGGAACCATCGCTGCCGTGTTTCTGCTCCTTGCAGCACCGGCGCTGGCCGCCGTTTCGCTCAGTTTCCAGTCGGCCGAATATTTCGCGCTGATGGTATTGGGACTGACCGCCGTATCCGCATTCGCGGGCAGGGGGCAATTCCTCAAGGCCATGCTTATGACCTGCTTCGGGCTGGGGCTTGCAACCGTCGGTCAGGACGCGGCGTCGGACATCACACGCTATACGTTCGGCATGGTCGACCTGCTGGACGGCATCAGCTTCCTGCTTCTCGCGATGGCCACATTCGCACTCTCCGAAGCCATCATGACCGTTCTCAAAAAGGACAAAGCCGACGCAAAAGCCCAGGAGGCCGCAAAAGGAAACCTCGGCTCCATGAAGGTCTCGAAGAGCGAGGTGAAGGAAATGGTGCCGACCATTGGCCGGTCGTCCATCCTCGGCTTTTTCATCGGCGTCCTGCCCGGTGCCGGCGCGACCATCGCGTCGTTCCTAGCCTATGGCATGGAGCGCAACCTGGCGAAGGGCAAGGACAAGGAAAAATTCGGCAAGGGATCGATCCGCGGCCTCGCGGCACCGGAAACGGCCAACAATGCGGCCTGCTCAGGCTCGTTCGTGCCGCTGCTGACCCTCGGCATTCCCGGATCCGGCACGACCGCAGTCATGCTCGGCGCGCTCATCTCCTATGGCGTACAGCCGGGCCCGCGTCTGTTCGTCGAAGCCCCGAACGTGTTCTGGGCGGTAATCGTCTCGATGTATATCGGCAACATCGTTCTGCTGATCCTCAACCTGCCGCTGATACCGTACATCGCACGCCTTCTGGCGCTGCCGGAGCAGATCCTGGTGCCGCTGATCATGTTCTTCTCGCTGTGCGGCGTGTATCTGGTTTCCTTCAACACCTTCGACATTCAGCTCATGGTGTTCTTCGCCGCTCTCGCCATTATCCTGCGGCTCACCGGCTATCCGATGGCCCCCTTGATCCTCGGGTTCGTGCTCGGAAAGCTGATGGAAGAGAACCTGCGCCGTGCGCTTGAGATCGCCGACGGATGGAGCTTCGTCTGGGAACGCCCGATCACCCTTGTGATCTTCATTCTGACGGCCTTGTGCCTCATCGCCCCTCTCCGGGAAATGATGGTGGCGCGCCGCGGCACGAAGGACGAGCTGGCGGGCGAGGGCGGTTAGTCCTTTGAGACAGCCGCGTGCGGTGCGCGACACATTGGATCGTTTCTCTGCCGCGGGACTTCTGGTGTTTCGGCAAGGCACGGGATAGCTTGGCGTGCAATCGCAACTTCAGGTGTGTCTTCCATGTCAACTCTTCTCAACCGCATCGCCAAATACACCTCCGAACGGGAACTCGACCTGGTCCGGGACGTGCTCTCCAAGGAGCTCCGCAATCTGGACCGCTCCACCCTGCGCAAGCGGATTTCAACCTTGCGGCGGCATTCGGACAAGGCGCGCGAGCGGGCGATTTCCGAAGCCCGCAAGGGTCAGTCCGGCGAACTCTCGAAACGCAAGGCGGAGATCTTTCGCGACGCATTGCGACGATGCGAGCGCCGTTTGCTTGAAATAGAGGTCAAGGAGGCGCGGGAGCTGCACAAGGCGGCTGCGGTCAAGGCGCTTCAAAAGAAGCGCGCGAGCACGAAGGGCAAGAAGCGTCCGGGCACAAAAACGGCGTCGAAGGGCATGGCCGCAAAGCCACGCGGCAAGACTGTGCCGCGGCTTACGGCAGGGCGCGAAAAGGGGCACGTACTCGGAACTCAGCGTCGCAGTCAGGCGAAACGCGACAGCCGCTAGCCGGGCACTCGTCCACATGACATTGCGTGTCGATCACGTATCCCGCGCGGCGAGAACTGCCTTCACAAGATCCTCCGGCACCTCATCCGGCAGGTTTGCATCGTCCGGCGTGAAGGCGTCCTTCGCCAGCTCGATCGACGTGCGATAGGCCTCGAGATACTCCCGGCATTCGCGGCACATCTTCAGATGAATCTCGAAGAGCATTTTCTGCCGCTTCGGAAGATCGTCTTCGAGATAAGCCAGGATGAAATCCTCGAACTGCTCACACGTGATCATCAGGGGCAGCTTGAACATCATCCCATGTATACGCCGCATCATGGATTTGGGTTTTTTGCTCATATCGCGTCTCCCCGTAACAAGGGTTCAAGTAGTCTCTTCAGGGCCGCACGCGCCCGGTGCAGCCGGACTTTCACATTGGCTTCGCTCAGGCTCAGCGCGTCGGCGACGTCGGCCGTCGACATCTCTTCGATATCTCGTAAGATCAGCACGACGCGGTACGCATCGGGCAACTGATCAATCAGCGCCGAGATGTGTTTTTGCGCCTGAGACTGCTGAAAGATCGTCTCCGGCGTCTCCAGAACGGTCCACGGATCCTCAAACCTGCATCCGTTCTCGTCGAAAACCGGCATCAAATCGTCAATCGGTTCTTCCTGCAGCCGATTGCGCTTGCGCAGCAGCATCAGCGCCTGGTTGACCACGATCTTGTGGATCCAGGTTTTCGGCGCGGACCGGCCTTCGAACGAGTCAAGGTTCTGGAAAACGCTGGCAAAGGCATTCTGCACGGCGTCCTCCGCCTGCGCCTCATCTTTCAGAATGCGCCGCGCCAGCGCCAGCATCCAGGGTGCATGATTGCGGACGAAAGTTTCGGTGGCCCTGAGGTCGCCATCGCGGAGCGACTGTACTTCCGCGTCGTCTTCAGCCTTTTTTTGATCCGGAGAAAAAGACGAAGCCAAACTCAAATCTCGCGCAAACAATCGAACAACCCGGCCCGGCGGAAATGGCGGGTGCAGATAAAGTCAAAAATCAAGTGTAACTTTATCCGGCGCCTGAGCATCTGACAAATGGATGCAAGAGGTTGTCCGGGACATCGGTTTCGAAAAAAGGGGGCGATCAGATGACAGCAGGACTGCTACTTTCCGCGCTTTTCATGCTCGCGTTCACCATGATCGCCAAGCGGCTCTCCTCGACCGTGCTCACGGCGCCCATGGCCTTCCTGGCGTTCGGATATCTCCTGTCCCAAACCGGCCTCACGCCACATAGGGAGGTCGAAGAGATCCTTCACGTCACTGCCGAATTCGCGCTCGTTATTTTGCTTTTTCTCGATGCCGCGCAGATCGATTTCGATGCCTTGCGCCGCAGGCACCTTTGGCCGCAACGCATGTTGCTCATTGGTTTGCCCCTGGCGATCGTCCTCGGCGCGCTCGCGGCGTGGGCTCTGCTTCCGGGCTGGCCGGTGTTTGCGCTGCTGCTCGTGGCTTCTGTTCTCGCCCCCACCGATGCAGCACTCGGCCAGGCGGTTGTCACCAACCCGCACATTCCGGAACGCCCGCGACGGGCCCTGACCGTGGAGAGCGGGCTGAACGACGGGCTCGCGCTTCCGGCGGTTCTGTTGTTTGCCAGCCTGACCGCGGAAGAGATGAGCCAGAACAATGTTGAATGGATCCTGTTCGGCATCAAGCAGGTGACCCTTGGACCGATCGTCGGCGCGGTGATCGGGGTCGTGGGTGCTTACGCTCTGCTGCAGGCCAAGGCCCGGGACTATACGTCCGACGTCTATGAGGGCGTGGGCGCCCTCGCGCTCGCGGGCACGGCTTATCTCGCGGCGACGGCGGTTGACGGGAATGGCTTCATCGCCGCATTCGCGGCAGGGTTGTGCTTCGGCAACCAGGTGAAGGGCAAGTGTAAATTCGTCTATGAATTCACCGAAAGCGAAGGCCAGCTGATCACATGGAGTGCGTTCCTGCTGATCGGCCTCGCACTGGTGCCGGAGGCACTGCATCATCTGACGCCCACGACGCTTGCGCTTATCCTGCTCAGCCTGTTCATCGTCCGACCGCTGGCGATCTGGATTTCGCTTATCGGCACGGATGCCGCGCCCGTGACACGCATATTTTTCGGATGGTTCGGTCCACGCGGCCTGGCAACGGCGCTCTTTGCGCTTCTCGTTGTCGGACAGACGGTGGAGGAGTTTGGGCAGCCCATCCTGATGCTGGCCGTCAACGCCGTCTGGATCAGCGCTTTGCTGCACGGTGTCAGCGCGGCACCCGGCGCGCGCTGGTACGCGGCAAAGATCAAACAGAAAGGCAAATGCGCAGAAACGAAGCCAGTCGAAACATCCGCCAAGTCACCGGCAACGTAAAACGATCGACTCACATCTGTATAAGGAGAACTCCGTGCGAAAAGTCTCTGTAGCGCGTTACGAAGAGCTCAAGGACAGGAAGCCGGCCTACGCACTCGTGGGCGAGGTCGATCTGGTCGTCGTGCGGTTTGATGATCAGGTCTCGGTGCTCTACGGGCGATGCCTCCATCGCGGTGCACTGATGTCCGACGGTTTCGTCAGTGGCAATAATCTCATATGCGGCGTGCATCACTGGGATTACCGCCTCGACAGTGGTGTCTCGGAATACGCAAATGACGAAGCCCTCAAGAAGTTCTCATCCTGGGTTGAGGACGGCGAAGTGCTCGTCGACGAGGACGAAATCGCCGCCTGGGCGTTGGAGAACCCGCAGCCGTTCGACCGCGACGCCTACCTCGGCCTTTATGCAGACACCAGCCACGGCACGCCCGAAGAACCGCATAACGCCTTCATCCACAGCTATGCCCGCGACGGGCTGTCAAAGACAGGCCACCACGGTCAGTTCGAGGCCATGGGCGTGCCGCGCGATCAGTTGCCGAGCTGGGACGATATCCAGATATTGACCGCACAGCTCCACCGTCCGCCGCTTCTCGACGATGACGCGGTCGGCTCCGATGTCACCATCGGCCCGAACGCACAGAAGCCGCTCAAGCTGGACATCCCGCTGTTCGTCTCCGACATGAGCTTCGGAGCGCTGTCCGCTCCGGCGAAGACCTCGCTCGCGCGTGGTGCCGAACTCGCCGGCACCGGCATCTGTTCCGGCGAGGGCGGAATGCTGCCGGAAGAGCAAGAAGAAAACTCGCGCTACTTCTACGAGCTGGCCTCGGCGCGGTTCGGGTTCGCGTGGGACAAGGTCGCCAAGTGCCAGGCGTTCCACTTCAAAGGCGGCCAGGCGGCCAAAACCGGCACAGGCGGCCATCTGCCCGGAAAGAAGGTGACAAAAAAGATCGCCGAAGTGCGCGGACTGGAAAAGGGAGAAGCGGCGATATCCCCGGCACGGTTCCCGGACTGGACCGAAGTCAGCCAGTTTCGTGACTTCGCGGATGAGGTCCGTGACCGGACCGGCGGCATTCCCATCGGTTTCAAGCTGTCAGCCCAGCATATCGAACAGGACATCGACGCAGCACTGCAGGTGGGTGTCGACTATATCATTCTCGACGGGCGGGGAGGGGGAACGGGTGCCGCTCCCATCATCTTCCGCGACAACATCTCGGTTCCGAC
>JANQLP010000062.1 GCA_028280515.1 Hyphomicrobiales bacterium
ACTTGGGATAGTTGTCCACATTGTCGAGGAAGATGCGCCGCAGGCCTTCCGGACCCTGCACCATGTGCCAGCGCCCCATGCCGGTCGTGCCCGAAACGATCGGCTGCGTGAAACTGATGGACGGCAGCACGCCGAGCGCGTTTCGCCGAACGGCGCGAAGGCTTGCCAGGACGCCGAGCGGTTCCTTCGGGGCGTCGATCGAGGGCGGTACGAACGCGTTCATCTCCATCAGCCTTGGGCCTGCACTCCTTCAGCCCACGTCACGTGAAAGTGCGATACAGAGTCTTGTCCCGGCTTTTGGGGAAACTCAAGTCTGTCGGCGCCATTTCAGGATGCTGCCGAAGCGAATGTCGAGCAGGGCGCGGCACACCACGTAGAACACGGGCGTGAAGATCAGCCCGAACACGGTCACGCCCAGCATGCCGAAGAACACCGCCGTTCCGAGTGCCTGCCGCATTTCCGCGCCTGCGCCTTGCGCAATCGCCAGCGGTACCACGCCGAGGATAAATGCGAATGACGTCATCAGGATTGGCCGCAGCCGCGTGCGTGCCGCTTGAATGGTCGCGTCGATCCGGTTTGCGCCCGCCTCTTCCGCCTGTTTGGCGAATTCGACGATGAGGATGGCGTTCTTCGCCGCGAGGGCGATCAGCACGACAAACCCGATCTGTGTGAGGATGTTGTTGTCCATGCCTCTGAAGATCACGCCGGATATCGCCGCCAGCAGACACATGGGCACGATCAGGATGACGGCGAGCGGCAGGATCACGCTCTCATACTGCGCCGCCAGCAGCAGGAACACGAAGAGCACGCCCAGCACGAACGCAATCGCCGCGGTGTTCCCGGCGAGCTTTTCCTGCAGCGCGAGTTCGGTCCATTCGTAGCCGAAGCCCGATGGCAGATTGGTCTCTGCCAGCGCTTGCATGGCGCCGATTGCCTGCCCGGTCGAGAAGCCGGGAAGGGTGGAGCCCTGCACTTCCGCGGCGCGGAACAGGTTGTAGCGCGGCACACGGTAGGGACCGGAGGTATCGGTGAAGGTGGCGATGGACCCGAGCGGCACCATCTCGCCGAAGTCGGATCGGGTCTTCAGGTTGGCGACATCACGAACAGTCAGCCGGTAGGGATTGTCGCCGTGCGCCGTCACGCGGTACGTGCGGCCCAATATGTTGAAGTCGTTGACGAAAACGGAACCCATGTAAATCGACAGCGTGTCGAACACGCGGGTGATGGGTACGCCCAGCTTTTCCGCCTTGGTGCGGTCGATGTCGGCGTAAATCTGCGGTGTCTTGGTGTTGAAGAGGGTGAACACCTGGGTCAGGCCCGGCACGCCGTTTGCCGGCCCGGCGATGCCCCAAGCGGCTTCCTCGAGCGCCCGCGCGCCGCGTCCGGCCCGGTCCTGGACGTAAAGCTTGAAGCCGCCGCCCGTGCCGATGCCCGGAACCGAGGGCGGCGGCAGAACAAAGATGTTTGCCTCGCGGATCTGGAACATCTGCGCGCGCAGGTCGGCCAGAATGGCGTCCGCGGTCAAGCCATTCTCTTGCCGCTCCTCGAAGTCCTGCATGGTTACGAAGATCACGCCGGCGTTCGGCGCGTTCGTGAAGGTGGCGCCGTCGAAGCCGGCGAAACCGACCGCGTTCTTCACGCCTTCGCGCGTGAGGATGACATCGGACGCCTTCCGGATAACGGCGTCGGTGCGGTTCAGCGTCGATCCGGGCGGGAGCTGGAACGCCGCGATGAAATAGCCGCGGTCAAGCGGCGGGATGAACCCGGTCGGCGTTTTGGCGAACTGGTTGTAGGTCAGGAAGATGAGCCCGGCATAGACGACCAGGACCAGAGCCGAAAAACGGATCAGCCGTCGGGTCATGCCGCCATAGGCATTCGACAGCTTGTCGAACAGCCGGTTGAAACCGTCGAAGAAACGCCGCACCGGCCAGGT
>JANQLP010000077.1 GCA_028280515.1 Hyphomicrobiales bacterium
CCGGCGTGCATGTCGTCGCGTTTGTCCCCGTGGCGGGGCCGGTGCCCCCGCCCAGCATCGTGGTGACGCCGGACATCAGAGCTTCCTCGATCTGTTGCGGGCATATGAAATGAATGTGCGCGTCGAACCCGCCCGCGGTCAGGATTTTTCCTTCCCCGGCAATCGCCTCGGTCGTCGGGCCGACAATAATGTCAACACCGGGCTGGGTGTCCGGGTTTCCCGCTTTGCCGATCCCCGCGACCTTTCCGTCCCTGAGACCGACATCCGCTTTGACGATGCCCCATGTATCGATGATCAGCGCGTTTGTGATAACGGTATCCACCGCGCCGCCGGCGCGTGTCACCTGGCTTTGCCCCATGCCATCGCGGATCACCTTGCCGCCGCCGAACTTGACCTCTTCGCCGTAAACCGTGTGGTCCTTTTCGACTTCGACAACGAGGTCGGTGTCCGCAAGACGCACTCTGTCGCCGACGGTCGGGCCGTACATCGCCGCGTAGGCGGCGCGGGAGATCTTCGCCGGCATCAGTCAAGCCCACCCGATATCTGTGCGTTGAATCCATAGACAACGCGCTGCCCCGAGAGCGGCACAAGTGTCACGTCACGCGACTGCCCCGGCTCGAAACGCACCGCCGTCCCCGCGGCAATATCCAGACGAAAGCCGCGCGCCTTTTCCCGGTCAAAGGCCAACGCTTCGTTGGTTTCGAAAAAATGATAGTGGCTGCCGACCTGGATCGGTCTGTCTCCCGTATTCGCGACGGTCAGCGTGACGGTCTTCGCCCCCGCGTTGAGCTCGATTTCGCCGTCGGCCGGCAACACCTCACCGGGGATCACTTGTCCTCTCCCGCATGCACCTTTCCGGCAATCGCGAGCGCGAGCGCACCGATCGTGACCGCTGTCAGCGCCCAGACGACCAAAACGGTCATGTCGCCGGTCGCAAGCTCGAAATGATCATACGGGGTGCCGGTCTCGTGCGCCCGGGCCGGCACGGCGGCACAGGTAGCGACTAGGCCGGCAAGAACGAGTCTTCTCATTGCACTGTCTCCTTATCGTATGGGTTCGTGGACGGTCACCAGTTTGGTTCCGTCGGGGAACGTCGCCTCCACCTGAACGTCGTGGATCATCTCTGCGACACCCTCCATGACCTCATCGCGCGTGATGACGTTGGCGCCTTCGGTCATCAGATCGGCAACCGACTTGCCGTCCCGCGCCCCTTCGACGACAAAGTCGGTAATGAGCGCGACCGCCTCGGGGTGGTTCAGCTTGACGCCGCGCTCAAGACGTCGCCTGGCGACCATCGCCGCCATCGACACGAGCAGTTTGTCTTTCTCTCTCGGTGTGAGATTCAACTCAGACCCCCTTTGTTCAGCACGACCAGACGCGCGGAAGCCGTGTGCATCCCGTCGGCTCGCCGTCTTGCCGTAGCAGCCTCATGGTTTCCTGCAAAACGAGAACCAGGTCGCGTCGGAGTTCCGCGCCTGACCCGGCGAGCAGGCGTATGACGACAACCGGCCCGACCAAAGAACAGCCGGAAACGGAACTTGTGGTGTCCAGAATGGTTCGGAGCGACTCGATCAGGTGCGCGGCGTCTCTATCGACCAGGACAACGCTTGCGATGGCCGATGCGCCTCGCATCAGGGCCGGGCGTTCCAGCCGCTTCAGAATGTCACCGTCCAGGCGAAGGCCGTCGGCAAAAACAAGCTTGTTCGCATAACGCAACCGCCACGTGTCGAACAGGAGACCGCTTCGCACGGTTTCACCCATTGCGGAACGGCCGAACACGGTGCTCTCGCACGCAAGAAGCCGTCCGCTGTCGGCAATATCGGCAATGAAATTGCGCTCGAACTGCCCGCCGTCAAAAAGGATCGTCTCCTGCGGTAGCCAGAATGCCGTGGCGTTCGCGGCAATGGACAGTTTGTTGCGAATTCTCGCGGGTCCGCCTCGCGAACGGTAGATGCGCTCTGCGGCCTGGGTGGTGATGGTCGCCTGCGCGTGCGATCGCCACCCCGCTTTGACGGAGACCCGGTCGCCGTCGGTCAGCCCGCCTGCGGTATTTATGAGCACAGCCTCGGGCCACGCCGACGGCTCCGGCACTGGAAACCGCGCCTTGCAACAGCCGGACTGGTGGACCGTTGCCAGCGCGGTCCGGTCGGCACGTCGCTTGAACGAGACTTTGACCTCGCCCAGTGACCGCTGCAGACGGACAAGGGGCAGGACGTTGTTCTGACTTGTTCCGTCGCGGGAGGAACCGCCTCGGGCAAAGTTTGGAGCGACGATCGTCATATCGGTATTTGTCCTCGCTGCGCCATCGCTCACACGGTCAGGTGTTTCTTGATTTCCTGCTCGGGAATCTTGCCGATTTCGCCTGACAAGACGATCTCGCCGCGGTCCATCACGGCGAATGTATCGGCCAGATCCCGGGCAAATTCGAAGTACTGTTCCACCAGCAGGATCGCCATCTCTCCCTTCTCGCGAAGGATCCCGATGACGCGTTCGATGTCCTTGATGATCGAGGGCTGAATGCCCTCCGTCGGCTCGTCCAGGATCAAGAGCCGCGGCCGGGTCACGAGTGCGCGCGCGATCGCAAGCTGCTGTTGCTGGCCTCCTGAGAGATCGCCGCCGCGCCGGCCGAGCATATCTTTCAGCACCGGAAACAGTTTGAATATCTCGTCCGGCAATGAACGCTCAGCGCGCGCAAGAGGCGCATACCCCGTTTCGAGATTTTCCTTCACGGTGAGAAGCGGAAAGATCTCTCGGCCCTGGGGTATGTACGCGATCTTGCGGCGCGCCCGCTCGGCCGGTGCGAGCTTGGAAATCTCCGCATCGTCCCATGCGATGGACCCAGATGCGATCGGAAGATGGCCCACAATTGCGCGCAGCAGGCTTGTCTTGCCGACGCCGTTCCGGCCCATCAGACAGGTGACCTCGCCAATCTTCGCGCTCAGCGAGACACCGCGCAGCGCCTGTGCGGCGCCGTAGAAAACATCCACCCGGTCGACGTTCAACACGATCTAACGCCCCAGATAACTTTCGACGACACGCTCGTCCTTGCTGACCGTGTCCAGCGATCCTTCGGCGAGGACCGAGCCCTCATGGAGAACCGTCACTTTCACGTCGAGGTCGCGCACAAATGCCATGTCGTGCTCAACCACGATGACAGAGTGATTCTGCGAGATTTGCCGAAGCAGCTTCGCGGTCTCGGCCGTTTCCGCATCGGTCATGCCCGCGGCGGGTTCGTCCACCAGCAACAGCTTCGGGTCCTGCGCCAGCAGCATCCCGATTTCGAGCCACTGCTTCTGGCCGTGGGAGAGGTTGGCCGCCAGCTCTCCGGCATGTCCGCTCAGCCGGATGGTATTGAGAACCTCATCGACACGTTCAGTTTGCTCGGGCGTGAGCTCGCCGAGCAATTGAGTTCGCGCGCGCCGGTCGTTTGCAAGCGCCAACTCGATATTGTCGCAAACCGTATGGTGATCGAAGACCGTCGGCTTCTGAAACTTTCGGCCGATTCCAAGTTCGGCAATGGCCGCTTCATCGAGCCGCGTGAGGTCGACATTGCTGTCGAACAGTATGTCGCCCTGATCCGGACGGGTCTTGCCGGTGACCACGTCCATCATGGTGGTCTTGCCGGCCCCGTTCGGACCAATAATGGCGCGCATTTCACCGGGCTCGATGAGAAGGGAAAGCCCATTGAGCGCCTTGAACCCGTCAAAGCTCACGGACACGTTGTCCAGATAGAGAATGGTGTTGATCGCCTGTCCGTTCATTGCCTCACTCCGCCGCCTTGGTGCTTGGTTCGCCAACGGCAACACCGCCGGCCTTCAACCGAAAGCGGGACAAAGCGCCGCGAAGCGTTCCGGCCAGTCCCATGATGCCTTTGGGCAGGAACAGGGTGACGACGACAAAGAGCCCGCCAAGCACGAACAGCCAGATCTCCGGAAAGCTCCCCGTCAGCCAGGTCTTCGCGAAATTGACGAGAGCGGCGCCGATGGCGGGACCGACAAGCGTTCCACGGCCGCCGACGGCAACCCAGATCACGGCCTCGATGGAGTTGGCCGGCGCGAACTCGCTCGGGTTGATGATGCCGACCTGCGGGACGTAAAGCGCGCCCGCGACGCCGGCGAGACACGCTGACAGCGTAAAGACGAACAGCTTGTAAGCTTCCACCCGATAACCGAGAAACCTGGTCCGGCTTTCCGCGTCGCGTATCGCCACGATGACCTTGCCGAAGCGCGACGTCACGATCGCGCGGCAGATCAGGAAGCCGGTTGCCAGCGCAACACACGAAGCGATCAGCAGTCCGGCACGAGTCTCGTCCGATTGCAGGTCGAAGCCGAGCAGGTCCTTGAAATCGGTCAGCCCGTTGTTGCCGCCAAACCCCATATTGTTGCGGAAGAACGCCAGCATCAGCGCGTAGGTGAGCGCCTGGGTGATGATCGAGAGGTAAACGCCGGTCACCCGCGAGCGGAACGCGAACCAGCCGAAAACGAACGCCAGCAACCCCGGCACCACGAGCACCATGAGGCAGGCGAACCAGAACTGGTCGAACCCGTACCAGTACCAGGGCAGTTCGCCCCAGTTCAGAAACACCATGAAGTCTGGAAGAACCGGGTCGCCATAGACACCGCGATCGCCGATCTGGCGCATCAGATACATGCCCATGGCGTATCCGCCGAGGGCGAAGAACGCACCGTGGCCGAGGCTCAGGATTCCGCAGTATCCCCAGATCAGATCGATGCTGACTGCCAGAAGCGCGAAGCAGAGATACTTGCCGATGAGAGCGACCGCATAGGTCGGAACGTGAAACGCGCTGGTTTCCGGCACGGCGAGATTGAGCACCGGCACAACAACGGCGATCACGGCGAGCGCGGCAAGGAAGGCCAGCGCGTGGCGGTTCAAGGACCGGGACAGCACCGACGTCATCATGCTTCCACAGCCCTGCCTTTGAGTGCGAACAATCCCCGTGGACGCTTCTGAATGAAGAGGATGATCATCACGAGCACCAGAATCTTGCCAAGCACCGCGCCCGTGAACGGTTCAAGAAACTTGTTCGCGATCCCGAGAGTCATCGCGCCGACAAGGGTGCCCCAGAGATTGCCGACGCCGCCGAAGACGACCACCATGAAACTGTCGATGATGTAGGCTTGGCCGAGGTTCGGACTCACATTGTCGATCTGGCTGAGCGCGACCCCGGCTATTCCGGCGATACCGGAACCCAGACCGAAGGTCAGGGCATCGACCCGCCCGGTTCGGATGCCCATCGAGCCGGCCATTTCACGGTTCTGCGTCACAGCCCGGACCTGCAGCCCGAACCGGGTGTGTTTGAGGATCAGCAGAAGAACCGCGAAGACGGCAATCGAAAAGACAATGATCCAGAGCCGGTTATAGGTGAGCGTCAGGCTGCCGACCTCAAGGGAACCTGCCATCCAGCTTGGATTGCCGACCTCCCGGTTGGTCGGACCGTAGATCGACCGGATGGCCTGTTGCAGGATCAGACTCAAACCCCAGGTCGCCAGCAGGGTTTCCAGCGGCCGGCCGTAGAGCCAGCGAATGATGCCGCGCTCAATGGCAATACCGACCGCACCGGCAATCATGAAGGCGAGGGGAAGGGCGAAGAAAAGTGAGTAGTCGAAGAGTTCGGGCGCGGACAGGCGGATGATCTCCTGCACCGTGAAGGTCGTGTAGGCCCCGAGCATCACCATCTCACCATGCGCCATGTTGATCACGCCCATCACGCCGAATGTGATGGCGAGGCCGATCGCGGCAAGCAGCAGGACGGACCCCAGGCTGACGCCGTAGATGATGTTCTGGACCGTGTTCCAGGCCGCGAGATTCCGTTCAATGACGGCAGCCGACGATGTAGCTACTTCCGCAACCGCACCCGCATCCTTTCCGGCGCCTGCAAGACCCAGAAGAAGCGCGAGCGCATCGCGGTCGCCACGCGTTTGCAGCACCGCGATTGCCCTGATCTTCTCCGTCTCGGGCGCGTCGCTGTATAACAACGCGGCAGCACGTGCCTCCTCCAGCGCGCGCTTGACCCCTGCATTGGTTTCTTTTGCGATTGCGGTATCCAGGGCGGCGAGTGCATTCGCGTCGCGCGACTTGAACACGGCCTCGGCGGCCGCAAGGCGCTTTGCCGGGTCGGGGTTCAGCAATGTGAGCGATCCGAGGGCTGCACGGATCGCACGCCGCAACCTGTTGTTGACGCGAATTTTCTTCAGCGCGCTTTTCGGCGCGGTTCCGGCTTGCTGACCGCTAATCGGATCGACGAGTGTGAGTTCGTCGCCCGCGCTGCGGGTTATGAATACGCGTTTGTCGGATTTGCGTGTGAAAAGGTCTCCGCCTTGCAGCGCCTCCAGCACTGCCGATACACGCTCATCGCCGGTCGCGGCGAGCTCGTCGACGACCTTCGCCCGGGCGGAGAAACCGCCGCTTGCTAGCTTTTGCACAAGTGCGTCAAGAGTATCGGCATGCGCGGCGCTTGGCGGCGTGAGGACCAGCGCAACCAGCGGAAGCAGGGCGAGGGCGATGAGTTGAAATCGCCTGATAACGATCACTGCGTCCGCCCCCTGTTTCTTCTTGTCGTTTCGATGGGAGGCCCTCGATTGGGCCTCCCGGTCATTGTCGATGTCCGGATTCCCGGCCGGACGCCGGGGTGCTTGAGCCTAGGCGCCCTTGCCGCCGCACTTTTTGGTCACGGTGTTGTAGTTCCCGCATTTGAGATCGACCCAGTCCGCCTTCAGGTCCTTGGAGCCGGGCAGATGGTCAGACCAGGCATCGCCCGCAACCAAACCGTCGGTTTGCCAGACGATTTCGAACTGGCCGTCATCCTGCACCTCACCGATCAGAACGGGTTTTGTGATGTGGTGGTTCGGCAGCATTTCGGACATGCCGCCGCTCAGATTCGGCACCTTGATGCCGACAATGGAGTCGATGACCTTGTCCGGATCGGTTGTGCCGGCCTTCTCGACGGCTTTGACCCACATGTTGAAGCCGATCATGTGCGCTTCCATCGGATCGTTGGAGACACGCTTCGGGTCCTTCGTGAAGGCTTGCCACTTCTTCACGAAATCGGTGTTTTCAGGTGTGTCCACGCTCTGGAAGTAATTCCACGCGGCGAGGTGCCCGACGAGCGGCTTGGTGTCGATGCCGGCAAGCTCTTCCTCGCCAACCGAGAACGCGACGACGGGAATGTCCTCAGCCTTGATGCCCTGGTTCCCGAGTTCCTTGTAGAAAGGCACGTTGGCATCGCCGTTGATGGTCGAGACCACGGCCGTCTTTTTGCCGGCGGAACCGAACTTCTTGATATCGGAAACGATCGTCTGCCAGTCGGAATGGCCGAACGGCGTGTAGTTGATCATGATGTCTTCCTTCGGCACGCCCTTCGAGATCAGGTAGGCCTCAAGGATCTTGTTGGTCGTGCGTGGGTAGACATAGTCCGTGCCGGCGAGAACCCAGCGCTTCACACCCTCTTCGTTCATCAGGTAATCGACGGCTGGAATCGCCTGCTGGTTCGGCGCGGCGCCCGTATAGAAGACGTTGCGCTGACTTTCCTCGCCCTCGTACTGGACGGGATAGAACAGGATCGAGTTGAGTTCTTCGAACACCGGCAAAACGGATTTGCGCGAAACGGACGTCCAGCATCCGAAGACGGCGGCCACCTTGTCCTTCTCGATCAGTTCGCGCGCCTTCTCGGCGAACAGCGGCCAGTTCGAAGCAGGATCGACCACAACGGGTTCGAGCTTCTTGCCGAGCAGGCCACCCTTCTTGTTCTGCTCCTCGATCAGCATCAGCATTGCGTCTTTGAGCGTAGTTTCGGAAATCGCCATCGTTCCGGACAGCGAATGGAGAATACCGACCTTGATCGTGTCGGCGGCCTGGACGGCGGACGCCCAAAGGACGCCGATTCCGACCACGACAGCAGCGGCCAGATTTCTCAGGCTCAACGAATTTGAAGACATAGACACCTCCGAGCAGAGATTGTTGTTTGCACCGCGTTAACGAATAGCAACGCGTGTGCCAGCCCGGTCATTGAAATGATTGAAACGAATGAAACGATTGTAATGAATGGAGAAAAATGCACCTGCGCCAGCGGCAGGCGTCTTTGGATACATGGTTGGGCGCGTTGTTTTGCTCAATTTATGTGCAGTCTCGTTAAGATGTCCAAAAAATGTGCAGATCGGAAATGCACATAACATGGTGCAGGTGGAAAACCGCATCGAGTTCGTGTGGTCGGTGTCGAGATTCTGGCCGATGCCCCACAGTTGCGCTGGAGAGCCGTGCTATATCGTCGGATGCCGATGGTTTCATGCCTTCGGCAGAGGTTGTTTGCACCACAATCGACCTCGGCCCCGCGCCTTCGGGCGCGGGGTTTGGTCTTTGACACCTGCCACGTCAGTTAATGGAGACCGGGACCGTCCGCTTCGGATCAGGAGAGGGCGCCAGTCATGTAGCGTCGTGGTGTCTAGAGGCGCAGTGTCCGGCTGTTTTCCAAGAAGCCGACTTGTCGGCCACCGGTCCTGTATGCCCTCAGGGATCAACGGGGTCCGTTTCTCTGCTCAAGGGTGATACTTGACAGACCGCGATTATCTCTGGCTCTGTGCGCCTATGACTTTGCAGGCCCTCCAAACTGTGTCTCGGCATGAACAATGCCGGTCGTCAGCCAACGTCGATGCCTGACCAGGACACTCGCGGACATAAGGATGGCCGGACAAGGGCAAGCGGTTCCACGCCGACCGCGAAGATATTTGCCGTCCTCGAAATTCTCGCCAAACGTGGCAGCGCACGGCTGACGGATATCGCTGTGGCACTCGATGTGCCCAAGACGACACTTCATCATACTGTTGCCCAGCTGGAGGATTTGGGACTGCTCCAGCGAGAGCCCGGCGGCCGGCAGCTCACGATCGCACCGCGGCTCGCCAAACTATCGTCCGACATACTTGGTGCGGCCATGCGGCATGCACCGCGCCACGCTATACTTGAGAGACTGGCCGCAAGTCTGGGCGAGAGTTGCAGTCTTGGCATTCGCGTCGGTCACCAGATCATCTATCTCGACGATATGACCGGTTCATCGCCTCTGGCGTTTAACTTCCAGACAGGCAATCGCACGCCGCTGTATTGTACCTCCACGGGAAAGCTGTTTTTGGCCCGCATGACGTCGGCGGAGTTGGACCGCTATCTCGAAAGCGAACCGCTTGTGGAACACACGCCGCGAACCATCACAGACCCGGACCGGTTGCGCGCAGTTGTTGCCGAAATTGCTGAAAGCGGCTTTGCCTGCTCTGATGGCGAGTTCGTGCTCGGCGTTGTCGGCATCGCCGTTCCGGTGATCGACAAGCAGGGCCGGCTGCTGGCCGGCCTGGCCGTCTCCATACCGGCGGTGCGGATGTCGTATTCGGAGCTGCCCAATCTGCGGCCGGCTCTCGAATCCGCTGCCGAGAATCTCGCACAAACGTTCGACTAGCGCGTATCCAGAGCGCGCCTCCCCATTCTCAGTGAACACGCGTTTCATCGCTGAGCGCTGTCCCCGTATATGCCACGAAACCAGCCATTTTTGCTCCGTCGCGGTCGAAAATCGTGTTCGGGATGAAAAATACGTTTGACAATTAGTTCGAATTTTTGCAACAAATTATTCGATATTATCGAACAAAAATCAGGTGGCGTGGTCCGGTTTCACCGCGTTGCCGCGATGTGGCGGTGGAGCATCAAACGTGAATGATCATCTCGAAACGGCGTTCTCCTTTTCCAATCGGCATAAGGATCTCATGGCGCGCGACGCCGAACACGTGCTTGGGTGGCGTTACGAACCGCGTGTCATCTTCGAGCGCGGCGAGGGCGTGAAGCTGTTCGATGTGGACGGCAACGAGTACTACGATCTGAGCTCCGGCATGATGTGCCTGGTGCTCGGCCACGCTCATCCCGAACTCGTGGACACGATCAAGGATATGGCCGGGCGTTTCGTGCACCAATCGTCCTGGTACACCAATCCATGGGCGATCGAACTGGCGGAGCTAATTGCCTCCACGCTTCCCGGCGACCTGGACGTTATCAATTTCGCAGTAACCGGTTCCGAGGCGAATGAAATCGCCATGAGGATGGCGCTCGGCGCTACCGACGGGTTCGATATCTGCTCAGTCGTACGTGGCCTGCATGGCGGCTCTCTGGCCGCCGAGGCAGTCACATCGGTCGGAGGTGCGCGCAAGCGCGGGCTCGGTCCGTTGAGTATTCCGGCGCGTTCAAACAGCATTGTTCCCGCATTCTACTATCGCGCGCCGGCTCAGGACCCCGACGAATGGGATCGCATCTCGCTGCAGATGACGGATGAACTGATCGAATTCACGACCAGCCAGGAAGTCGCCGCGCTTATGCTTGAGCCGATCGCGGTGCCCGGCGGCATGATCGTGCCGTCGGAAAATTGGATGCGCGGCATCAAGGAGATTGCGGACAAATGGGAGGCACTGCTGATCTTCGACGAGTGCCAGCTTGCGCCCAGCCGGACCGGCAACATGTGGGGGTTCCAGCGCTATGACGTCACCCCGGACATCGTGACTTTCGGCAAGGGAATGTCAGCCGGCTTCGCGATTTGCGGCACGGCAACGACCCGCGAAATAGCCGAAGCTTCCGATGGCAAGAAGGGGCTTCCCTGGGCGGGCACTTACCCGCAGGACCCGTTGTCGTGCGCCGTGGCTCTGAAGCAGCTCGAAATCGTGCTGCGCGACGATATCACCGGACAGGCGGCGCGGATGGGCGACATCCTGGAGGCGAAGCTTTCGGGGTTGACGGACCGGCACGAGTGTATCGGTGACGTACGCGGCGCCGGACTCTACAGGATGCTGGACATCGTGTCGGACCGTGAAACACGCGTCGCGGACCCTGCGATGGCCGAGCTTATCCGCCGGGAGGCCATGGCCGAAGGGCTCGTGATGATTGCGGTCAAGAACTACATGCGCGTGTGCCCGCCTTTGATCATCACCGAGGCACAGATCGACGACGTTGTTGGCCGTCTCGACCGGGCGATCACGAAGGCCATGAGCAAGCGCACGGACGAAATCGACTTCAGTTCGTCAGGGTCGCTTGCGGCAAATGAGAAGTTCCGCCAGTCGGCTTGAGATAGAAGTTTGTAGGAGCCGGGAGATCCCGCTCCAGCGCCATTGTACGAGCGCTACAAGAAGGGAGGATGGCGACAATGAAATTCCTGAAGTTGTTTCCAATAATCGCACTGCTGTTTACGGCACTATCCGCAACGGGCGCCAGGGCGGAGGGCTCTATTCTCGATACCGTGCTCAAACGCGGCAAGGTGATTGTCGGTGTTTCCAGCGAGGCGCCGCCGTTCGGCTTCGTCGATGAAAAGGGCGAGCTCGTCGGTTTCGATATCGACGTTGCAAAACTGATCGCCAACAAGATTTTTGGCGAGGACGGACGTATCGAATTCCTGAAACAGGGCTTTGCTGCACGTTGGGCAAACGCCAACAGCGGAAAGATCGATTTCGGCATTCAGATTACAACAATCCACAGTCAGCGTCCGACGAAGGTTGCGTTCACGCGCAGCTATGTCGATTCCGGCATTGTGCTGGTCTCGAAGAAGGGGTCGGGCATCGACAAGATTGCCGACGCCAACAAGGACGGCGTCACGGTCGCCAATCTGACAGTCCCCGCGCAGGAGGAAAGGGCGAAACGGCTTTTCCCCAAAGCCACGCTGACCGTGTTTGACTCGACAGCGGCGCAATTCAATGCCGTGCGCACCGGACGTGCAACCGCCGCCCAGCTCGATGAGCCGATCGCGCGCTGGTACGTCAGCCAGCACGATGATGTGCAGGTGACGCAGGACTGGATAACACCGCCGACGAACAATGCCATCTTCACGAAACTGGGCGACTTCGAGTGGTGGCTTGTGCTCGACACCTATGTCGGAGAACTCCGCGGCGGCTCCCTGTACCCGCAATATGCAAAAATCTATGAAAAATGGTTCGGCTCCCGCCCGCCGCATACCAAGTTCTGGATTGAGGAGCAGTTGCGAGCCAGGGAAAAGGCGGGCAACTGACGTCGTTCAATCCGGTGGCTGGGCCGGTGACTGGGGATGACACCTCTCGGGATGTGCCGGTGCCAGGCCGGCGCATCCCGGACCTTACCGGCGGTGTTCAAGCGCCGTACGCCGAACACCCGTTCAGCTGCTGCTAAGGTGCGGACGCATGGACGCAATCCTTAGTTTTTTCGGATTTGGCTTCATACAGAGCCAACTGCCGCGTTTCTGGGACGGGTTCCAGCTGACGCTCGCCATTTCCGCCGCGTCCATGATCGGCGCGGTGTTGTGGGGCCTTGCGCTTGTCGGTCCGCGGATGTCAGGCGTGCGAACAATTGTCATCCCGATTGTGGCCTACATCGAACTTGTTCGGAACACGCCGCTTCTGCTTCAGATCTACCTGTCTTACTTCGGCCTGCCGCTTCTTGGCCTGCCGCTCTCCGCGTTCATGTGCGGGGTCATTGCGATCGCCTCCCAGCACGGCGCCTTCCTGTGTGAGATCTTTCGCGCCGGCATCCAGTCGATTTCCCGTCACCAGTGGGAGGGAGCTCTCGCGCTCGGCATGACGCGCCGCAAGGCCATGCGCCAGGTCATCCTGCCCCAGGCGGTTCTCAAGGTCGTGCCACCTATCGGCAATCAGCTGGTCATTCTGATCAAGGACACATCGCTCGTCTCCGCAATTGGCATTATCGAGCTGACGCTGAGTGGAAAGATGGTCATAGAGCGAAGCGGTGCGTCTTTTGAGGTCTTTCTCTTCATCGCGGCGGTTTACCTGCTCCTTACAACCACATTCGGCGTTGTCCTCAGGATTGCCGAAAACCGCCTGCGGGCGAGGCAGTAGGGCATGTTCGATATTCTCATTGCCAATCTGCCCTACCTGATGAAGGGAACGGTTCAGACGTTGTGGCTGGCAGTCGTCGGCGTCGGGCTGGGCACGCTGCTCGGCATGGGACTGGGCGTGACCAGTGCCATGATCGGCGGCGGTGTGCCGGCGCTCATCGGGACGTATGTGTTCATTATTCGAGGCATTCCCGTTCTTGTCTGGATGTTTCTTGCCTACTATATGCTGCCTCAGCTTGGGCTTGTGGTCGGCGATGTGACCGCGGTCATCGGTGCGTTGGTTCTCTACACCGGCGCCTTCGTTACCGAGATCGCCCGAGGCGCGGTCATGGCCGTTCCAAGACATCAGACGGAGGCCGCAAAGGCGCTTGGCATGCGCAAGTTCACGATGCTTCGGCTGGTGATTCTGCCGCAAGCGGTCACCCTGTCCATACCTCCGCTTTTGAACAACTCGGTCATGATGATCAAGGCGACATCCTATGTCTCAGTCGTCGGCGTGTGGGAATTGACCTATGCCGCCCGCGAGGTCGTCGAACGCACGCTGGCCGCCTTTCAGATTTTCCTCGGCGTCATGCTGATCTATTTCCTGATCTGCTATCCGCTCACACTGGCGGCGCGTTACCTCGAAAAGAGATACTCCTATGAGCACTAGCGCCGACATACCGATGGTTCGCGTGAAAGATGTCTACAAGAGCTTTGGAGATCTCAGGGTTCTCGATGGCATCTCATTCGATGTAACGCGCGGCGAGGTGCTGGCCATCATCGGTCCGAGTGGTTCAGGCAAATCGACGATGCTGCGTTGTCTGAACTTTCTCGAAGAACACGATGCAGGTGAGATCCTCATTGAGGGGGAGCCGCTGGGGTATCGCGTTCGCGCAGACGGTTCGCGCGTTCGCGAGCCTGAAGCGGAGATTGCGCGAATGCGTTCAAATGTCGGCATGGTGTTTCAGAGTTTCAATCTGTTTCCCCACCGCAGCGTACGCGAGAACATTACGATGGCGCCCGTGAGCGTCAAACACGTCGACAAGGCGGAAGCGAACGCCCGCGCCGAAGTGTTGCTTGAAAAGGTCGGCCTTGCGGACAAGATCGACGAGTACCCCTCACGTTTGTCCGGTGGTCAGCAGCAGCGCGTGGCCATTGCGAGGGCGTTGGCGATGGAGCCCAAGGTCATGCTGTTTGACGAGGTGACCTCCGCCCTCGATCCCGAACTCGTCGCGGAGGTCCTCACCGTGATGCAGCAACTCGCCGAGGAGGGTATGACGATGGTCATTGTCACCCACGAGATGCAGTTCGCACATGATGTGAGCGACAGACTGATGTTCATCGATGGTGGCAAGGTCATCGAGGAAGGCAATCCGGCAAAGCTCCTCGCCAAGCCCAAAAGCCCACGGCTGAAGGAGTTCCTGCACCGCTTTCGCGCGTCATTCAATTAGAGCGGATTGTTATTGCCGTCGTCGCGCATGAAAGAACGTCAATCGTGCAAACGCACTGGATATCAGGACGACTGAACCTTCGGCAAAACACACAGCATCTCAAACAGCAGGTTGGCGGCGATGAGCGAGGTGTTGCCTGATGGATCGTATGTGGGTGCAACCTCGACCAGGTCGGCGCCAACAATATCGAGGCCACGACAGCCGCGGATGACTTCGAGCGCCTGGCTCAGCATCAGGCCACCGATTTCGGGGGTGCCGGTGCCCGGCGCGCAACTCGGGTCGAGACTGTCGATGTCGAAGCTGATGTAGACCGGGCCGCCGGCCAATTGCCCGGCGATCTCCTGCATCAGGGAACCGAGCGACCTGTACCAGCACTCCTCGGCCTGCACCACCCGGAAACCTTGGGAAACGGGCCAGTCCAGGTCCTCAGCCGTGTAGCCGGTGCCGCGTATGCCGATCTGAACCACCCGCCTGGTGTCCAGCAACCCATCCTCGACGGCGCGCCGGAACGTCGTTCCGTGCGCAACCTTTTCGCCGAACATAAGGTCGTTGATGTCGGCGTGTGCGTCGACATGGATGAGTCCCACCGGACCGTGACGCCGCGCAATCGCCCGCAATATCGGCCATGTAATGGTGTGATCGCCGCCGAGCGTCAGCGGCACGCAGCCCTCTTCGAGAATATTGTCGTAGGCTTGTTCGATAATCGCAACGTTGGCGGGGAGGTTGTATGGATTGACGGCCACGTCACCGATGTCGGCAACCATCATGCACTCAAAAGGCGCCGCGCGCGTTGCCATGTTGTAGGGCCGGAGCATGCAGGATTCACTCCGGATTGAGCGTGGTCCGAAACGGGTGCCGGGGCGGTTTGACGTGCCGATATCGAGCGGTACGCCAACAAAACAGGCGTCGAGGCCGGCGGCACTCTCCTGAGCCGGCAGACGCATCATGGTTCCCGGTCCACCGAAACGTGGCATCTCGTTCGCACCAAGCGGCTGGTTGAACCGGGTCATGCGAGTTCCTCCATTTCCATCACGATGATTGCCGCACAAGGTGCCGCCACAACCCCACGGCCATGGGCGCGGTCACGAACAGCAAGGCGACGATGAGCAAGGTCGCGGTGATCGGCCGGGACAAAAGAGCCACAACATCGAAGTCGGTCATCAACAGCGCTCGCCGCAGCGAGGTTTCGACAATCGGTCCGAGCACCATGCCGAGCACGACCGGCGCAAGCGGGTAACGGGCGGCCTCCAGGGCGAGCCCCAAAAGCGCGAACGCAAGCATGACAGCGACTGAATTCACGTCCCCGAACGCGAGCGATCCGATCACACAGACAGACAGAATCGATGTCGCGAGGATGGGATACGGCAAGCGTACGAAACGGGCGAACAGCCGGATGAAGATGATCGCGCACAGCAATACCATGAGGTTGGTGATGGCGATTCCACTAAACAGCGCGTAGACGATGTCGGGATTATCGATGAACAGAAATGGTCCCGGCTGCAGGTTGTGGATCAGGAAAGCGCCGATGAGTACGGCGGTTGTGCCGCTGCCTGGAATCCCGAGTGACAAGAGCGGAATCATCGCACCAACGGCCGCCGCATTGTTGGCCGATTCTGGTGCCGCCACGCCTTCTATCTTGCCTTTGCCAAACTCCTCCGGCTTCGACGACATGCGCACCTCTGCGCTGTAACCGAGGATCGCCGCCGTCGTTGCTCCGGCACCCGGAAGAATGCCGACAAACAAACCCAGGATCGACGATCTCAAAACGGTCCAGCGCAGTCTCACAACGGTCGCCAATGCGGGAAGGGCACCTTTGAGATCGACCCCGGCACCTGTATCCGAAACCAGAACGTGATCGTGCTGGGCAATGCGGCGGTAGACTTCCGACGCCGCAAACAACCCGATCATCGCCGGCACGAAGGGAATGCCGCCGAGGATCGACGTCACGCCGAAATCAAACCGCTTGGCACCGGTGATCTGGTCGATACCGACGGTTGAAAGCAGAAGGCCGATCAGTGCGGCGGAGAGGCCCTTGAGAGGGTCCGCTGCCGACACCGCGGCGATACAGCTCAGTCCCAGAATGCCAAGGGCGAAATACTCGGACGGGCCGAACTGCAGCGCCACTGATGCAAGCCAGGGCGTGATGGTGAACAGGGCGACGGTGGCGATGAGCCCGCCAATCGCAGAACAGACCACCGCAACCCCAAGAGCCAGTCCGGCCTCGCCGCGCGCGGTGAAATGATGGCCCTCCACGGCGGTCATAATCGCTTCGGAGGAACCGGGCGTGCGAAACAGAATTGCCGTGATCGAGCCGGCAAAGACCCCCGCCGCGTAGAGCGATACGAAAAACAACAAGGCCGGTACCGGTGCAAGAACATAGGTGACCGGCAGGAGCAGGGCGACACCGGTGGTCGCATCGAGGCCGGGCAGGGCACCGAGCATGAGCCCCATGATCGTGCCCAGCATGATGAACGTGAAGGTGTCGATTGACAGCGCGAGTTGCAGACCTTCGATCATCGCGGCCCCACCGTCAGTACATCAAAGAGTTGAGTTGATGGAAAACACCGGTGCCGCGCGGCAACGGAACACTCATCAGTCCAATGAAGATGACGAAAAACACCGAGGTGAGTATCGCCGGTACGCCGCAAACTATCTGCCAGCGCCGGATCCGGAACACCACCACCAGCAGCAAGACCTGGAATGCAAGTGTCGCCAGCACGAATCCGACGGCGTGCAATCCCGCAACGTAAGCGACAGTGATCGCCACGGCGGCAGCGAGATCGCCCGGGTAGAAGGCGGCTTTTTCGGGGCATGGCGCACTGCGCCTTCGCGCGACGAACTCTCGCACGAGGGCCAGGAGCGAAACGACCACGATCGCGACCAACAGTATCTTCGGGAAGAAGCCGGGACCTATCAGCTCATAACGGCCAACGGCCTCGCGGAACGTCGAGGCGACGCTCCACAGGTAGACTGCGGCACACAGCAGTCCGACCGGTACAAGCCAGCGATACCGCACGCTAATGCTCACATTGCTTCATAGGTCGACTTGCGTCTTCAGTTCTTCTTGAGGCTCCCGATCACCCCCTTGTACATGCCATGCTCGTTCGCCAGCAACTTTGCGAAACCGTCCGAGCCGAGCCGGCCCGGATAGAGGTTGAGAAGCCGTCCTTCTTCGAACTTCTTATAGTCCTCGCTGTCCGCCGCCTTCATGAATGCCTCCTCGAGCATCTTGACGGACTCGTCTGGCGTGCCTTTTTTCACGGCTGCGCCGCGCCAAAGCGAGGGCGGCACCGTGTAACCGAGTTCCTTCGCAGAGGGCGTGTCGGGGAAGCGTCCAAGCCGGTTTTCAGCTAGGACGACGAGCGGCTGCACCTGGCCGGCATCGATCATGCCGGACATGACGCTGACCTCGTCGTAGATCACGTCAAGCCGTCCGCCGAGGAGGTCTGCATGCATTTCCTTGGACGATTCATAGGGAATGTAACGGTACTTGAGGCCGGCCGAGCCAAACAGGACATTGGCGACGATTTCGTCAAAACTTGCTGCCCCCGTGCCGCCGACGAGGAGCTTGCCGGGATTCTTCTTCGCATATTCCACGACCGCGTCCCAGGTTCCGAACTTGCCGCCCTTCGCGGCGTGCAGCATGCCCACGTCGACGTGGGCGCGCATGACCGGGGTCAACCCCGTATGGGACAATTTGGTCAGGCCCGTGATTTCATTGGTCAGCTGATCCGGCGTGACGCTGAACAATGTGCACCCGTCGGCCGGGCGTTTGAGAACTTCCTCCTGGGCGACGATGGACGACGCTCCCGGCATGTTGATCACCTTCGTCGGCACGCCGAGCGCATCACCGACGGCAGGTGCGATGCTGCGGGCGAAACGGTCGCTACCGCCACCGGCGCCCCATCCGACGATCCATTCCACATTCCGGCATGGGTAATCGGCCGCGGACGCGGCGCCAAAGACGGACATCGCCATGACAAGGGCGGTCGAGCCGGCCAAAACGCGCGCCAATCGCTGAATGAGTTTCATGAGGTTCCTCCCTTTGGTTCTTGTCAGACGCCCGAAGCGGCCGAAAACGCCGACGCCTTTTTCGTCCGCGTCAGCATGATCGAGACCTGGCGTCTCAACTTCAGACTGCGTGATAGCCTATCTTATTATCAGGTTGTCTGACAACTACCATCATGATGCGTGCCTATCCGGCACCAGACAACAGGCATCAGAGAGTGAGAGGCAGCACGGGCCCGATAGCGGTCAGGCGCCGCCGTTGATCAGTTGCAGGTCGGCTGCCGCGTTGGTGAGGTGACGGCGCACGGCATCACGGGCAGCATCCGGATCGCGGGTCCGGATGGCGTCATAGATCGCACGGTGCTCATCGACGTCGATTTGCGCCCGGGCCCCGTCCTGCATCAGATCGTGCCGTGCGGCGCGGATGCTCGCGTAGATGCGCGCCTGGAGGAAGGTGACGAACTGACGGAAATGGGCATTGCCGGTGGCCTCGGCAATCGTCTTGTGAAACGACGCATCCGCCGCCACCCCATCCCGCCGTTCGGCATTGGCCGCAATCATGTCGTCGATGGCTTGCGCCATGGCGTCCAAATGGGATTGATCACGTCGCTGTGCGGCAAGAGCAGCTGCCTCGACCTCAAGGGTCATTCGCAACTCGAAGATCTCACTCAGCTTCTGCCGGTCATCGAACGCGTTCGCGTCGAGGCGGAACGACTGGCGCTCGGTCACGTCAGCGACGAATATCCCGCGGCCCTGATGGCTGGTGACCAGCCCGTCATATTTGAGCTGGGAAATCGCCTCACGGATAACGGGACGGCTGACGTCAAACCTGCGCGCCAGCTCCTGTTCGCTCTGGAGCTGGTCGCCGGGTGCCAGTTTGCCTGCCTCGATGTCGCCACGCAGTGCGGTGGCGACTGCCTCCGGCAGTGTAGGTGGACGTTGAAGTCGCTGATCCATGATCAAAACAATCTATCCGCAGTCCGTCAGTCTGGCATGCCTACGATCTGCCAATGTTAACGGCATTCGACTTGTCAGACAACCTGATGGCCCGTTAGGATGCGCCGCCGTAACGCAGCCTGACCGACATCGGGTCTGCAACGATGGAGACGCTTCAATGTCCGAGACCATACTTGTCGAGCGCGAAGAGGGCCTCGTCACAGTAACACTTAATCGCCCGGCCAAGCTCAACGCAATGACGATGGAAATGTACAGGCGCTTTGGGGACGCCTTCGATGTCCTGAACGCCGATGATGCGGTGCGATGCGTCATCGTTCGCGGTGCCGGGGACCGCGCATTTTGTCCGGGCAGCGATATCGCAGAGTTCGATGAGGTGCGGACAGGCATCGACAAGGCAAAGGAATACGCCCGCTTCACGATGGACGCGACGCTGAAGCTGTATGACTGCCCGCATCCTACAGTCGCGCTCATCCAGGGCGTTTGCGTTGGCGGCGGGCTTGAAATCGCCGCTATGTGCGATTTCCGACTATGCGGTCAATCGAGCCGTTTCGGCATCCCGATCAATCGCCTCGGCCTCACTGTCGACTATGACGAGTTGGAGATACTGACACGCCTCATCGGACCTGCGGCCACACTGGAGATCCTTCTCGAGGGCCGCGTCTTCGGCGCGGACGAGGCCCTCTCAATGGGGTTGGTTGGCCGGGTGGTGGACAATGAGAAGGTTGAAGCCGAGGCTTACGACCTTGCACGCCGCGTCGCCGCCGGCGCGCCGTTGGTCAACCGTTGGCACAAGAAGTTCGTGCGCCGGCTTGCGCGTCCCGGTTCCCTAAGCAACGACGAGCGTGAGGAGGCGTATGCCTGTTACGAAACCGAGGACTTTCGCATCGGATGTGCCGCGTTTGAGGCCAAGGAAACGCCGGAATTCAAGGGAAAATAGTGGTAAAAGACAAGCTGAAGGGGTCCCTCAAAATTACGGTCGCCTGCGGCACCAGCGATCTGGCGTAACTTCTGCCGGCCATCAGTACCTCCACCGTATGCCGCCGAAAACCGAACGCGGATCTCCGGGAAAGTAGCTGGCGATGTCGGCCCCGTTCACATCGGCCCGCACTAGCGTGGTGGAAATGTACCTTTCGTCAGTCAGGTTCCGGCCGTCGACGAACCACTCCGTGGTACCGGTCAAATCTCCCGAGAGGCCGAGGTGCACGAGCACAAATCCGTCGTCTCCGACGGTGTTGGCGTGGTCGACCCAGGTTGTTCCACCGCGCCATTCGAGCATGGGCGAGATCGTGAGCCAGGACACCGGCGTCCATGACAGCCGGGCGTTGAGGCTGTGGGGCGGGACCCCGGCCAGGTAATTGTCGCCGAAGACGATGTCGTCATCGAAGCGGAAGTCGCTCCAAAGATAGCTGACGGTCAATTCAACGGTCTCGCTCAGCTGCAGGTTGGCACCGAATTCGAAGCCGCGATGGACCGTTGCGTCGGCATTGGTGGTCCCGAGAGGGGCGCCGTTTGCGTCGATGAGCGACAGGAACTCATTATCGATCGTCGAGTAGTAGCCGACTGCTTCAAGATTGACCGTATCGCCACGGCGACGCCAGCCGATCTCATACGTCATTCCTTTCTGCGCGTCCGGCAGCGGGAGATTGGGCAGAACCCGCGCTTCTCCGAAAGGCGCAGGCTCAAAGCTGCGACTGGCATTCGCGAAAAACTGATCGGCCTCGCCGGGTTCGTAGAGAACGCCGAGTTTCGGGCTGAATCCGTTGAACGACTCGTCATAGCTTCGGGCCGGCGATGCCAGATTGTCCAGTTTCCGCTTGGCATGGGTGAATTGCGCGCCGGTCTGGATTGTCAAAGCTTCGGTGAGACCATGAGAGTATTCCGCATAGGCGGCGTAAGTCCGCCCGTCGAGTTCCGTCCGTCCGCGATAGGTTCCCGGCTGGCCGCCTGAATTGGTAAAACGGTCTTCTTCGCCGAGATATTGCGCGCCGGAAACGCCAACCACGAGCCGCCTTGTTGCATCGGTCTCGGCCAAATCAAAAACGCCACGGATATCGACCCCTCCATTGCGTGCATACTGATCGAGAATTCCGAAAACGGTAGGATGATGGCGGTCCCTCTCAAAATAAAAGACAGACGTGACGAGTTCGGCATCCTCCACCGGAGTCCATGAAAGTTGGGCCGCGGCCCGGCTCAATGTGTAGTCGTTCGACGCATTGAGTTCACTATATCTGGGCGCAGCCTGTTCCGGGTCGTCCTCGATCTGAGCAAGCGAGAGAGGACCAGGCATTTCCAGTTCGGAATCGACATAGTTGAGATAGAGATGTGTTTCCAACGTGTCGCTGATGCGGTAGCCGACATTCGCCGAAGCTCTTTTCGCGGCGGTCGCGGACTGGTCTCTCCAGCCGTCCTGTTCACCCATGGTGACACTGAGGGCGCCATCGAGGTTCTCTCCCGCGCCGCCAAGCTGAACATGGCCCCGCTGCTGACCAAAGGAGCCGGCATCAAGCCGGCCCGCCAGCGGCTCCACGGTTCGCCCTGTCGGCGTGACGAAATTGATCGCGCCGCCAAGCGTACTGGAGCCATATTCGAGCGCATTGCCGCCCCGCCAGATTTCAACGTACTCGATGGCGAGCGGGTCGATCGACTGAAAATCCGCACTCCCGTCGGCGAGGTTCAGTGGAATGCCGTCCTGGTAAAGCTGGATACCGCGAAGTTGAAAGCCGCGCTGAATGCCTGAGCCGCGGATGGACAAGCGTGTCTCTTCGCCGTGGCGGGTCTGGGTCAACACGCCGGGTGCGAACGAAAGAACGTCGCTGAGTGTTGTCGCGCGGGTGTCCTCGAAGGTGTCTGCGCCGACAACCGACGTGCCGCCGGCCCGTTGATCGAGCTCTTCCTGCGCGGCCTCCAAAGCGGCGCCGGCGCCCGTCACGCTTACCGTGTCGAGCGTCACATACCCTGTTGAATTTTCAGCTTCAGGCCCTGCGGTACTTTCAGCTCCAGAGGATTCAACGTTGATTTGCGGCAAAGGTGATGGGGCGTCTTGCGCGATTGCCGGTGTGGCGATCACAGCAAGCGCCACGCCGCCGAGGAAGCGGCGATAGAGTTTCGAATGCATAGAACTATCTCATGAACTGAAGGTGGAGCGCACATGGGGGGAGGAGGCGCCCGGAAAGGGAGAGGGAGCGCGCCCAGAAGCGTTACCTCAAAGGCGCCGGTCGATTGTTATGTGTTCAGAGATACAGTGGTGGTCCGCGAGACCCGAGAGGCGGCCCCTGCGCGTTGCGCACAAAGTCGCCTGGCTCGTAACAGAGATAATCTGTGACTGACGTGAACTCCGCAGGCGCGGCCAAAATGGCGGGCTCAGCCAGGGGCGCGACATGCACAAGGGTGCAAAGCGGGCAATGGCCGTCAAACGGCTGACCATCGGGCGCCTCCTCGCCGAGGAGCGTTGCGACCTGCTCGATCGCCGCCTTCTCTTCCGCTGACAGTTTTGCGGACGGCGCACAGATGAAGCGCGAAACGTCGATGCCATTCGATGCAGCAATGGCAAATGTGCCCGGCAGGAGAACCTGCGCAACGATGGCCAGGATTGCGAAGAATCTGGCGGCACCAAAACTGACAACGCGTTTCATTACACTCTGGATAACTGAGAACGCCCTGGCACGCATCTCACTCTGTTGTCGCACTTCTGAAAACTGACATGACGCTTCAACGCGCGGCGTTCTGTAACCAGCGCTCCGTTTTTGCCTGGAAACCGCATCCGTTTAACATGGCCACAATGGCACGCGCATTGACTGCGGTTATGGCTATGAATTCCCAAAATTGCTGCGACGTAGACCAGTGTTTCTTCGTTTCGTCCATTTTGAAATGGAAAAAAATATATAAATCAAGTGGTTATGATGCCGCGTGTGCAATATGTGTGCGCTGAAGGGTCGACAGGAATCCACATCTATCCATGTCAGTGAACTCGGGGCCAATAGGTAGTTTTGGTTGGAATCGAATTGGCGCTTGAACTTCGTGGAACCGGCCGTTCACAAGGGGCAAGGGGAGATTTCTGACGGCAAGGTCAGGCGCCGGCACGCAGGCCAATGCTGACACCACTTTTTCCCGATCGCCAACACCAGGGCTAGAGTCGGTACGCGGGAGCAATGCGCCGGTGTTTGAACCCCGGTGGAAAATTTCCGCTTGGCATCAATGCCTTTTTGAAAAAGAATGGAAGCCGTTCTGGTTCGGACAATCCGTCGTCCGATGAAAAGGGAACGCGGTGGGGCGCGTCATGCGCCGAATCCGCGACTGCCCCCGCAACTGTAAGCGGAGAGCAGCGTCGAAAACGCCACTGATGGGTCGTGTGACCCGTCGGGAAGGCCGGCGCCAGCATCGACCCGCAAGTCAGGAGACCTGCCAGGACAGCTCACCCAGTTCCCGTGCGGGGCGCGCGCGAACGGCGGTCTCTTCCGCAGTGGTGGCGAAATGCAACCGTCTGCGGATCGGGCCAACCCCGTTCCAATGACATTCAAACAGTCATCCCTGCAGCCTCCGCGCTGCCGGGTAAACGGGGGTACAAATGAACCATTCACTTGTCGCGTTCGGCGCAACCTTGCTTGCCGCCGGGTGCGCTATTCCACACTTGGCGATTGCACAGGACACCGAACCGTTCCAGCTCGGCTCCATCATCGTCGGCGGCGGTCTTACGCCCATCGAAGCGGAGCGCTATGGACGCTCGGTTACCGTCGTCGATGCGGAAGACCTTGAAAGGCTGCAGACAAGGCAGGCGGCCGACGCGCTGCGCGCGCTCCCCGGCGTTGACGTGAACCGCACCGGCGGCGTCGGCGCACTCACACAGATCCGCATCCGTGGGTCGGAGGGCAATCACACCCTGGTCTTGGTCGATGGCGTCAAGGTCGGGGACCCCAGCGGCGGAGAATTCGATTTCGCAAACATGCTGGCCGACGACCTGGAGCGGATCGAAGTGCTCCGTGGTCCGCAATCTTCCATATTCGGATCGAATGCGATTGGCGGCGTTATCAACATCATCACGAAGACCGCGACGGAGCCCGGGTTCCATGCGTCGGGCGACGGTGAGCTCGGCTCCGAGGATAGCGAAGGCAGCCGGCTCTCGCTGCGCTATGCCAATGACTATGCACGCCTCACCGTCTCAGGCGCCCAACGAAACACAGACGGCTACAACTTCTCGGGCGGTCCGAGCAGCGGCGCGGATGGAAATGAGATCGGCACGGTCAATGCGCGCGCTGAGTTCGATCTTGGCCAGAACATCACTATCGGCGGCACGGTCCGTCATGTTGAGCGCGTCACGGAGTTTGACCAGTTCAATTTCGCCGCGCCTACCGTGGCGGATCTGGTGACGGACTCAGATCGGGAGGCAGATGTCACCAACACCTTCGGTTCGGCTTACGCGACGGTTGACGCCTGGGGTGGGCGCTTCCGCAGCAAGTTTTTCTTTGGCTTCGCCGATATCGACACTGTGAACACCAACGCGAACGTAAAGACCTCTGACAGAACCTCGACCCGGGAGCAGCTCAGCTATCGCGGTACTCTGGCTCTGGATGGCGCCGACGTCGACGATGCCGACCATATCGTAAGCGCTCTCGTCGAAAGCGAGTACGAAACATTCAAGAACAACGACGCGAATATCGTCTTCAGCCCAGCCCAGCTCGAAGAGCAATCGCGCCAGCTTTACGGTTACGTTCTGGAGTATCGCGGCAGCTTCTTCAACGATGCTCTGACTGTGCAAGCGACCGGTCGCCATGACAAGAACGACGCATTCGAGGATGCCGACACCTGGTCTGTGGGCTTGTCGTACCTGTTCCCGAACGACACGAGCCGTCTTCACGCATCTGCGGGAACGGCGGTGCAGAACCCGACATTCTTCGAGCAATTCGGCTTCGATCCCGGTACGTTCAGAGGCAATCCCAATCTGACACCGGAGGAGAGCATCGGCTTCGATGTCGGCGTTGAACAACGCTTCTGGAATGACAAGGCGGTGGTCGATGTCACCTATTTCCAGTCCGAATTGACCAACGAGATCTCGAGCGTTTTCGACCCGTCGACGGGCGACCGGACACCCTTCAACGAAGACGGCGAGAGCGATCGGCGCGGGGTTGAAGTTTCGGCCGAGTTCCGTTTCAACAACGGACTTACAGTAGGCGCAGACTACACCTATCTCGACGCCACCGATCCTGACGGTCAAACTGAAGTCCGGCGCCCCAAACACGAAGTCGGCGTGCGGGTGTTCTATGAGCTGCCAAACGACAAGACACTGCTCGGGGCCAATATGCGCGCGGTTGCTGACAACGTCGATTCCGATTTTACGGCGGCGTCCGTCGGTCCGTTCGGCAGGCGGCCCGCTCGGCGGTCGAAGCTCCAAGACTACGCATTGGTGGATGTGACAGCGCAGCATGAGATCATCGATGGGCTTGCGTTGACAGGACGGATCGAGAATCTCTTCGATACGTCGTATTCCGAAGTCCGTGGCTACGCGGGCCAGGGACGCGTGTTCTTTGCCGGGCTGAAAGGCAAATTTTAGGAAATGCGGTTGTTGCTTTGCCTTGTTGCCGGATTCGTCGCGGTGCTGACCCAGGTTGGGACCGGCAACGCGGCGCCGGCGCGCGTGGTTTCCATGAACCTCTGTACCGACCAGCTCGCGATGTTGCTGGCGGCGGAAGGGCAGCTTGTCTCCGTATCCTATCTTGCGCGAAACGAACGCTCTTCGGCGATGGCCCGGGAGGCAAGGGCCTACCCGGTCAATCACGGACTGGCCGAGGAGATATTCCTTCTCAGACCGGACCTCGTAATTGCCGGACAGTTTACCTCTCAGGCCACGGTTGCGATGCTGAAGCGACTGGGTATACCCGTCGCGATCATGTCACCGGCCTACTCGCTGGACGATGTACGGGAGCGGGTAACGGAGCTGGGCCGGCATCTGGGGCAAGAGAGGACGGCAGCAGAGCTCGTCGCGGCGTTCGATGCGGAACTTGCAGCGCTGCGGGGGCCTTCAGCGAAACGGCCTCCCAGACGTCCCCGCGCCGCTGTCTACGCTGCGAACGGTTATATGTCGGGGCCCGAAAGCCTGTCCGGTGCAATCCTCGACGCCGCTGGTTTCGATAATGTGGCGAGGGAAGTGGGCGTGCCTGTTGGCGGACTGCTTCCGCTCGAACAGCTCGTGCTCCTGAACCCCGACGTGATCGTCCTGCCGACACCATGGCCTGGCGCATCGCGGTCGGAGGAAGTGCTTGGTCATCCGGCGCTGCTGGCCTTGCGAGACCGGACAGCGACAGCCCCGCTTACTGATCGCGACTGGATTTGCGGAACGCCGAAGGTGCTCAACGCTATCGCCGAGCTGGTGAATGTGCGCAAGAAGATATCCGAGGCGCCGTGACCCGCTATCTCTGGCTTATGATCGGGCTCTCGATTTTGGTTGCGCTGCTCTTTGTCGCTTCGCTCCTGGTCGGCCCGGCAAAGATCCCGCCGCTTATCAGCCTGTCGGCGCTGATCGGGGGCGATGCAGGCCCGCTGACGCTGGTCATGCGGGAAATCCGTCTGCCGCGGGCGCTGCTCGGGATCATGGTCGGCGCCAGCCTCGGCTTATGCGGCGCCGCCATGCAGGGCTATCTGCGCAACCCGCTCGCCGAGCCCGGCCTGATCGGCGTGAGCGGGTCCGCCGCACTGGGTGCGGTGATCGCAATTCAGACCGGCCTCACGGCAGCATTCGCACTCGCTTTGCCGCTGGCGGCGCTCGCCGGCGCAGCTACATCGGTTGCATTGCTCTTCGTACTCGCGGGGCCGCGCGGTGGCTCGCTGACGCTTATCCTCGCCGGCATCGCAATCTCGGCACTCGCTGGCGCATTCACGGCGCTGGTTCTGAACCTCTCACCCAATCCCTTCGCGACGACCGAGATTGTGTTCTGGATGATGGGCTCGTTGGCCGACCGCTCCTTCTTGCATGTGGCGCTCGCGCTGCCCTTCATTGTTCTGGGCATGGCCCTGCTGCTACCGCTTGCGCGCGGGCTCGATACGCTCACGCTTGGTGAGGATGCAGCGGCGGCGCTCGGCACGCACTTGTTGCGCTTGCGGCTGATGTTGATCAGCGGCGTGGCGGCGATGGTGGGAGCAGCCACTGCGGTGGCGGGTACGGTCGGCTTTGTCGGACTGGTGGTGCCGCATTTGTTGCGTCGGGCTGTCGGCGCCCAACCGGGCAAACTCCTGGCCGCCTCCGCGCTCGGCGGTGCGGCCATGGTGCTCGCCGCGGACATCGCGGTGCGCCTGATCCTTCCGGGGCGTGATCTGAAGCTCGGCGTTCTTACCGCGATCGTCGGTGCACCGTTGTTTCTGCATCTCGTTTACCGGACACGAAGGGATCAGGGATGACGCTCCTCGCGCTTGAAGGTCTGACAGTGCTTCGCGGAGAGATCCCCGTCGTGGACACCGTCTCGCTCAGCATCGTGCCGGGCGAGGTCATGGGCCTCATCGGGCCGAACGGTGCAGGGAAGACGACATTGATGCGTGGTGCGCTTGGCCTGTTGCCGCATCGCGGGCGCTCTACGCTTTCAGCGCTCACGTCAGGACAAAGGGCCCGCATCGCCGCATGGCTTCCACAGGCGCGCGAAATCGCCTGGCCGGTCTCCGTCGAAACCTTGGTGACGCTCGGACGCGTACCCTACGGGGCAGGACGCATGGCGCTATCGCCGCAGGACGTGCGTGCCGTTTCCGCAGCCCTTGATCAGATGGACCTGGGGAGCTTCCGGCAGCGCATTGCGACACGCTTGTCAGGCGGGGAGCAGGCCCGTGTTCTGCTCGCCCGTGCGCTTGCACAGGAAACGCCGCTGCTGCTGGCCGATGAACCCATAGCCGGCCTTGACCCCGCGCATCAGATCACGACCATGGAGGTGTTCAAAGGGCTCGCCTGCGATGGGCGTAGTGTGGTCGTATCACTTCACGATCTGGGACTTGCGGCGCGGTTTTGCACGAGACTGGTGCTGATGGACAAGGGCAAGCTGGTAGCCGATGGCCTGCCGGGTGACGTACTCTCGCCCGATCGTCTCGCCGGTGTCTTCGGCATCACTGCCTGGCAGGCGGAGACGCCCGAGGGGCTCGTCATCCAACCCACTTCGCTTTCCGGTTCTGCGCCATGAACGTGACCCATACCGCGCCATGGCTGATCGCGGATTTGTATGAACCGCATCGCGTACTGAGCTGGGCCTTGAACCGGCCTGGGTTTTCGATTGCGCGCCGGGTCGTGTTCCGTGAGGTACGCAATCTTGATCTCCCGGAGAATGTTGACGCCGCGCGTTGGCTCGATGATGCGCTCGCCACGGCGGGTCTGTCAGATGCGCCGGCCTTGCTGACATCGCGCGCCGTTCAATCCTATCAACTCACCGAGGCGCGTGCGGGTGAAGTCACGGCCCACTGTCTGGCAACGGTGGGGTTCTCGAATGCGGAGCGCGTCGGCCATCGGCACGTTTTGCGACACCTGCCTGAACCGGCACGATTTGGCACGATCAACATCGCTGTGCGTCTGTCCGCAACACTCACGGAGGCGGCACACATTGAGGCCCTGACGATCGCCGCCGAGGCCAGAACGGCCGCAGTCATGGACTCACGCGTGGTGCTGCCCCGGGGTCTGGCGACGGGAACCGGCACAGATTGTATCGCATTGGCGTGTCCGACATCGGTGCATCAGCCGCACGCCAGGTTCGCCGGTCTGCACACGGATGTGGGTGAGGCGCTCGGCCGTTCTGTCTACGACGCTGTATCAAAGGGGACGGCAGACTGGCTCGCCACGCGGCCGGATCTCGAACCACACCATGATCGTAAGACTGAACCACCCAAGCGAACTCAACACGATTCTTAGCTGGCCGAATTTCGAAAATAAGGTTTAGATCCTATGGAGAACGACACAACGGCAAGAGCGGTCCTGTCACCTTGTGTTGGCGTTTGCGCCCTTGATGAACAGACCGGATGGTGCCTGGGTTGCGGGCGCAGCGGCGACGAGATCGCCGCATGGCAAACCATGAGTCCTGATGAACAGAACGCGAGTTGGGAAGAGCTGGAAGACCGTCTTGAGCAGCTCTCCGTGCGCGTGCGTCTGCTGCCATGGTTGGAGGGCGACATCGCCGATTGGGTGTCGAACACGCTCAGGAATGAACACGGCACGTGGGTTACGGGCGTTCCCGGCGCAGTGGCCGAGTTTCCGTGCGGGCCTTCATATGTCGACGAAAGCGAGCGAAGTTCGAGCGTCATCACTGGTCGTGCGAAAAAGGCATCCTTCCAGCTTAAACTTCACGAAAAGCTGCGTGCGTTTTCCTTTGGAGACGGTCAGCCCATCGTGCTGGGTATGCCCAAGGTGAGATCGACACTTTCCGTTGCCGAAACCGTTACATCACTTGGCGCAGACGACGCCGCCATTGACGGTCGATTCAGCAGCGAGTTTCTCTTCGACTTCGGCTTGGGCCGGTCGAGCAGCCGGTTCTGCATCCGCACGAGTGAACCGGAGTTGCTCTCCGCACTTGAGGAGCAATGCGGTGAGGCCTGGCCAAGCGTCATGAGCACAATCGGGCCCCTCCTTCTTGCCTACGGCCCGCACCGCGTTGTTGAAAGCGCTTTGGTGCGCATCGAGGTCTACGCACCGATTCCCGCTCCGGGAACGACGACGCCGCCGGGCGCGCATACACATTTCCTGCCGTCGTTCCTGAAGTCGGGCGAAGAGACACCTGCCGGCCTGACCTTGCCGGATTTCGCTTTGCCGGTTGCGATCTATTACCCGAAAACCGGCTGATATCGCTGTCGCCGGTAGCGCGAGCGATACATCAAAGGCGCTCGATTTTTCCGTTGCATGTCCAGCGCCGGGATCTCAACGTCGCTCGACGGTCGTTTGGTGCAGGTCGCCGTTTTCGAGTGCACAGGCCGAAATCCATCACATTGCGATCCGTAGGCGTCGCGCCACACCCGGCCTGGAGCCGGATAACCGGCGTGCAGGAAACTTGTATTCCATCCCGGCGCCGGTTCTCATATCGTTGAGCATTAGGCAAAGGAAGCATATTGATGCATCACCGATTTCCATTCCTGAATGCGCTTCGTTCTTTCGAAGCCGCGTGTAGCGAGGGTTCCCTTACCGGCGCCGCCACGGCCTTATCCGTTACGCCCGGCGCCGTGAGCAGGCAGGTGCGGAAACTGGAAGATGAACTGGGATGTCCGTTGTTGGTGCGTCAGGCCCGCGGCGTCGAACCGACGGCCAAGGGCCATGTCTTGCACAGGGCGATCGGTGAAGCCTTCGATCGCATCGACGCGACCTTGGCCGAAATCCGCGATGACTCCTCTATGGCTGTCCTTTCGGTGTTTTCATACATAACGGTCGCCGTCGAGTGGTTGGTGCCGCGCATCGGCTCCTTCCATCGCGCGCATCCGCATACCGATCTGCAACTCTACCCCGTGCGTGAGCCTGCGGGCTTGTTCGATGGCACGATGGATGCCGGAGTTTGGTACGGTCCGGGTGATTGGCCGGACGTAAATGCCGTAGAACTGGTCTTTCCTGAATATCTGCCCGTCTGCAGTCCCAGGCTCATCGAAGAGGGCCCACCGCTCCTTTGCCCGGACGATCTCAAGAACCATCAGCTGCTCGCTTCATCGTTTCAGTTGCCCTTCTGGCAGGCATGGCTGAAAGCTGCCGGCGTCACAAACCTGGATTTGAGCGCGGCGAGAGCATTCGATTCCTCCGCCCAGGTCTATCATGCGGCGCGCGACGGCCAGGGCATCGCCCTCGGCCAGCGGGCATTCGTCTGCAACGATGTTGCGGCCGGCACCCTCGTCGTTCCCTTCGACGTCGCCGTTCGGGACAATCAGGCTTACTGCCTGATTTCCCTGAAGGAACGCAGAAAGGATCCGCGCATAAAGGCCTTTCAGCGCTGGATCGAAACACAGCTTGAAGAGGCCGAACGTGTTGCGCGTTCCGCGATGCCCTCGGGCATGACAGTTGTGCCAATGGATCGGTTCGACATTTGAGTTTTATTCAAGTGTTTTTGACTTAATTGAAATTGTTCGCCGCTGTGAACTCTGCGAAGAAAAAGGTTGTCTGAAATGACAGTTGATTGAGTCCACATGACCAGGGGATTGGCGAGCGATACCGGCGGCGCTGATCCGGACGTCGTGTTGGTCGACAACAAGAGTAATGTCCAAGCGATCAGATATCCCGCCGCTGAACCCGCTACACGTATTTGAGGTTGCAAGCCGGCTCATGAGCTTCACGAAAGCGGCCGCGGAGCTAAATGTCACGCAGTCGGCGGTCAGTCGGCAGATTTCGACACTTGAAGGCGCGATTAACGTAAAGCTCTTTAACCGGGGTCGCGACGGGATTTCGCTTACCGAAAGTGGCGAGGCCTATCGCAGCGAGATCGGACCGGCATTCGCGCGGATACTGTCGGCAACAAACGAGATCCGGGACTGCCGGCAATCGGCCCCCTTGCGGCTTCGTGTCTACAGCACATTCGCGGCGCGTTGGCTCATTCCGCGATTGCCGGCGTTCACCGCGCGGCATCCCGGCATTGAGTTTCGCATGAACACGGGCGTACAGCCGGTTGATTTCAGCCGCGACTCCGCAGATATGGCAATTCAGTTCGGCGACGGCAATTGGACGGACATATCCTGTAAGAAGATCATGGATGACGAGATTCAACCCGTTTGCAGCCCGCGACTGTACGACAGCCTGGGTGGAATCGATGATCCGGATGATCTGACCAAGGTGCAGCTTGTATCGGCTCGGTTACGTTCGCGTGACTGGAAAGACTGGCTCACAAGTCGCGGGCAGCCTGATCTCGATGCGCGCTACATGGAGTTCCCGAGTTCCCAGCTGGCATACAGAGCGGCGGTAGCGGGTCTGGGGGTTGCCATGGGGCAGACACACCTCATCGAGGACGATGTTCAGGAAGGCCGCTTGATCCGGCTCTTCGACAAGCCGATGAGACGAGAGTTGGGCTATTACGCCATGTGGCCCAAAGAACTGTCGCTGAGCCAGAACTTGCGGACGTTCCTCAATTGGATCTGTGCGGAAACGCGGGATCTGGTGAAGGATTGACCTGCAATCGATCGCAAGGCGAAACAGTCGCAATCATGCATGAACCTTCACACTCTTTGTGAAGCCGAGATCGACAACCGTCTCCAGCGACCAAAGCGCCTGCAGTAACGCCTCCGCGTCCCCGTTTGTCATAGTGGCTGAAGCCAACTCCATGAATTTGTCGCTCAATTGGGCGTCGCTCAGTGGGAGCTCCGGATCACCCACCCTATGGGGCTGGAAGTGTTGGAGCGTTGTTCCGTCTTCAAGCTGAATCGTCACTCGGGCTGCCCGTTGTTCGGGGAACAGTGCGTCGATCTCCGAGTCCAGTTCGACTTCAATTAGCGGCATTAATCCGAGAACAACCGGATCACTCATCCGTTCCGGGCTCGTCGCATCGAGCCGGATACTCTTGTGGACGATCCCGCTGGCGATGATGAAGGGCAGGCAAAAGCGCGCTGCCGACGGCGAGTCGATACACTGATTTCCCGTCACGTTATAGGTCGCCGAATATCCGCCTATCGTAATTCCCGCAATATCCGCCGCTGTGAAGCCGTGTTTTTTCTGCAGGTGAAGAACGCCATCGAGTGCAGCAAAAATATGCCCGCAGCAGCCGTGATTCTTGATGGTGATACGTGTGATGTTGTAGCTCTGCCGTTCGTCCAGAGCGGCCTCCCAGTCGACATCCGCACTCATTGCCTGGCCGAGCCCGCATTCACCCTCAAACATGTCGCCGGGAGCGGTGACACCGCCTTGGGCGCTGGCGACGGCGACATGACCTGCATCGGCGGCATGGCCGGCGTGCAGCGGTTTGATCCTGGCATCTCCGCGGAAGGCCTGCTGCAATCCTGCGGCCATGGTCGCGGCGGTCGACAGGGCATTGGACATCGTCTTTGCGTCGAGATCGTACAGGAGGCCAACGGCAGCCGTGGCGCCGAACGTGCCGACAGTGCCGGTGTTGTGCCAATACTTGTAGTGTGAGCGGCCCATCGCTTTGCCGATACGGGTGGAGACCTC
Organism: Hyphomicrobiales bacterium; assembly: GCA_028280515.1. Taxonomy (GTDB): domain Bacteria; phylum Pseudomonadota; class Alphaproteobacteria; order Rhizobiales; family Methyloligellaceae; genus UBA2767. The sequence continues at coordinate 33,329 of JANQLP010000077.1, forward strand.
GTAACCGGCAATCACGCTGATGATCAGGTCTTGGCCTGTCCTGTTGAGCGCCTGCGCGGCTGCGAGAGCGGCTGCAATGGTCGGGCTTCCCGGATGATAAATCGCCGGAGCGAAGATATCGTCGAACTCTGTTGCGTGTGATGCTGTCCCGTTGATCAGCGCGGCCAACCGGGCTGGTGCGCGTTTGCCGGTCAGCGTCATTGCATTGCCGAAGCCAAGACCGTCAGCAAGTCCGCTCTCCAGGGCCCTTGCCTCGGGGCCCAGCGCGCCTGGCAGAGCTGCAGAATACCAGTCGACGATACATCGTTTGGCGGCGTGGATAACGTCCTTCGGCTGACTGCAATACTGCTGGGATATCGCGAGTTCCGCAAACCGATGAGCGAGCGACGCAGTGCTGGTCTGCGACACTGCCGGTACAATTCCGGCGTGTTCATTTGCAGTATCCATCTCACACCTTTCTGCCCTGACCGTCGGATGTGGCCCAACGCCCAAAGGTCCGGTCACAGCTTGATGCCTCAAATGCTGCCAATTGATGCAATGGAGCAAGCGCATTTCCAACTGACGAAGAGGTAATCAAGCATTCGGTTACATCATGGGCTCGCCAGCAATCTTGTCCGGCAAAAAGAAGGGTGAACAGGTTCCGGCAGTCCGCATTCGCAATACGAACATTGAAATTCACAATTGGCAGTTGAGGCACCAATAGGCGCCAACTACGGTTCAGACCGAGGAAACAGCCGATCCTCCGCCGGCAATTGAAACGATCGGCGGGCACTCGGAGCGCGTGCGGTAATGGGCTTCTACATTCTGCGGAGAATTGTCGCGACGATTCCGGTCATGATGATCGTCGCATTCTTCGTCTTCGGCCTGCTTTACCTTGCTCCCGGCGATCCGGCGGAGATCATTGCCGGCGACCATGCGACCCCGGAGCAGATCGAAGCCGTGCGTCAGTCCCTGGGGCTGAACGAACCTTTCCTCGTGAGATTTTTCGAGTGGTTGCTGGATATCGTCCGAGGCGATCTGGGGAACTCCGTGTTCAGTGGAAAACCGGTCACCGAGCTCATCCTGCAGCGGTTGGAGCCGACCCTGTCCCTGATGGTCCTGACGCTGATATTCGCGGTGTCGACTGCAATCCCGCTCGGGGTGATCGCGGCGAATTATGCCGGCAGCTGGGTTGATCGCACGATCATGGCTGTTGCCGTGCTTGGATTTTCGGTGCCGGTTTTTGCGACCGGCTATGCCATGGCATTCGTGTTTTCGATCGAGCTCAAGTGGCTGCCGATACAAGGCTATGCGGATCTGTCGAAGGGGGTCGGACTTTGGCTCTCACACCTGGTATTGCCGGCCGTCTCGCTCGGCAGCGTGTACATGGCGCTTATCGCCCGAATTACCAGAGCCTCGATGCTCGAAGTGTTGCATCAGGATTACATCCGCACGGCCCGTGCCAAAGGCCAGTCGCAAGCCAGGATTCTCTTCCTGCACGCGCTGAAGAATGCCTCGATATCGATCATGACCGTCGTCGGTCTCGGCATCGCACTGATGATTGGCGGTGCGGTGGTGACGGAGAGCGTCTTCGCAATTCCCGGCATCGGACGTCTCACCATCGACGCGATCCTGCAGCGTGACTATCCCCTTATTCAGGGCGTGGTGCTGTTCTTCAGCTTCATCTATGTCTTGGTGAATTTGCTGGTGGACATCTCGTACACCGTCATCGACCCGAGGATTCGGTATTGACTGTCCACGGCAAAACGCGACGCGAATTGACCGCTGGCGAGCGCAAGGGCGAGTACATTGCCGCGCCCGATCTGCCGGACGTGTTTCCGCCGCAGCGTCGTGTCGGGCCTCTTACCGGCTTGCTCCGGAGGAACAAGGGTGTCGCGCTTGGGCTTGTCATTACGGCGACCATGAGCCTTTTGGCGGTCTTTGCGCCGCTGATCGCCCAGTTCGATCCGGCGGCGATTTCGCCAATGACCCGCCTGAAGCCGCCCAGCTCCGCGCATTTTTTCGGCACCGACATGCTGGGACGGGATATTTTCTCGCGTGTTCTGTACGGTGCCCGGGTGTCACTCACCGTCGGGTTCGTTGTGGCGCTTCTCTCCTCCGTTATCGGATTGGTCATCGGTCTGGTGTCCGGATATTTCCGGCTCCTCGACGGCGTCATCATGCGCGTCATGGACGGGCTGATGTCGATTCCCGGCATACTCCTCGCGATCGCCATGATGGCGTTGGTAGGCGGCTCCCTGCTAACGGTGATTGTCGCAATCACGGTCGTCGAGATACCCCGTGTCGCGCGTCTGGTCCGCGGGGTCGTGCTCAGCATTCGCGAGCAGGCATATGTCGAAGCGGCGATTGCGGTCGGTTCATCATCCGGCAAGATCCTGCTGCGCCACGTTCTGCCGAACACGATGGCGCCGTTGCTCGTTCAAGCCACCTATGTCTGTGCCGCGGCGATGGTGCTTGAATCGATCCTGTCTTTCATCGGTGCGGGAATCCCGCCGAGTGTGCCGTCCTGGGGAAACATCATGGCCGACGGTCGCACGCTCTGGCAGATCAAGCCGACCATGATTTTCATTCCCGCCCTCTGCCTTTCAATCACGATACTCGCGATCAATCTGATCGGTGACGGGCTCCGTGACGAACTGGATCCGCGAATGGCAAAGAAGGTCTGACGATGGCGCTCTTGGAGATCGAGGAGCTGCAGGTCCATTTCCGCACCCCTGCCGGAATCAACCGCGCCGTTGACGGCGTGTCGTTTGAGGTCGATGCGGGTGAGACGGTCGCCATCGTCGGGGAATCCGGTTCGGGCAAATCGGTAACATCGATGTCCATCCTCGGGCTTCTCCCGGAACACAATACGGGGATTGCAGGTTCAATCCGGTTCGACGGGCGATCCCTGAGAGACTTGTCCGAACGTGAGATGCGAAAACTCAGAGGCGACGAGATCAGCATGATCTTCCAGGAGCCGATGACCGCGCTGAACCCGGTGCTTTCCGTCGGCAAGCAATTGTCTGAAGCACTCATTCTGCATCGCGAGATGACCCGGCCACAGGCGCTGGATCGCGCGGAATACATGCTTGAAAGCGTCGGGATCGCCGAGCCTCGGAGACGACTGGGCGAATATCCCTATCAGCTCTCGGGCGGAATGCGCCAACGCGTCATGATCGCAATGGCTCTCGCGTGCGCGCCGCGGCTTTTGATTGCGGATGAACCGACAACCGCGTTGGATGTGACCATACAGGCTCAGATACTACGCCTCATCGTCGAACTGAAGGAGGAGTTCGGAACGGCGATCATATTCGTAACCCATGATCTGGGCGTCGTCGCGGAGATCGCCGACCGCGTCGTCGTAATGTATGCGGGTCATAAGCTGGAAGAAGCGCCGGTTCGGGACCTTTTCGCAAACCCGCGCCATCCGTATACGGCCGGGTTGATCGGCGCCATGCCCGTTCTTGGAACGTCGTTGAACGATCATGATTGGCGCCTGGCCGAAATTCCCGGCCAGGTGCCAAGCACGATGCAGAAGTTCACGGATTGCGTTTTCGCGAACCGTTGCGGCTCGGCCCGGAACGTTTGCCGAGAAGTGAAGCCGGGGTTGCGGGACGATGAGGTCGGGCACTCCTTTGCATGCCATTTTCCCGAGCCGAGAGGAGATGCCCGTGCCTGAGAACCTCCTTTCCGTCAACGGTCTACAAAAGCGTTTCGATGTCGGAGGCGGCTTTTTCGGCTGGGGCAAGACCGGCATCGATGCGGTGTCGGGTGTTTCGTTCGACGTCGCCAGGGGGGAGACGCTGGCTATCGTCGGTGAGTCCGGATGCGGCAAGTCGACAGTGGGGCGGTGCATTCTAAGCCTCGTCAAACCGACTGACGGCAAGATCTATCTCGAAGGCCACCGCATCGACAGTCTTTCGACAAACGAGATTCGCGATTTGCGCCGCAGTATCCAGATTGTTTTTCAGGACCCCTTCAGCAGCCTCAATCCAAGACAAAGGGTAGGCGATGCGATCGCTGAGCCTCTGACCAACTTCGGCCTCTCAGCCTCTAGGTCCGAACTCACGGAGAAAGTGAACGACCTTCTTCAACTTGTCGGGCTGCCGCAGGAGTGCGCCGACCGTTGGCCACACGAATTCAGTGGCGGTCAGCGTCAGCGGATCGGCATCGCGCGCGCGCTTGCCAGTTCACCGAAGGTCATAATCTGCGACGAGGCGGTTTCGGCTCTGGATGTGTCGGTCAAGGCGCAGATCATCAACTTGCTTCGGGACCTGCAGGAAAAGACCGACGTCGCGTTCGTCTTCATATCTCATGACCTGGCGATCGTTGAGAACATCGCGCACCGCGTCGCCGTCATGTATCTCGGCAAGATCGTGGAACTGGCGCCGACCAAAGAGATCATCTTTTCCCCGGCGCATCCGTATACACGGGCATTGCTGTCTGCGGTGCCAATTGCCGACCCGACCCGGCGGCGCGTCAGGGAGGTGATCAAGGGGGAGATTCCGAGCCCGGCAAATCCGCCCACCGGGTGCCGGTTTCACACGCGCTGTCCCTATGCATATGACCGCTGCCGGACCGAGGAGCCGAAACTGAAGGATCGCGACTCCGGGCGCGCCGTGGCATGCCATTTGACCGAACTGCCCGCCGATGAAGGTGCGATCATCGCTGACGCGGGGCGTTAGACGAGTAACGGGGACAAAAAAGGCTCCAAACAAAATGAGGGAACAAATGGAATCGAAGTGGCCAGAGGGGGCACGCTGTCTCGTCAACATAACAGTTGATTTCGACGGCCTTTCGAATGAGACCGGTAAGAAACTCCTGCCCATCGGGAAGTACTCTCATGGCCGCTACTCGGCCAAACGTGGCGTTCCGAGGTTTCTTGAGATTTTCGCGCGTCACAACGTACCTGTAACCTTCTTCGTTCCCGGTTACGATGCGGAGTGCTTTCCGGAGTCGGTTCGTTCCATTGCCGCTGCCGGCCATGAGATCGGTGCCCATGGCTATCTTCACGAGGCGTTCGATCTCGGAGATGAGGAGCCGTTCTATCTGCGCAAGACGCATCAGATATTGTCGGACCTGCTGGATACGCCGCCGGTCGGTTGGCGAAATCCGGGCGGGGGCAAATCGGATCAGACGGTCCGCGTTCTCAGGGAACTTGGCTATATCTACGATTCCAGTGAGAAGGCGGCTGACTGGCCATACTTCCAGATGGTCGGTGGAGAGCGTCTGACCGACTTTGTCAATCTTCCCGACAACACGTCCAGCTTGGACGATGCGCCTTTCTACCGGGACAGCATGACGCCGCCTTCTGAAGTGCTCGCGCAGTGGAAAGCCGAGTTCGACACCGCATACGCGGAAGGCGGGTACTATGATCTGATTGTCCATCCGCGCAGTGGGTTTGGCTCCGGCGGACCGGCCCGGGCAGAAGCCCTCGAAGACTTGATCATCTACATAAAGCGATTTCCAGGCGTGCTGATGCAAAGGCAGGTCGATACCGCGCGCTGGTGCCTGAAGAACCCTGAAGACTGGCCCGAACGGACCCATCCATGGAGCGCGCAATGAACAGCAGCATCGAACGTGCAACAGGCGGTGCAATGTCGATCACCGTCAATGTTCACGGTGCCTCGGTCGAACTCAGAAGCGTCGGTGAGGAACGGCTTGTCGGCCGCTATGCGTACGGAAACTACATGCCAAACGGCGTCGATCGCCTGTTGCGGCTTTTCGATAGTCTCAGGATTCCCGCGACCTTTTTTGTGCCGGGACTGGAGGCGGAACGCCATCCTGAACTGATCAGAGAAATCCACGCCGCGGGTCACGAGGTCGCTGCCAACGGGTACGCCCTTGAGGACCACTCGGCGCTCGGCGACAGCGAACCTGACATCCTCAGGAAAGCGCACGACACTCTTTCGGATTGTCTGGGAGTTGCGCCCGTCGGGTGGCGCGCACCTGACGGTCTGATGTCTGAGAAGACGATCTCGCATCTTTCCGCCCTTGGCTATTTGTACGACAGCAGCTTTCAGGACGACGACTTCCCTTACGAACTCGATGCGGACGGAGGAACGGGCATGATCGAGATCCCGCAGAATCCGACGCTCCTTGACGAGAACCTTTTCTCCATCAAACAGCCGGATGCGCGCGTACAGAAGAACTGGATCGAGGAATTCGACGGTCTCAACAGCGTGGGCGCATTTATCTGCATGACCGTCCATCCCCGTCAGGATTACGGAGTCGGGCGCGCACCGAGAATGGTCAAGCTGGAAGAGTTCCTGCGGCGGACGCAATACAGTCCGCGCCCGGTTGTATTCAAGACATGCGCACAAGTCGCCAAGCTGGCATTGGCAGAGAAAGCCGCTGCCTGAAGGTGTTGACCCTGTGACGAAACCGCCTTTGGCCGACTCGACGATCCTGATCTGCGGGGCGGGTGCAATAGGGGGAACGGTTGCCGCTTTTCTCAAAAGGGCCGGTTACGATGTCGTCGCTGTTGACGCGGCTGAAGAGCATGTGGCGGCGATCCGGTCAGATGGCCTTAGGATCGAGGGGCCGGTTTCGTCATTCACGGTGGCGTGCGATGCCGTCACGCCGGATCGGTTGCGTGGGGAGTTCGATCTCGTTCTCCTTGCGGTCAAGGCGCAACATACCCGGAATGCCGTGAAGACGTTGGCGCCACACTTGGCGCCGGATGGCGTCATCGTCTCGGTACAGAACGGACTCAACGAGACGGTGATCGCAGAGATCGTTGGCCGTGACCGAACCATGGGATGTTTCGTCAACTTTGGTGCCGATTACCTGGCGCCCGGCAAGATCGAGTATGGCGGGCGTGGTGCGTTCGTCCTCGGCGAGATCGACGGGCGCATGACGGATCGCCTGAACCGGGTCCATGAGATCGTTCTCAGCTTCGAACCGGACGCCATCGTCACTGACAATATCTTCGGCTACCTGTGGAGCAAGATGGCCTTCTTTGCCCTCCTGATCTCGCAAACCCTGTCGAATGTCCCGACTGAGGAATTCCTCGATGATCCGAAGTTCCGACCTCTTCTCCATCGGATCGTCGGCGAGGTTGCCCGGGTTGCAAACGCCGAGGGGATCGAACTGATGAGCTACCAAGGGTTCGACGCCTCGAGTTTCCTTACCGCCAATGCCGCGACCATGAATGCGACAATCGATGCCTATGCCGATGCTCGACGAGGCTCCGCCAAGCTCCATAGCGGCATTTGGCGCGACATTGCGGTGCGGAAGCGACCAACCGAGGTTGGCGCCCAAATTGCGCCGATCATTGATGCGGCGCGGCGGCATGGCATCGACACCCCCGTGTTCGAGCGCGCAATTGAGTTAATCGCGGACGTCGAGGCAGGCCAGTTGGAACTAAGCAGTGCGCTAACCGAGGAGCTGCTTCAATTGGTCAGCCTGCCATCCCAGCGGTAGGTATTCGGCCTTTGCGGGGGCAGCTCGGCCTTCGACGCGTTGAGTGACAAATTGTCATTCGGTCATGCCGTCCTCGAAGTTGTTTGGCGGGCGGCGAAAGCTAGGCTGCGTGACATCAACTCGACCCTCCGGTGCGCGCCAAAGGAGACATGCGTGAGCTCGAAACTCTTCTCGCCGTTTGCGATCCGCGGTGCGGCGTATGCGAACCGGATCGCCGTTTCGCCGATGGCGCAATACAAGGGAGACAATGGCTCGGCGACACGATGGCACGATCAGCACCTAGGCTCGTTTGCGGCCTCCAATCCCGGCCTTGTGTTCTTCGAGTCGACATCTGTTGAACGCGAGGGGTGGGGTTCGCTCGACTGTCTCGCGCTGCACAGCGACGAACACGAAACAGCTATCCGCCAGGTCCTCGGCAATATCAGGACGTACTCCGAAACGCCTTTTGCCATTCAGTTCGGGCATTCCGGACGCAAGGGATCGGGAAAGACGCCCGCCGGCGGGCGGGGACCATTGCCGGTTGAGGAGGGCGGCTGGCCTGTATGGGGGCCTTCTGAAATCGCTTACGCGGACGGGCATCCCACGCCCGTAGCATTCGGCGATGATGACCTTGACCGCGTGCGCGAAAGCTACCGGCAGGCTGCGGAACGCGTGAACCGTCTCGACCTGACCCTGGTGGAGCTCCACGGAGCGCATGGGTACCTTTTGCACACCTTTATGTCTCCGCTTTCAAATCAGCGCGCTGATGCGTATGGCGGCACGCTGAAAAAACGGACCGCGTTCGTTGCCGAAATCGTCGAAATCGTTCGGCGGGAATTACATGACGATCGCGTCCTCGGCATTCGCCTGAACGCGCACGACTATGTCGGCGAGGGAACGACCTTCGAAGACACCATTGAGATCGTGAAGATTCTGCAGGATGCAGGATTGGATTACGTGTGTGTCTCGGCAGGTGCGATCACGAACGAGGCGAAGATCGAGCAGTCACCCGGCTATCTCGTTCCATTTGCTTCCAAGCTGAAGAAGGCAACCAACATCCACGCTTTCGTCACAGGGATGATTATCCAGCCGCATCAAGCGGAGGAGGTCATCGCGGACGGGCACGCCGATATGGTCGAGATCGCACGCGGATTTCTCGATGACCCCCGCTGGGTATGGCATGCCGCAGAGGCCCTCGGTGTCGAGCTGGACTTCATGATGCAGTACTGGATGGCGAAACCCGGACGTTGGCCCGGTGCGCGCATTATTCGCGGCACTGTGGCGGCGGAATGATCCTGGCTCGGAGCGTTAACAGGAGATCGATATGACAGTCGAGCCAGTTCCCCAGGGGGTGCCGAGCACACACGAAAACCCCTACGAAAAGGAAAACATGCTCGATCCGTTTCCGCTGTATGAGCGCATGCGGGCGCGCGAGCCGGTTCTGTGGCTTGAGGAAGTGGGCGTGTGGGCGGCGTTCATGGACGATGCGTGCCGTGAGGTCGTGAACGACTGGAAGCGCTTCGGAAGCGCCGGCGGTGGGGGCGTTGCAAACTACTATAGGGAAAAGCCGTGGCGCGAACCGAGCGTGATTTTTGAGGCTGATCCGCCTGACCATACGCGCACCCGGCAGGTGCTGAGCCGGATCCTGTCTCCGGGAACGGTACGGGCCCTGACTGATCAGGCGCGCGAACTCGCCAAGGAATGTGTCACCAGGGCCATGAAGATGGACCGATTCGACGTTGTCGCGGATCTGGCGAAACCCTTTGTCATGAGGGTTGTGCCGGATGCGGTCGGCCTGCCGGAAGAGAACCGGGAAAACCTGCTGCTTTACAACAAGTACCTCATCAAAGGCCGCACATACGGCCGTCATAACCCGTGGACCGAGGAGGAGCTTGAAGAATCCGAGCGGATCGTCGAGTGGGTGCGGGAGGTCTGTAAGCGCGAGTCAATCACCAGCGATGGGCTCGGTGCGCAGATATACGAAGCCGCGGACGCTGGAGACATCAGTGTTCACGAAGCGAATATGCTCATCCGGTCATTTCTCTCCGCCGGTACAGACACGACCTTTGGCGCCATCAGCAACGCTGTCCTTTTTTTGCTGCAGGACCCTTCCCAATGGGAAATGCTGCGCGCCGATCCTTCACTGTCACGAAACGCTTTCGATGAAGGGATTCGGTTTCGATCACCCGCGCAGACCGTTGCCCGAAACACTCTTGAGGAAATGGAGTTCCACGGTGTCCAGATGGGCAAGTATGACAAGATCATTGCCTTTGTGGGGTCAGCCAACCGGGACCCGAAGCGCTGGAAGGCTCCGGACAAGTTCGATATCCACCGCAAGGTCGTTGGTCATCTCGGGCTTGGCGGCGGTATCCACGGGTGTGTCGGACAGATGATCGCCCGCATGGAAGGGGACTTGCTGATCGGCGAGCTGGCACGGCATGCTAAGATGATCGATCTCGCCGATGAACCCTTCCAGTGGTCTCAGTCGGGCCGAGCCGTCGGCAAACTGCCGGTCGTTGTCAGCTAGAACCCAGATGGACGGTGTCGCCGTGCGCGTGCCATTGTAACCTTGCTTTTCTCAGGAGCGGCTTTCCCAAATCAGGCTGTTTCAGCGGCGCCCCATACAGTGACGTGCCGCGTCCTGATATTCACCTGCACCGCGGAGCGGATGGCCTGTACGAAAGATGAATGACGTCCTGAAAGCGGTTCTTTACCCGGACTCCGTTGCGCTGGTTGGCGCGTCAGCTACGCCTGGCCGCCTGACGGCGCGGCCTTTGACGTTCATGACCGCGAACCGTTTCGGCGGGCGTATCTATCCCGTCAACAGGAACAGCTCCATCGTAAACGGCTTGCCTTCGGTCGGCTCGGTTGAGGAACTTCCGGACAATGTCGATCATGCCTATCTTCTCATCGATGCCGACCCCGCTCTTGAGGAGCTTGAGAGACTGGCGCGAAAGGGAGTTCAGGTCGTCACCGTGCTGGCCGACGGCTTCGCCGAGTCCGGCAGTGTGGGCATCGAACGGCAGGACAGGTTGCGGCGCATAGCCGCTGACCACGACATGACGGTGATCGGGCCCAACAGCATGGGTGTTGTTGAGTCGACGACCGGATTTGTCTGCACGACAAACGCTGCATTTGACGTCGACTCGCTTCCCTCAGGTGAGTTTGCCGTTCTGTCGCAAAGCGGCAGCGTAATCGGCGCGTTGATGTCACGAGGCAAGGCGGTCGGACTCGGTTTCAAATCGTATTTGTCAGTCGGAAACGAGGCCTGCCTCGGCGTAGGCGAGCTCGGGCAAATCCTCGTCGACGACCCGCAAATCAAGGGCTTTGCATTGTTTCTCGAAACCGTACGCCGGCCTGATGAAGTGGCACGGTTCGTCGACGCGGCCCGGCGCGCGGGCAAGCCGGTCGTGGCGTACCTGGTGGGCAAGTCGGATGCCGGCCAATCCCTGGCTGCGTCACATACCGGAGCAATGATCGGTGGACCGCGGTCCATCAAGGCGTTTCTGACGTCATTGGGAATCCACTTGGTCGAGAACTTCGAGGCTCTTGCCGAAATGTCCAACGCCATGAGGTTGCGGGATCATCTGGCCAAAAGGCCGCGCAAAGTCACGGTCGTCACAACGACCGGCGGCGGCGGCGGAATGGTCTATGACCTTATTGGCCTGCGTGGGGTTCCCCTCGGCGCGCCCTCCGAACGAAGCCGCGAAACCTTGCGTGCGACGGGGCTCGACATCAGGCCCGGTCCGCTGGTCGATGTGACACTGGCGGGAGCGAAATACGAGGTCATGAAAAGCGTGATGTCGGCGCTGATTTCAGATCGGTCTTTGGGCCTGGTTGTCGCGGCAATCGGATCTTCCGCACAGTTCCATCCGGAGCTTGCGGTCAAGCCGATAGTCGATGCTGTGCAGGAGGCCGGCACCGAGGCGGCGCCCGTCGTTGCCGTGCCGATACCACACGCGCCTGAGTCCCTGGCAATGTTCAATGCGAACGGCGTTCCGGCTTTCCGGACGGCGGAGAGCGCCGCCGAGTGCATCGCCGCGCTATTGAAGCCGGCCGCCAGCCGGAGCATCGGTCACATTGTGGATGCGCCGCCTGACGATGCCTTGGAGCTGGTCGGGTCACACGCGCCCGGTGCGCTGAACGAGGTCGAGGCGAATCGCCTTTTCGCCAGCTTGGGGCTCGATGCGCCGGAACAACTGCTTGTCGGGCCCAACGATGACATTCCTGATCCGATGTCTTTCAGTGGTCCATACGTGCTGAAGGTTGTGTCACGCGACATCCCGCACAAATCCGAAGCCGGCGGTGTGGTGGTCGGGCTAGGGGGCGTTGAAGGGCTGCGTGCGGCGCTGACGAAGGTTCGAGAGCACGTCAGCCGAACCCTGCCCAATGCCGATATCGAGGGCTTTCTTGTGCAAAGGCAGGAAAGTGGCCTCGGCGAAGCGATCGTCGGGTTGCACCGCGATCCTGTCGTCGGACCGATCGTCTCGGTCGGTGCGGGCGGTGTCATGACTGAGGTCTACAATGACCTCTCGCTCAGGGCTGCACCCGTGGATTTGGCAACCGCTGCACAGATGATCGAGGAAGTCAGGGCATTCGCCCTCTATCGCGGATATCGAAACAAGCCGCGAGGTGACCTTTCCGCGCTTTCCGAGGCTGTCTCCCGGATATCCTCTCTCGCTCGCATCGACCGTGTCTCGGAGGCGGAGATAAACCCGCTGTTGATCCGTGAGGAGGGCAAAGGTGTCGTTCTCCTTGATGCGCTTGTGCGGCTTGAGGATTCGGAATGAGTGATCATTGCATCTCGACGGTGGGTATTGTCGGGGCCGGTGTTATGGGGCGCGGCATCGCGCAACTTGCTTTGTCGTCGGGCATGGCTGCGGTTCTGGTCGATAGTCGGTCGACAGCACTTCAGTCGGCCCGCGATGAAATCGATGGTCGTTTCCGGCGTCTTGTGGAAAAGGGTACATTGAGTGCAGACGAGGCGGTCGCCCAAATGGACCGACTCTCGCTCCGCGACGAACTTTCTGCCCTTTCAGAAACGGACTTGATCATTGAGGCAATCGTAGAAGATCTGGACGAAAAGACACGCCTGCTCTCAGAGATTGAATCCCGCGTGGCAGCGGACACCCTGCTGGCAAGCAATACATCCTCCTTTCTCATTTCCGAGATCGCCGCCGATGCGCGGTACCCGGATAGATTCTTCGGACTGCATTTTTTCAACCCAGCGCCCCTGATGCGCCTCGTCGAGGTCGTTGCCGGGCAGGCGACATCACCCGACGTACTGGCGCGGGCAAGAGCATTTGTGCTCGCCCTTGGGCACACGCCCGTCATGACCGCAGACGTGAATGGCTTCATCGCCAATCAGTTGGGCCGAGGCTATGTGTTAGAGGCGGCGCGTCTCGCGGAACAGAATGTGGCTTCCTTCAAAGTGATCGACCGAACCCTCCGCGCCGGGATGGAGTTTCCCATGGGTCCGTTCGAGCTGATGGATCTGACCGGACTGGACGTTACCTATCCGGCAAGCCGGGCGATCTGGGAAGGCAATGGGTTCGATGAGCGTCTGCTTCCACCTTCCCTGCTGGAACGTCGATTCAAGTCAGGCCTTTTTGGGAAGAAGAACGGAAAGGGGTTCCGAACCGATGAACGGATTTGCGGCGGCAATGACCATGATGACTTGACCTCTGCACCGCTCGTTTGGGCGCCAGCCGCATTCAGGGATGCGGCCAAGCCCGTGCTTGAGATGATGTCGAGTATTGGCGTGACAATTTCGGATGACACGCATCCGCCGGAAAACTCGGTACTCCTGCTTTCGCTCGAGGGGGAGCGCTTGCTGACTGTTGCGCAACGCCTCGAACTGGAACCAACACGCTGCATAGGGTTCGACCCGCTGTTTCCGGGAAAAGGCGAAGTCTCGCTGATCAGGAGCAGCCTCACCGACCAACGCCTTGTTAACAGATTGGATTGTCGGTCGATCTGCTTCTCGGATGACGGCGCGGGTACGATCTGCCAGCGTATCGCACTGCAGCTTGGCCTGATCGCCGGCGACATGGTCGCCAGGGGTGTCGCGACGGCCGATGATATCGATCGGACGGCCATGCTTGCCCTTGGTCATGCAACAGGTCCGCTCAAGAGGATCACGCACCTGGGAGCTGGCAGGATGGAGTCGCTGCGCGCAAGGATATTCGAGGCGACGGCAGAGGCGCGCTTCAGGCCCAGCCGCTGGCTTACGGAGGCTGCACTCTCGGGCACGTAGACGCAGACAGGCCGATGTCCTCAAACGCCGGCCAATATGTCGCCAAGCCTCATCTGCGTATCCTGTAACCGTTTTACGTCAACGGTTCGAGTCGGTGCAAGGTGCTTGCGGCATTGTACAAACTCTTGCGGGTTGTTCACGACGTCCGCGGCTATGACGGCACCATCGCGGACATATAACACCGTGAACTTGCCGCTTTCCGGATCACCGCGAACAACAGATGCGTCATGGTTCAAGGAGAGGCCAACCATCTGTAATTTGACGTCGAACTGATCACTCCAGAACCACGGCAGTTCGTCGTACCGGATGTCTTTGCCGAGTATGGATTGGGCCGCGACACGCGCCTGCGCGATCGCGTTCTGAACGGATTCCAGTCGAACATTTCGACCGTAGATAACACTCTCATGCCGCGTACAGTCCCCGACCGCATAAATATGCGGATCGCTGGTTCGGCACGCGTAGTCGACCAGTATGCCGTCGTCACACGAAAGGCCGCACGCTTCAGCCAATTCCTGGTTGGGCGTCACGCCTATGCCGAGGATGACCAGGTCGGCGGGTATCCGCTGGTCACCGCAAACAACAGTGTCCACCGCGCCGTCTCCGTCGAAGGCGGAGATGCGGGTGTTGCATAGTATTTCGACGCCGTGCCCCCGATGGAGTTTTGTGAACCACTCCGACATGAACACAGGGAACACTCGGGTCATAATCCGCTCTTCGGCTTCGATCACGGTAACGGCGTGGCCTCGTTTTCGTGCGAACGCGGCAATTTCGAGACCGATGAACCCGCCACCAATGACGACAATGCGACGGCGTTCCTCAAGAGCGGGAAGGAGCGCACGCAAGTCCGACAAGGTGCGGAGATCGAGAATGCCCGGCAGGTCTCCGCCAGGAAGACCGATTGTACGCGGCCGTGCTCCCGTCGCGAGTACCAGGTAGTCGTAGGGCAGGATCGTACCGTCAGCGAATGCGACCTTTTTTGCATTCCGGTCGATACGCTCTGCGCGAAGGCCGAGGCGCAGATCGATATTGTGCTTTTCGTAATAGTCGATGCCGCGAATGACGATGTTGTCCGGCGACTTTTCTCCGGAGAGTGCCTGCTTGGATAGGGGCGGACGCTGGTACGGCAGGTCGGCTTCCTCTCCGGCCAACTGTATCGAGCCCTTGAAGCCTTCCCGGCGCAGATAATCGGCGGTGGAGACACCGCCCTGTCCGGCACCAATGATCACTATCCTCATTCTCTGTGCTCCGTGGGACCAGGTTTCACTCGGCAAATCTCGGCCTGACGATTCAGCGCTTCATCCGGCTTGAGTATCGTCGCGGCGGCGCCTTTTCTCAAACTGCGCATCGCTAAAGACCGGCTGACCAAAGATCATGTCCGGCCGCTGCTTTGTAGCGGTTTTCGCGGCGGTGTGCGCCGCATGATCAAACGTAATCGCCGACTAACCTATGGGTAGTTGCTCCCGTTTCCGGCACTCTCTAGCGTCGGTTGTGAGCCGAATTTTCACGAATTCTCGGGTTGCTTCATCTGAAAGCACGACATGTTCGGTCGAAAAACACGGCTTGGGAAATTTGGGAGGAAACAGGAAGTAGGGATGCGTCACCATGGGAATTAAACAGATAGTCATGAGCCTGGCCATCGCTGGCGTTGTCGCCGGTTCGGCAGTGGTCGCGTCGCCGGCCACTGTTCGGTCGGAAGAAACACTTCGCGCGGTCCTTACAGCGAAACTCGGCGTGCTCGATCCAATCGCAACGACATCCTACGCCACGCGGACGTTCGCCTATTTGGTGTATGACACGCTCATTTCGATGGACTCCAAAGGCAATTTCAAGCCTCAGATGCTGGAAACATGGTCGGTTAGCGATGACGGCCTGACCTATAAATTCATGCTTCGTGACGGACTGAAGTTCAGCGACGGCACTCCGGTGACCGCTGAAGACGCCGTCGCGTCGTTGCGTCGTTGGTGGCAGCGTGATTCGCTCGGCAAGCGCATGAAGGCTGCTGCGGATGACTTCAAGGTCACTGGTGAGAAGACGTTTGAGCTGAAGCTGAAGCGGCCGTTCGGGCATGTGATCTCAGCGTTTGGCAAGCCCAGCAGCAATGTTCCGGTGATAATGCCCGCGCGCCTTGCCTCGGTTACGCCGCCGAAGGACCCTGTTCCGGAGGTCATAGGTTCCGGTCCTTACACGTTCGATGCAAAGGGCTGGTCGCCGGGCAATGTCGCCGTGTTCAAGAAGAACCCGCTCTATGTGCCGCGCTCCGAGCCGGCGGACGGTCTCGCGGGAGGTAAGGTGCCACGCTTCGACAAGGTCGAGTTGGTTACTATCCCTGATTCAGCCACGCAGATGGCGGCGTTACGGGCAGGCGAGATCGACTATGTTCAGTCGACACCATATGACTTCATCGAAATCCTGGACTCAGACCCGGGCGTAACGGTGTCTCGCTTTGAGGGCATCGGCATGACCCTTCTTTCGGTCGTGGTCAATCACCTCACGCCTCCGTTCAACAACAAGGAAGTTCGCCGCGCCCTTCAGGCGCTGGCAATGACCGATCAATACATGGCGGGCTTGGGTTTGCCGAACGACATGTGGCTGAAGGGGTGTTACTCGTTCTTCATGTGCGGCGCGACCTACGGCAACGATGCCGGTACCGGCGATCTTCCCAAGCGCGGCATTGAGTCCGCCAAGGAGATCCTCGCAAAGTCCGGATACAAGGGCGAGCCGGTACGTATCCTGCTCGCATCCTCCGTGAATGACATCAATCAGACGGGCCTCGTCCTGGAAGGCTTGATGAAACAGGCGGGCTTCAA
Organism: Hyphomicrobiales bacterium; assembly: GCA_028280515.1. GTDB lineage: Bacteria > Pseudomonadota > Alphaproteobacteria > Rhizobiales > Methyloligellaceae > UBA2767. Next base: position 49,778 of record JANQLP010000077.1, read on the forward strand.
TGTCGAAGTGCAGGCGGCTGACTGGCCGACCGTCGCGAAGGCAAGGTGGAGCAAAAAGCCGGTTGAAGAAGGCGGATGGAGCCTTATGCCGATCACATGGTCAGGCTACGACATGTCTTCGCCATTCACGAACTACCGTATCGCTAACAACTGCACGGACGGTTACGCAGGATGGGCGTGTGTAGACGAGATCACCACTCTGATCGACAAGTTTGAACGGGAGAGCGATGTCGGCAAGCGCAAACAGCTTGCGGAGAAGATCCAGCAACATGCGCACGACAACGTTCAGTTCGTGGTGTTGGGGCAGTATTCGCGTTCATCATCCCATCGCTCCGACCTGGACGGGATGCTTGACGTCGGTATGCCGATTTTCTGGAACGTCTCCAGAAAGAAATAGATCCTCCTTGCAAGAACCGGAAACGGGGCTCGCCCCGTTTCCTTTTTTTGATTTCTGTTCCGTCAAGTCATTCGGAAAGAACATGACCCACACAAGCCGCGTCGCCTTCCTCAACGCATCGGCGAGCGGGATTGGACGAGCAACAGCGATCATGCTCGCACGGCATGGATTTGACCTCTTTCTGGCCGATATCGATGAAGACGGCCTCAACAGAACTGCGGAAGAGACCGGCACACATGGGGCCACAGTTGAAAAGGCGGTCGCCGACGCGACCGAAGAGAATGACGTAGAAAGATGTGTACGGCACGCGATGGCGGCTTTCGGCCGTATTGACGCGCTGGCATGTGTTGCCGGCGGCGCCGGCGGAGTTCCGATGCATCAGGTTGACGACATCCCGCTCGATCATTGGGAAAAGATCATCTCGCTCAATCTGAACAGTGTGTTTCTCGCCTGTCGGCACGTCGTGCCAGTTATGCGCGATCAGAAGTACGGGCGGATTGTCTGCATTTCCTCGACTGTCGCCAAGGGTCGACTGGGCCCCGTTGGCACAATGGGCGCGCGGTTGCCGTATGCGACCGCGAAGGCGGGGCTGATCGGTTTCACAAAGCAACTCGCGAAGGACGTGGGAGAACACGGAATCACCGTCAATACGGTGCTGCCTTGGTTGACCTTCGGCGACCCCGGCTCGAAAATTCGAGAGTCATTCGAAAGCCAGTCCGACGAATACAAGACACGAACATTGGCCAATTCGCCGCAAAAAAGGCCCGTCACCGCGGCGGGTGTGGCCGCAACACTGTGCTTCTTGTTGTCAGAGGAGGCGGAATATGTCTCCGGCACGAGCGTTCCCGTGGACGGCGCATATCTGAACTAGGGGAATCCCATCCATGACGCTTGCTGGACGCAAGATTCTGATCACAGGAGCTGCTTCCGGAATTGGCGCAGCCACGGCCAGGTTGTTCAGCAATGAGGGCGCATCACTTGCATTGCTAGATCGGGCCTGGTCTCCCGACCATCCCTTTCTCTCGCCAGCAGGAGCGACCGGACGCGCGATCGAATGCGACCTCAGAGACGAGGACTCGGTTACCTCGGCGGTCGAGACGGCGAATTACGTGTTGAACGGCCTCGATGGGGTCGTCAACTGCGCCGGGATCAGCCTGAGGAAATCTGTCGAGGATACGAGTCCCGCCGAATGGGATGAACTGATGGACGTCAATCTCCGAGGTCCCTACCTGATCTGCCGGGCGGTGGCACCGATCCTCAAGGCACAGGAGCGCGCCACGATCGTGAATGTCAGCTCTGGCGCGGCGTTCCGGCCATCCTTTGATTTCAGCGCATATTGCGCGTCCAAAGGCGGATTGTTGATGTTCACACGTGCAATCGCGCTCGACTTCGCGCCGTTCGGCGTGCGGGTCAACGCCGTGTGTCCCGGGGTTGTCGACACGCCGATGATTGAGCGTGCGATCGCCCGATCACCGGACCCCAAAGCCGCCGAGGCACGATTCCGATCCAACGCGATGGCGCGGATGGGATGCCCTGAAGAACTCTCGCAGGTTATCCTCTTTCTGACATCGGACGCGTCCTCATTTGTGACCGGTTCTGCCTACTCGGCAGATGGCGGCGCGGGCTACCACTGATGGCGAGCATCGATTTTCGAGACCTGGCACCACGCGAGCGTTACAAGCTTATTGTGGGCTCGGTCGTGCCGCGACCGATCGCGCTCGTGACCAGCATGGATGCAGCGGGCAACCTGAATGCGGCGCCTTTCAGCTTCTTCAACGCCATGTGCAACGATCCTCCGGCAATTGCGGTCGGTGTCAATCAGTCAACCAGCTCATCCCTCAAAGACACTGCAAGCAACATCCTTCAAACAAGGATGTTCGTTGTTAATCTGGTCGATGAGGCGCTCGCTCCTCACATGAATATTTGTGAGACAGAGTTTGCCGCGCATATCGACGAGTTGGAGATGGCCGGTCTCACATCATCGCCATCCGAGCAAGTCGAAGTCCCTTGGATTACCGAAGCGCCGGTCGCCCTAGAGTGCAATCTCGCCGAATCGGTCCAGTTGGCCGAGGGCAAGTACATCTTCATCGGTATTGTCGTTCACATGCACATTCGCGACGAGTTCTATGATGCCGAAAAAAACTATGTTCTGGCGGACAAAATGCGGCTGGTGGCCAGGATGCATGGGGCGGGTGGTTATGCGCGAACGACTGACCTGTTCGATATGACCCGCCTTTCAACCGAGGAGAAAAGACGACGCTTTGGCGAAAAGGCGGCGTTTCGGTCTCCGTGACAACAGAACGCGCGCCGACGTCAGATGGGTCTGCCTGCCTTCACACATGATCTCACGGCAACGACGCAGGAGTTTTCGTAAGTGGTCGGACCCTGGCCCTCTCGTATGATTGGGGCATTTAGTGAGGTACCCAGGAATGCCACGGGTGACATTCGTTCTCGCCAACGGTGAACGTCAGACATTTGAAGTGGAAGAGGGCACGACGGTGAAGGACTGCGCACTCGCCAATGCCGTAGACGGTATCGTCGGGGAGTGCGGCGGAGCAATGATGTGCGGTACGTGCCACGTCTATGTCGATCAGCAGGATATTGAGCGCGCCGGGCCGCCAAAGGAGGTCGAAGAGGAAATACTCGATGTCGTCGCTGCCGAGAGACGATCTTCGAGTCGTTTGTCATGCCAACTGACTGTTAGCAGCGAGCTTGATGACCTGGTCGTTCATGTCCCTGAAACTCAGGTTTGAATGGCCGAACATGACCTGCTTTTCACGGCCGAGCGGAACGATGGAGGAGGGCCGTAATGGACCACGTGTGCCCGTTGATTGAAGTCTCGGGACCGCCCTATGAGCGCGGTTGCCAATACGGCGAAGCCGCCGCTTTGCGTATTGCCCGAGGCCTGGAACACTATATGGAGCAACTCGCTGAAGTTGGCTTCACGCGCGCGCGCATCCATGAGCTCGCCCGAAAATACTTGCCGGTCATGGAGGGGTTCGAGCCTCAATACGTCGTGGAAATGCGCGGCATCGCTGCGGGCGCCAAGGTTGAGCTTGAAGACATCGCATTTTTGAACGCGAGAACGGAGATCTTGAAGCTCGGCCAGAACGAGCGCCTCCTCAACAAACTTGAATTCGATGAGCACACAGATGAATGCACGAGCGCATTGGCGCTCCCCGAGGCGACAGCGACGGACACCGTAATTCACGGCCAAAACTGGGACTGGAAGGCTGAATGCGCCGAGTCCTGCGTCGTCCTCCGGATCAAGAGAGACGATGGACCCGACGTGCTGACGTTTACCGAGGCAGGTGGTCTTGCCCGTTCAGGAATGAACTCGGCCGGAATCGCGGTGACGGCGAACTACCTTGATTGCGATCGCGACTATCGTTCAGTTGGTGCGCCGTTGTTGCTTGCCCGCCGAAAAATGCTCGAGGCATCCCATCTGGCGCTGATAAACAGAGTTGTCTACACGACACGCCGTTCCGGTTCCAACAACCTGATGATCAGTCACATTGGCGGTGTCGCATACGACTTCGAGTGCGCGCCCGACGAAGTTTTCATGACGCTGCCGGAAAACGGAATCTTGACCCACGCAAACCACTGGGAATCTCCGGCCGCACAGGCGAGCGTTCGCGAAATGGGCATGGCCAGCACACCGGACAGTCTCGTCCGAGGCCTCCGCATGAAACAGTTGCTCCAGGACCAGCGCGGGAAGCTCACGCGTGAGTCCTTCAAGGCCGCTCTTCTGGACGACTATCAGTATCCGTACAGCATTTGCCGGCCGCCGAGGGCGTCATTCACCATGAGCGCGAGCGCGACTGTCGCGTCAATCGTTATGGAGCCGGCGAAAGGCGAGATGGACCTCGCCATCATGCCGGCGCTCAACCCCAAATACACGCAATATGGATTGCAGATGGATCATGTGGAGATGCTGGCAGACAGCGAGGCGCGCGCGTCCTAGGCCTGTCATTTCGTCCGCATATGCGACGTTCCCACCCGTTAAACCGAAAAGAGCTGAGAGCATGGATTTCCGATTGAACGCAGAACAATCGATTTTCAGAGACATGGTCCACAAATTCGCCGAGGCAGAGCTCAGCGAACATGCCGTTGAGAGGGCCAACTCTTCGAGATTTCCATGGGATGTCGCCGAAAAGGCCGCGAGCGCCGGACTGATGGGGATTACGGTCCCGGAGGAGCACGGCGGGATCGGCGGTACCCTTGTGGACGCCATTGTCGCCATACAAGCGGTCGCAAAATACTGTCCGCGGAGCGCCGACGTTGTGCAGGTCGGCAACTTCGGTGCGTTGCGCACTTTCGTCGAATACTCAACCGACGAGCAGAAGAAGAGATTTCTGCCGGATCTTCTTGCCGGCCGTTCCGTTATGGCCGTTGGCATGACCGAGCCCGATGCTGGATCGGCGGTCACCGACATCAAGACCACTGCGGTGAAGGATGGCACCGGTTACAAGGTCAACGGAACAAAGATATTCGGCACCCATAGCGGCGAAGCGAACGTATTTCTCATCTATGTTCGATTTGGCGAGGGTGTGAGCGGCATTGGAACCGTACTGGTTGAACGAGATACACCGGGATTCGAAATCGGAAAACCGTCCGCGTTCATGAACGGTGAGCATTGGTCACAGCTCTATTTTGACGATTGTCTCGTTCCGGAAGAGAACGTGGTTCTTGGGATGGGCGGCTTCAAGAAACAAATCAGCGGGTTCAATGTTGAACGGCTCGGTAATGCGGCGCGCGCAGTCGCATTGGGTCGGCACGCATTCGAAAAGGCACGCGACTATGCACTCGAGCGCCACCAGTTCGGGCGGCCGCTCTGCGAGTTTCAGGGAGTCCAATGGAAGTTCGCCGATATGGAGGTCAAGCTTCGCGGCGCGCAGAGCCTTCTGATGGAGGCGGCTCATAATGCCGGTGACGGGCTGCCCTCGGCACAGGATACGGCAATCGCGAAACTGGCTTGCAACGAGGCCGGTTTCTTCGCCGCCAACGAGGCAATGCAGGTTATGGGCGGCCTCGGTTTCAGCGAAGAGAGCATCGTTCAATACTGTTTCCGGCGGACGCGCGGCTGGATGATTGCGGGCGGATCGGTCGAGATTCTCAAGAATCGGATTGCGGAAGGTGTTTTCGAGCGCCGGTTCTCGCAGAGGCCGCCGAAGTGCAAGACCAATTAGGGCAGGGCGCGGGGTTGTCTGGAGCAAATTCTGGCATCTGGTGCTGAACGGTCAGTTCAAATGCGTTTCCGCAATATCAACCCAGTCTTGCAACACACGCTCACTTCACAGACCTGCGGACCAAGTCGAGGGCGTCATATGCACTGCTTTTGATCGGTGCTATCCCGCGCCGTCCCGTTCGTTGCGGTGCTCGATAAGAGTCCTGGACAAGAAGCTCTTTACCGCTGGAAGAACGCTCAGCCGATCATGCGAGACGCCTTGCACGACGTCCAGCGAGACGGATATTCCCGCGGACCGGAATGACTGTGCCAGCGCTGTCAGACGGTCGATCCGTGTTTCGCCGGCGTCATTTGCGCCATCCATATAATAGAGCGATCCCGGCTTATGCGTGATCTCCCAGGTTTCCAAATCCAGCGCGCCGACCACCATCTGCACCGGCAGGTCCTTCAATGCCGCGAGGTTCAGCTTGCTGCCGAATTTGGACTCCAGATCACGGACCCCCACCCACCAGTCCCTGGTCTCGTCGAGCAGGGTCACCGAGCCGGGCGCACCTATCGAAACGGCCCAAAGGTGCTCCGGCTGGAGGATCGCAAACCGGTGCGCGAAGTGCCCGCCACCGGAATATCCGAAGAGAGCAAACCGCGACCAATCCCGCCCATATTTGGCGCTGGCCTCCGCAATCATTGCCAGGAGCAGTCGATCGTACCGCAGCTCATTTTCGATCATGTATTTGTAGCCGGACCGGTGACCATCGCCCATGACATTGGCCGGGAAGATCGGGCAAAACACGGCGCAGCTGTGAAACTCGGCAAAGTCGATAAAGGCCTGACGGAATTCAAAGGCAGATGTACGCCCGGTGCCGTGAACGGCAACGACCAACTCGACAGAACCGGCCTCGTCGACCGCCTGCGGCACATAAAGCATGTAATGAAACCGCGGATCACAACTCGCAGCGAAGATTGTCGTCTCGCCGAGATCATAGAGCTGCCGCGAACGCTCTACGGCTTCACCAACCAGTTCGTCCATTGAAGATACCTACAGCAAACCAGGGTTCGAATGATGCGTTTATCACATCAGCACGGACGAAACCCACTAAGGACAAACAATAAGCAGGGCAGGGAACGGCCACAGAGGTTTGGTCGCTCCAATCGCCCGGTCTGTATGCTCCGCTTGCACCTGGAATTTCGACGGGTCTGACATGGGCCCGGGTGGATACAAATGGACCGGCGTCATGGACGCAGATGCCACAAATGCCGCGAAATCGAGCGGTGGTTCTGCGGACGCTCGCCGATTTCCGCTGACGATCCGAAGCAGGCGATGGCCTTGCCGGATTGTTGGCTCGCTCACCCGGAGTTCTGCCTGCAGTGCAGCACGCGACCGATTGTGTTCATCAGCAGTTGCGCCGCCAGGATTGCTGTCGTGCCGGTTGGATCGTAGTCCGGTGCAACTTCAACGAGATCGATGCCGACGATTTCGCCGCGTTTGGCGAGGCCATCGATCAGTTCAAGGACCTCGTAATAGAGGAAACCGCCGTGGCTTGGCGTGCCGGTGCCCGGAGCGATCGAGGGGTCGAAACCGTCAATGTCGACTGTGAGATAGTAGCGCTTGCCTTCCGGAATACGCTCCAGAACGGAGGCGACGCCGATCTTGCGGAACTGCCTTACCGAAATGATGTCGGATCCCATTTTGCGTGCATCTTCGTACCCTTCGCGGGCGGTAGATGACACATTGCGAATACCGATTTGGGTAAGACCGGAAACGTACGCTTTCTCCGCCGCGCGGCGCATGGGGTTGCCATGACCGCGGGTGACACCATGCCGTTCATCAACGAAATCCAGGTGCGCATCCACCTGAACGAGGTGTATCGGGCCCTGGTCGTCGAACGCTTCTATACAAGGGATATTTACCGAATGATCGCCGCCAAGGACCACGGGAAGCGCGCCGGCAGCGAGCGCGGTGCGCACGGCGAGTTCAATGTTCGCGTGACTCTTGAGTGTATCGGTATGCACAATATCCGCATCGCCGATATCGACGATACGAACCTCGTCGGACGGCAGGTAGGTCACGTCGTCTTCATGGTCATAGGCGCCACCGTGGCCAAATGAAAACAACGTAGACGCTTCCCGGATTGCGCGCGGACCAAACCGTGCCCCGGCGCGCCATTGGGTTCCGAAGTCAAACGGTGCGCCAATCACCGCGACATCGGCATCGATCGCGTCCCAGTTTTCGACATACGGGTACTTGCCGAAGGTGCTGATGCCGACAAACGGAAGATTGAGACGGCCTGACTCATATCCATGCGTGGACATCTTGAGGTTCCTCATGAGCTGAAAGGTGAGTTGACTTGGACGGGTCCGGAATAAGGAGGAGTGGCGACTGTGCGGGGTGTGTATGCCCCCGACGCAATGACTGAATTGACGTGAGCGGCGATCTCTTCCATCGGTGCGAACCAGACATCACCCCGGTCCAGCACGGACTCAAGAAATTCCGCCATGATTGCCCATCGGGACAGGCGTCCGGTGGCAAACGGGTGGAGGACCGGTACCCACAATCCGCCATAACGGTACGCCGCCTCGAATTCTTCCGTGAAGATCTGAAGTCCGGCGCTCGGGGCACGGACCGGCATCATGTAGTCCAGATCCATGGACTGGACATATTGGGGCCAGTCGTCGAGGCCCCAATGGGACGGCAGTTCGACAAGTCGCCCGGCCTTGGATGTAATGAGATACGGGACATCGTCGCCCATGAGTGAGGCGTCGTAGAGGAACTGGCGGTCGATGAGCAGATCGAGTGATTGATCGGAAAAATTGTAAAGCGGAGCCCGCCAGCCCCTCGGCGCGGCGCCGGTCGTTCTCTTGATGACGTCGATTGCGCGATCGAGCCAGGATGCCTGGTCTTCGCGGCTCTGGCACCTTGGATTTTCGTGCAAATAGCCATGATGCCCGATCTCATGCCCGCCTTTCAGCATCAGCTCGATGGCTTCCGGATATCGTTCAATGCACCATGCGGGCACGAAGAATGTCTGCCGGATGCCGAGCTTGCGATAGGTCTCGACAATTCGCGGGACCGCCACGTCCGGCCCGTATTGCAGCATCGAAATCGCCGAAACGCGCGTATATCCGTCTTCGGGATGCTCGAGATGGATCAAGCTGTCTGCATCCATGTCGAATGTCACGCAACAGGCGCACTTCGCACCATCCGGCCATGGGACCGGGTTGGCAATCATGCGCTGCGAGGATTGTTCGCTATTTTCCGCCTCTGACATATTTCTTCCCGATTGCTGACGGGGGCCGCACCTTGCCGGCGAAGAGCACCAGTGCAAGGAACGACGCCACAAATGGCACCATCGAAAAAAGCTGATACGGCACTTCCGGACTGTTGAACTGAAGCCGCAGTTGCAATGCGTCGGTAAGTCCGAAGAAAACGCAGGCCAGCAACGCGCCAACCGGATTCCATCGGCCCAGAATAAGGGCGGCGAGCGCGATGAAACCCTTGCCCGCGCTCATATGCTCCGTGAACACGAATACCTGGCTGAGCACCAGATAGCATCCGCCAAGACCGGCCAGCATGCAGCTTGCCATCACGCAGGCCACGCGCACGCCGGGGACGGAAATGCCTGCACTGTCCGCCGCGACAGGAAAGTCGCCGATTGCCCGGATGTTCAGGCCCCATGGCGTCTTGTAAAGGAGCCACCACGCCAGGGGCACGGTCACATACATGAGGTATGTCAGAAAATCCTGTTTGAACAATACAGGACCGAGAACGGGAATAGCGGACAAGCCCGGAATAGCGATGGGGTGAAATCCGGGCAATGTCGAAGTCGCGTCGGCACCCAGAATGAGACGTGCCAGATATGACGTCATCCCGATCATCAGAATGTTGATGGCGATACCGGCAACGAGTTGGTTGATTCCGAGACCGACCGCGAGTCCGGCGAGAATCATGCCCGCGCATGCGGCCACCGCGATCCCGAGGAAGAGGCCGCCGACCGGTGTTCCCGACAGGAACGCACCCACCGCGGCGCCAAATGCTCCGGCCAGGATGCAGCCTTCGAGTGAGATGTTGAACACGCCCGCGCGCTCCGCAAGAACGCCGCCAACTGCGGCGAAAATGATCGGTATGGACAGCCGGAGACTCGTGGAGAGGAAGTCGGTCAACGCTTGGGTGTCCAGCAGAAAGTCCATCAGGGCTGCCTCCCTGCACGATTTGCTTCAAGCTCATCGAGCGTGTCGTCAAGCATGCGCCGACGCTTGAGGAAGGCGGTCCAGTATGACCGGTTGTAGGTGAACGCCAAGCTAGCGGCCACGAATATGATGACCAGTCCCTGGATGGCTTCGATGACGGTGGTTTCCAGTCCGACAGCGCGTTGCATCACAAGCGCTCCGGCCTTGAGCCCACTCAGGAAAAACGCCGACAGTGGCGCGAGAATGGGGTTCAACAACGCCAGAAACGCAACAACGATACCGTCAAATCCGTATCCCGGCGAAAACAGATGGTACAGGCGGTACTTCAGGCCGAGCACCTCGAATGTCCCGGCCAGTCCGCCAATCGCGCCAGCTGCGAACATTGTGATGACCAGCGTGCGACGCACCTTGATGCCCGCATAACGTGCGCCTTGCGGATTGTGTCCGATGGTATCGAGCGCAAACCCCACGGTGGTGAAACGAAAGGTGAGATATGTGGCTATAGCCAGGATCAGGGCGAACACCACACCCGCATGTGCATCCGTTCCGGGCATGATCCAGGGCAGCCACAGGTGCTCGCCGATCTCGTTAGAATAGGGATATGGCGCGCCCTCCTGCATAAGCGGGCCACCGGCGACATAGCTGACGATGTTTATCGCAATGAAGTTGAGCAGAATGGTGATGATGACTTCGTTGATGCCGCGATATGCCTTCAGATAGCCCGGAATCAAACCCCAAAGTCCGCCACCCAAAGCGCCTGCGAGAATACAGAGAGGTATATGGATGAAGCCGGGCATGGCTGGCAGAAGAAGCGCTGCGAGGACCGAAAACAGCCCGCCCATGTAGATCTGACCTTCTGCACCGATGTTGAGCAACCCGGCACGCAGGGGGATAATCACGGCAAGGCCGGCAAGAAGAATGGGCGATGTTTTCACCAGCGTTCCGGCGAGGCCGTAATAGTCGATGAAGGCACCGGTAAACAGGGCCTGATAGGCGTCGAGCGGGTTCACCCCGGCAACGGCGATGAGACCCGCGCCAACAAACAGCGCGAGCAGGACGGCCCAGACCGGCCGGAGAATGTACAGGGTTCGGATCGCGTCGAGCATCATGCGGCATCCGCGTCGCTGATGCCGCCCATGAGCGCGCCAACACGTTCACTGGTGGCTTCTGCGGGTGAGATAATGCCGGTGATTTCCCCGGAGCACATCACGGCGATACGGTCGCAAACGCTGAGGATATGTTCCAGCTCGGTTGAAATATACAAAACGGCCGTGCCGCGGCTACGTTCCCTCAGAATAGTGCGTTGCACCGCGTCGATCGCCCCGACGTCGAGACCCTTGCAAGGCTGCATCACCACCAGAATACGGGGCGCGCATTCGACCTCACGGGCGAAGATCAGTTTTTGCTGGTTGCCGCCGGACAGGAAGCGCGCATGCTGGTCGACCGATCGCAACCGAATGTCGTAACGCTTCACCCAGTCCGTCGCCGTATCCCGCGCATTTTGCATGTGCAGGATGCCGTGTTTTGAAAATGGCCAACTCCGGAAATCCCGCAACATGGCATTCTTGACGACGGGAAGATCCAGCACGAGCCCGGTTTGCTGCCGGTCCTCCGGAACGAAAGACATGTGCGTCTTGTGACGCCGGTCGTAGACGGACAGGGTCGAAACATCCTGGCCGAAGACGCTCACTTTGCCGGAGCTGGGCCGGCGCAGTCCGGTCAAAACCTCGGCAAGCTCTCTCTGACCATTGCCGTCAACGCCGGCGACGCCGAGGATTTCGCCAGATTGCAGGTCGAAGGAGACCCCTTTCAACGCTTCGATATCCCGGTCGTCGTGCGCCCGCAGATCGCGTACGGATACGGCGACAGGTCCGGGTTTGACTTTCGGTTTCTTGAGGTCTTCAAACACCATGTCGCGGCCGACCATGAGGCGCGCCATTTCCCTGGTGTTCGTCTCCGAGACGGCTTTCTCGGCAGTGACCGTGCCGTGTTGCATAATCGTAATACGATCTGCGACCTCAGTGACTTCTTCGAGCTTGTGGGTGATGAAAATGACGGTTTTGCCGTTGTCGCGCAGACGCTTCAGTCCATCGAGAAAGTTGGCGATTTCATTTGGCGCCAGAACGCTGGTCGGCTCGTCGAGAATGACAATATCGGCGTCGCGGTAGAGAACCTTCAGGATTTCCACGCGCTGCCGCATGCCAATCGGCAATTTCCAGATTTCCGCGTAGGGGTCGATCTCGAACCCAAAGGCATCGCTCAGTACCGAAAGCCTGTCGACATGCTCCTTGAGTGACAGGCGCATCCCTTGTCCGGGCAGCCCGAGAACGATGTTCTCGATGACACTCAAGGTTTCGACAAGCATGAAGTGCTGGTGGATCATCCCCATGCCAAGACCCATGGCCTGGCGCGGCGAGCGGACGACCGTCTCGGTTCCATTGATAAGGATGCGTCCGCCGTCGGGCTGGTAAAGGCCGAACAGCACATTCATCAGCGTGGTTTTGCCGGCTCCATTCTCGCCCAGGATCGCGTGGATCGAACCGGGAAGGACGTGGAGGCTCACCTTGTCCAGGGCTTTGAAATCCCCGAACAGTTTGGTGATTTGATCGAACTCAAGCGCGTATTCGTTTGCCATCTGTGCTCGCCACAGGCCCGCCGGCCGTCATCATCGACGGCGAACGGTGTTGGTTGGAATTGGGGAGAGGGCAGTTTAGCCGAACTCTCCCCATCCGGATGTCCGGACAGATGCTTAGCGCGTTTTGATTTTGCCGGCCTTGATGTCGTCAATCAGTCCGGAGACTTCCTTCTGCAAGTCTTCAGGCACCGAGGCGTGATAAGTGCCGATGCGCGCGGCCTCCGGCGTTTCGAGGCCGTAGATGTATGCCTTGCCTTCGAGCTTTCCGTCTTTGGCGGTAGACAGAATTGTCACAAGTGCGTTGCGCAAGTCGAAGATCGCGGACTGAAGGACCGTATCAGGCCAGTCGGCGATCGCGTCATAGTAGATGCCGATGGCCTTCTTTTTCTGTTCCTTCGCGCCCTGCAGGCTGCCGACGACGGCATTGTCCATTGATGGAAAAATGACGTCGGCACCCTGGCTTATCTGGTTGAGTGCCGCTTCCTTGCCTTTCGCGACATCGTCCCAGTCGTTCGTCCAGGCGGTGAACACCTCGCCGTCAGGGCGCGCGTCCTTGAACCCCTTGGTGAAACCCTCGCCGAGTTCCACGTAGAACTTCAGTTTTTGGGCGCCGATGTAGCCGCCTTTGCCCGACTCCGACATTTTCCCGGAAAGGTAACCCATGACATAACCGAGAGCCGGAAAATCGAAGCTCATTGTCGATACATTGCCACCGGGCTTGGTGCCATTCACGATGATGAACCTGGTGTCCGGGAAACGCTTCGCAACGCGTTCGACGGATTCCTGAAATTCACCGCCGTGGCCGATGACAACATCGTATCCGCGCCGCGCATAGTCCGAGAGAGCCTGCGGTTGGTCCGGCTGGGCCGTCTTTTCACTAAACGCGAATTCAATGCCAAGCTTGTCCGAAGCGCGTTTCATGCCCTCGTATCCGGCCTGGTTGAACGACTTGTCCGTGATAATGCCGGGCAACACGATCGCCACCTTGAACTCATTTGCCCAGGCGGTGCCCAAAGAGGCCACCATTGCTGCTACCAGAGTTGCGAGCAGCAATCCCGTGAGTCGAAACGATCTCAAAAACATATCTACCTCCCAATTAAGACTATTAAATATTTTATAAACTAAATGTTTTGTGTCAATAAAGATTGTTGCGCATGGCAGACAAAGGACGCACACTCCGCGACCTGATGGCGGCAGGGACAGAGATGAAGCACTTGGGACTTCGTGAGCGACAGAAGGCTGACAGACGTCGCCATATTCTTGATGTCGCCAAATCGAAATTTCAGACGGACGGCTACGCGAATGTGACGATGGAAGCAATCGCGAACGACGCAAACGTGTCCTCGGTAACCGTCTACAATTACTACAAGAGCAAGGCAGGGCTGTTGCTTGCCCTGGTGGCGGAGAGCGACAAATATCTGATCGCGCAACTTGAGGAGATGATCTCCGGTCATCCCGATGACCTGATCGACGCCGTTGCCCGGTTCGGGCAGATTCTGCGCCGGCATGCGATGAGCTATCTGAGCAAACCGACATGGCGGGAGGTGGTGTCTGCGAGCATTCACGAAGGAAGCAGGGACTTCGGGCGCACCTATATGGATCTGGACCATGTGTTAATCGAACTCATGCAGTCGCTGGTGGAAGACGCCAAGCAGCGAAAACTGATAAGTTCCGACATCGACAGCCTCGCCCTCGCTGACTGCCTGTTCTCATTGCAGAACATCCGGTTTTTTCAATTCATCGCCGACGACGACATTTCCGACGAGGAAATCGACGCCAGGTTTCGCCATGACCTGATAGCTTTGGCGCAAATGTTCGGGCAGAAACCGGAATAATCTCTCGAATTGCCGCTCGTGACGCAGGCGCGTTCGGAAATGTCAAAGCGTTCAGTGCGGCACAGCGGCGGTTATCCAAAACATCAGCGAACACACCGCCCTCGCGAGCCGACTGTGACACAAGATCGGCCTGGAGGCCGCCCAACGCATGGCGGGCGGCCCGCTTTGAGTGAATCCTATTCGGCCGCGGCTGCTTCCGCTGCGTCGGCAAGCTGTGCCTGCTCTGCGGCGATGCGCTTGAAATCGTTCTCGCCCCAGCCAAGTATGCGCGCAGGCGTGTCACGGACCATTTTCCGGATATCTGTCTCGCTCATGCCGAGCATGAGGAAGCTGCCGATCAGCATGCGCAGCGTTTCGGACGCCGGCGGGGCCCATTCGAAGAAATAGTCCGTTGTGAGAATGGCCTTGTCGGCGCTGATTTCGGACAGGATATCGGCAAAATCGCCAAGGCCGATGCGCTGAAAGTAGGGCAAACAGCCGAGCGCACAGAATTCCGCCACGGCGCCGAGCTGGACCATGTCGCGGATTTCCTCGCGCGTTGCACCAACGGAATTGCTGTCAGGATGCGAGAAAATGACCTCGTCGATGCCATACTCCTTGGCGCCGTCGGCGAGTGCGATCGATTCCTGAGGCGATACGTGGGCGGTGCACACCACCATGCCGAACTGCCGCGCGGCATCCAGGCATTCCCTGGTCTGCTGTGTGAGCTTGCCGTCGGAACTCGTGAGCCGAATTCCCTTTTCGGGTTTCAGCCCTTCTGCACGCTCGATGAAATGCCGCAGATGGGTGCTCATGCCGCCACGCTCGATGTCATGGGCCGCGCTCCAGGTTGGCATGAAGACCATCTTTGCCCCCTGGCGCGCCGCGAACTCGATTGCCATCGGATTGAGGCCGCCTACCGCGTAGTTGAGCGTGATGCTCGGAAGGATCTCGATGCCCGGTACGAGTTTCTTAAGGTGATAGGCACGCCCGACGGTCGGGAACACATGAGACTTCAGCACAAGGCCCGCCATCCCGGCACTGCGCGCAATCGCAATTTCGTCGGCGTCCTCCATGCGTGTCCGCACGTCGAAGCTGATCTCGGGATAGCCGTGATGATGAAAGTCGATCGCTCCTTTCAGAAGTTCGTCTGTGACGGTCGGGCCGCCGGGCGGGTGAGGAAAATGGTGGTTGCACGTCATCAGTTCAGTTCCTTTTGGCTATCGACTGGTCAAAGGCGTGGATCGCTTCCAGGCCGAGGGCGCGGTTTGTGCTTTCAAGTGAGGCCATCTTCTTGACCCACTGACGCGAATCGCCGGTCTCCTTCAGATCCGTAAGAAAATCCTCAACTGCACGGACGGTGAGCCTTACCGTGCTGCTCGGAAACAGCGCGATCGCGAAGCCGAGCGCTTCGAGTTCGCGCGCTGAATGCAGGGGCGTTTTGCCGGTCTCCGACATGTTGGCAAGAAGCGGACCGGGCAGTTCGTTGCCAATTCGGGAAAGCTCTTCGTCCGATTCGGGCCCGTCGACGAACAGGATATCGGCACCTGCCTCTTTGAACATCAGGCAGCGCTCTATCGCATCGTCGAGGCCGTGCGGCCCACGGGAGTCTGTTCTGGCGACGATAAGGGTATCGGGATCGCGGCGTGCGGCAACCGCGGCCTGCACCTTTTTGACCGCCACCTCTCGAGGCTCGACAATCTTTCCGTCCATATGGCCGCATCGCTTGGGCCAGGTCTGGTCCTCGATTTGCACTGCGGCCACGCCCAGCGTCTCCATGCCCTGCACGGTGCGGCGGACGTTGACGACATCGCCGTAGCCAGTATCGCAATCGACGATGAGCGGCAAATCGGTGACGCGTCGCGTTGCGAGCACGATATCTTCTATTTCGGCATAAGCGACCAGGCCGATATCCGGCACGCCGAAGCGCGCCGCAGCGGTCGCGTAGCCGCTGATATAGGCGGTTTCGAACCCGCTCTCCTCGATGAGCCGCAGCTCCATCGGAGATCCGCCTCCGGGGACAACCAGGATTTCGGGTTTGTTCAATCGCTCGCGCAGTCGGCTTGCATGGCTCATAGGGTTCTCACTTTTCGCGGATACGAAGATCCGGCCCGTCTTTCGATGACACTGACGGCCCAATCGATCGTGCCCGCGAGCACGACGACGAGGAAGACGCCGAAATAGACCTCGGCGGTATTGAACATGGTTCGGTTCTGGGTGATCAGAAAGCCGATGCCCGCTGTTGCAGCCATCATCTCGGCGACCACCACCCCGATCGCCGTCATGGCGCTGCCGATCCTGACGCCGGACATGATCGAGGGAAGTGCCGCCGGCAGCATGATATGACGGATCATCTGGAACCGCGTCGCGCCCATGCTGCGGGCGGCCACCATGTAGCCGCCATCTACCGTCCGGACACCTGCGGCGGTGGCGAGGAGCATGGGGAAAAATCCATAGAGCCCTCCAAACAGGACCTTCGACTCAACGCCAATCCCGGCCCAGGCGGTAAAGACCGGGTAGACGACCACCAGCGGTACCGCGTAGATCGATGACATGATCGGCAAAAGCGTCGTGCGCAACGGCCGCACGCTGCCGAGAAGCAAGCCCACCGCGCCTCCGCCGCCAAGGGCGATCAGCAGTGCCAGAGCCAGAGAGCCAAACGTCACGCCAAGGTTGCGCGCAAAGACGCCGAAATCGGTGACGCCGCTGATCACGGTTGCCGAAAGGGGCGCGAGCATGACCGGCGAGACCCAACCCATACGCGGTGCAATTTCCCAAAACGCCAGGATCATCCCGAGACAGGCAAGACGCAGGACCAGCGGGTTCTTGAGCAACAGAATCCACCCGGACCGGTCGTCGTTTCCGCCAGCGGTGCGCATGCTCATTTGGCCTGCGTCTCCCGGATAAGCTCCCATATCTCCGCTCGGAGTTGGCCGAAAGTCTCTGTTGCCATCATCTCGTAAGTGCGCGGCCGCGGCAGGGTGATATCGATCTCCTTCAGAATTTGTCCCGGACGGGCGCTCATGACCAGAACCTTGTCGCAGAGGAAGACCGCCTCCGTCAGGCTGTGTGTGACAAAAACGACCGTTTTCTTGTTCTGATCCCAGATGTGCAAAAGCTCGTCGCCAAGCGTCATCCGGGTCTGTTCATCGAGAGCGGCGAAAGGTTCATCCATAAGGAGGATTTCGGGGTCCTGGCAAAAACCGCGCGCAATCGCCACGCGTTGCTTCATTCCCCCGGAAAGCTCGTGCGGACGACGCTCAGTGAATTCGCCGAGCCCAACCAGATCAAGCATCTTAAGCGCGGCTTTCTCACGAACCTGCCGGTCCACACCGCGCAGATACAAGGGAAACTCGACATTCTCCCGTGCCGTCTTCCAGGGCAAAAGGCTCGATTCCTGGAACACCACACCGATATCTTCAGGCAGCGGCCCCGATACGGTCTCGCCTCTGACGGCAATCCGGCCGTCGGTCGGCAGGAGCAGGCCGGCCATCATCAGAAGAAGCGACGACTTGCCACAACCGCTCGGCCCGACGAGGCCGACGAATGTGCCTGCCTCGACCGTAAAAGACACGTCTTTGAGGGCAAGCAGCGCGCCGTCGTCCGTATCGAACATATGCGTGATGTTCTCAGCGCGCAGGTCGGCGCCTGCGCTCGCGGCCACGCTGTCCGTTCTGACCATCTTTAACCCCGCCATGCCCCTACCTTGTTTTCATACCATCGCAGGGCCTCGTTCACGGCGATACTCAGCGCCGCCGCCAGCAGGATGCCTGCGAAAAGGTTTACCATCTGGAAGCTCATGCCCCAGGTCGACACCAGATGCCCCAATCCGGCGCGTGAGACATACATTTCCGCGAACAGCACGCCGGTGATGTTGAAGATCATGCCGAGGCGAAGTCCCTCAACGATGACCGGCAGCATTGCGGGAAGGTAGATGTCGAGATAAAGCTGGCGCCGGGAAGCGCCATATGCGCGCGCAGTCTTCAGGAAATCGGACGAGACGCTTTCTGCCGCGGCGATGGCGCTGATGACCAGCACAAAAATCGCCTGGAACATTCCAAACGCCACCTTCTGGGTAAAGCCGATCCCGAAGGCGAGAATGAAAACCGGCAGAAAAACCGACTTCGGCACACTGGCCAGGAAAAAGAAGAACGGCTTGAACGCACGGCCGAAATAGTCGCTCTCGCCGAGCAGGAGGCCGATGGCGATGCCTATCGGCGCGACCAGCACGAAGGCGAGCAGGACCTGTGCCGAGGTGATCCAGAGGTTATACAGCACCACCGGATCCCCCAGCATGGCGACAGCGCGCGGCAGGACCAGGCTGGGTGGCGGCAGGACGCGAGCATTGGCCATGCCCGTCTGCACCGCCACTTCCCAAAAGAGGAAAATCGCGACGACGATCCCAATCTGCGCAGAGATCCTACCTGCGCGCGACGCCAAGCCGTGACTCATGCCTTTACGGTGTGATCGTCTTTACCGGCACGAACCGGTCGGTGAACATCGTCGAAGCCGGCGGCAAATCGTCGAGGCCGGCAAGTTTGCCGAGCTTCAAAGACTCTTCCACCCAGGCCCCCTTGAGATTGCCGTCAGGAGACAGTCCCTTGAAGGTATTGTTGTATTCCTCGGTGGCGATCTCTTTTGGCAGGCCCGTCTTTTTGGCAATGAAGTCAATCGCCCATTCCGGGTTTTTCTGCATGTAGACGATTGCGCTGTAGAGGCCAACGAGTGCTTTTTCGAGGCCTTCGGGGTTCGTCTCGATCAGCTTGTCAGAGGCGATCCACACATCCGGGAGGTTTGGCGTCATGGCTTCGCCGAGATGCACCAGGCTCTTGCCGTCACCGGCGCCGACCACCTTGTAGCTGAGTGGAGGGTAGGCGACGATCGCATCGACATTGCCCGAAAGGAGATTCGGCACCAGCCCGGCGCCACCCAGCGGAACGCGGGTCATTTCGCCCTTCGCCTGATCGGCGACCCACAGCGCGAAGAAATCGGTTGTGGAGCCGTTTGACGTGACGCCGATTTTCTTGCCGGCGAGGTCCTTCATCGCCGAGACCTTCGAATCCTTCCCGACCACGATATGCCAGCCACGCGGGGTCAGTGTGCCGGCGCTGACGATGGTCGCCTTGACACCCCGGCGCTTGGCGAGCGCATGGCCGGGAGGAAAGAAGTTGATAAGGTCGACTTCTCCCGCCGCCAGACCTTCCATCGAGGCCGAACCCCCATTGAAATTGGTGAACTCGACCTTGACGCCGGCTTTCTCGAACAACTTCAGCTCCTGGGCCGCGATCACCGGCAGGACCGGACCATAGTTGGCAACACCGCCAATTCTGACAACACCGTCGGCGTGCGCCACTCCGAAGCCAGCCGTGGCGAAGATGGCCAGGGCGAGCGCTAGAATTTTTCTGAGACCTTTCACAATATCCTCCCTTAGTTTGGGAACACGCATCGCAGGTTCAGCGGCCGACCGGCAGTCTCTTCTGTCCGGCGAGCTCCGCCGCGATGGGCGTGCACCAAATATTGTTGGTCGCGCTATGCGACAACATCGCTTTTGAAGCGACGGTAAAGTGTCCACGTCCGCCGGGTGGGTGTCAAGGTATGTGCAAACGTTTTATGATAAAAAATTGGCGTAAAAACAGTGTCAACAGGATAATTTATGACCATCGATGAGGAAAATTGTGCAATCGTGTGCGCTACGAGTTATGTTTTGCCGTCGCGCACTGGCTTGGAGGACTGTAGATTGGATCGAAGATTCGAGATGAATCCGTCCATTGTCTCAAGATCAACGACTTCATGGAAAAGATGAGCGACAAAGCCGAGCCCGCGCCGACCGCATCGGCAAAACCGACGGTACGGACGATCTCCAGGCTGGCGGGTGTGTCACCCTCGACAGTCTCGAGAGCATTGAAAGGCGATCCGCGTATCTCCGAGAAGACCCGTGCTGTCGTAACTGCTCTCGCCGCCGAGCATGGTTACACGCCAAATGCGATGGCTCGCGGTCTCGTCACGCGAACAAGCGGCGTCGTCGGTATTGTCCTGGGCGACATGAAGAACCCCTTCTACGCCGAACTTTTTGAGTCGCTCCATGAAAGGCTGGCGGCGATCGGCAAGTACCCCATGCTTCTGCATGTCGGTGGCGAGACACTTGATTCGGAGGGGATCAAGCCGATCCAGCAATATCAGATGGATGGGTGCATCATCGCCGCGGCACGACTTTCCTCGAAAGCCGCGGCAACCTGCGCCACGAACCAATTGCCCATGGTGATGATCAACCGGGTGGCGCGCATCCACTCCTGCACGGTCTCCTGCGACAATTACGCGGGCGGTGTGATGGCCGGCGAATTGCTGATCGGGGCCAAGCATCAGCGCATAGCCTTTATCGCCGGACGGGAAGACACCTCGACAAGCGAGGATCGCGAAAGTGGCTTGCGGCGGGCGCTGCGCAAGGCCGCACTCGACCTCGTCGGCTGGTCGCGTGGCCACTACACTTATGAAGGCGGCTTCGCGGCGGCGGAGGAGTTGCTGGCGACGTCTCGCCCAGACGCCATATTCGCCGCAAACGACATCATGGCACTCGGCGCCATCGATGCGATATACAAGCGCGGACTTCGCATCCCCGATGATATCTCGGTGATTGGCTTTGACGACATTCGCCAGGCGCGTTGGCGACACTATGAGTTGACGACGATCGCGCAGCCGGTCGAAGCGATGATCACGCGTGCGCTGGCGCTTCTCGTGGAGCGCATGGAGAATCCCGATCTATCCGGCGAGAGCATCTCGATACAGGGCGAGGTGCGACTGCGAAAGTCGGCCCGCCTGCCAGTGGAACTCAGCGCTGACTGAAGCCGGGCCCGACCCTGTTATTCGGCTTGCTGCCGCATCCGGTCCGGCGGACCATAGCGGCGCACCCTCAAGTCCGCCTGCTCCTTGTGGCCGGCAAACCGTTCAATTTCGCAGAGCCGCGAACAGTATTCACCCACCAGGACGCTCGCTTCAGGCGTACAGCGCTGATAGGTGACCGTCTTCAGGAACTTGCCGACCCACAGACCGCCGGTATAACGGGCGGCTCCGAGTGTCGGCAGGGTATGGTTGGTTCCAATCACCTTATCGCCATAGGCGACGTTTGTTTCCGGGCCGACAAAAAGCGAACCGTAGTTGCGCATTGATTCGAGGAAAAAACCCGGGTCGCGGGTCAGCACCTCGACATGCTCAAAGGCGAGCCGGTCGGCTTCAGCGAGCATTTCTTCGTCGTTGGCGCAAAGAATGATCTCGCCATAGTCGCGCCAGGCAACCGAAGCGATTTCGGCCGTCTCCAGTACGTCAAGTTGACGTTCAATTTCATGCGGCAGCTCTCTTGCGAGCCGTTCCGAGGTCGTGAGGAGTACAGCCGGCGAAGTCGGACCATGCTCGGCCTGACCCAGCAGGTCTGTCGCAACCATTTCCGCATCCGCGGTGTCGTCGGCAATGATGAGGACTTCGGTTGGCCCGGCGAGCAAATCGATGCCGACGCGCCCGAAGAGCTGACGTTTGGCTTCCGCGACATATGCGTTGCCGGGACCGACCAGCATATCCACCGGACCGAGGCCTGCCACACCAAGCGCCATGGCCGCGATGGCCTGAACGCCTCCGATCAGATAAATCTCGTCGGCGCCGGCCATGCTCATCGCGGCAATCGTCTCCGCATGAGGCTGACCGTTGGTCGGCGGTGTGCAGGCGATCACTTTGCGGCAGCCGGCTGCGCGCGCGGTGACAATACTCATATGCGCAGATGCAACCATCGGATAGCGCCCGCCGGGCACATAGCAACCAACCGAATCGACCGGGATATTCCTGTGTCCGAGCACAACGCCCGGCAGCGTTTCCACCTCGATATCGTTTAGCGCCTCGCGTTGCGCTTGCGCGAAACAGCGAATCTGTTCTTGCGCGAATGCGATGTCGTCTATTGTCCGCTGAGGCAGGCTGTCCACCGCATCGCGGATTTCGTCATCACTCAAGCGGAAACTGGGCGGGTTCCAGCTGTCAAATCGCTCCGACATTTCCCGCACGGCGTCCTCGCCGTTTTCTTCAATATCGGTGATTAGGGCTTCGACCGCTTTTCGAAGCGTGGTTTCGTCCTGCCTGTGGCTGGACCGTCCTGGTGCGGATTTTAAATGGCGCGGCATAGCCCTCTCTTGTTGCTGCATGGTTTGGGGTGGTGGGTGAGTGCACGGGAAATGCTCATCGGAATGCCTCGCGAGTGGCGCTTGTTTTGAGGAACGGCAGTTGCGTTGACTTGTGGTGAGGCGCCGCCCGTGCGGCGGTCGAGATCATCTCTTGCGCTCCTTCATCACGTCCGCGGCGGCCGCGTCGGGCGCCTTTTTGTGGACGGAAAGCGCCATCAGCCGGCGGTCGCGCCATGCCGCACGGTCGGCAAGGGCTGAGGCCGGCAGGCTCTCCCGCCGATCCGCCTCGATCCTTGCGACCAGTTCCGGACCCCATGGACGCGCGGCCCCTCGCTCCTGTGCGAAGCGCAGATACATCGGTCCAAGCCGGTCCACATAGTCGGCGATTCCGCCGGGCGCATTCAGATCGATCGTCTCAAACGGTCCCATGAACGACCAGCGCAGGCCGAGGCCATGGCACACTGTCCGGTCCACGTCCTCCGCCGTGGCGATGCCGTCCTCAACAAGACGAAAGGCCTCATGCAGAAGCGCGCCCTGAAGCCGGTTGAGGACGAAGCCGTCGATTTCCTTCTTGAGGCGGACTGTCACCTGGCCGACCCCGGAAAGGAGGTCGTCCGCAGCCGCAATCGCTTTCTCGCTGGTCCACGGCGCCGGTACAATCTCGACGATCGGCAGCAGGTAAGGCGGATTTGCCGGATGCGCGACAAGACAACGGGCGCGACCGCCAAGTGGCTCCGCGATCGTGCTGATCGGGATGCCGGACGAGGACGTGGCGAGAATTGTTTCAGGCGCCGCAATCCGGTCGAGTTCAGCGAAGATCTCGCGTTTGACCGACACCCTTTCGGGCCCGCTCTCCTGCACATAGCCGGAGCCGTCCACCGCCGTTTCCAGGGACCCGTATGCTGCTATTCGGGCGCGCAGATCGCTATCCGATTCGATCAGACCGAAGGAAACGAGTTCAGGGAGAATCGTGTCGATGCGCCGAAGCGCGGCTTCGCTCTGACCCGGCTTCGCATCGAAAAGCGCAACCTCATGACCCGCGCGTGCAAACGCGATGGCCCATCCATGTCCGACAAGGCCGGTCCCGACTACAGCAATCTTCATGTCAACCGCCGGATATGCATTGTGCTTGCTTTTGTTTTCATTCCGACCATGGATGACGACCTAAATAGGCTTCTTCGAATTCGTCGATGGTGCTCCGCAGACTGTGCGTTGCATCGATCTTGCTGCGTCCCAGGAGCAGGTTTTCGTGAGCGGCGCTGTCAATGTCGAATGAAAAGCAGATGCCGTCGGGAAGCGTGACCTGCTGCGTCTCCAGATCGACGGCAAGCGTTGCGGGCCCGCCTTTGACGTGCTGGAGCAGGTGCATCACCTCATGCTCTTCCAGAACGACCGGCAGAAGGCCGTTCTCGTGTGCATTGTTGCGAAAAATGTCGCCGAAGGAGACCGCGATTACGGCCTGGTATCCGGCGTCGATAAGGGCCCAAACCGCGTGTTCGCGTGAGGAACCGCAGCCGAAGTTATCAAGCGTTACCAAAATGGCGGCGCGCTCTGCCTCCGGCCCGTTCAGTGGAAAGCTTTCGTGTTCACGACCTTCCGGGTCGAACCGCATGTCGCGGAACAGCGTATCGGCGAACCCGTCGGACCGGTTCCGATAGAGATAACGTGCCGGTACGATCTGGTCGGTATCCACATTGCCTATTTCAAGGCCGACAGCGAGACCGTGTATTTTCTGTACTGGCTTCACCTCAGCGCTCCTCAAGCCTCGCCGCCGGCGATGGATTTGCGCGGATCGACGATGCGACCTGCCACAGCGGCGGCGGCGGCCATGGCCGGGCTCATCAAATGTGTGCGAGCGCCTCGCCCCTGACGACCGGCAAAATTGCGGTTTGAGGTGGATGCACAGCGCTCGCCCGGACCAACCACATCGACACCGTTCATCGCGACACACATTGAACAGCCTGGGTCGCGCCATTCGACACCGGCCTCGACAAATACACGGTCGAGACCCTCTGCCTCGGCTGCGGCCTTCACGCTCATCGAACCCGGTACAACCATTGCCGGTATTTTCGTCTTCCGTCCTTTGAGTATCTCCGCCGCCGCGCGCAGGTCCTCGATACGGCTATTCGTGCAGGACCCTATGAAAACCCGATCTACCGCGATCGATTCCATCGGTGTTCCCGGCTTGAGATTCATGTAGTCCAGCGCGCGGATCATTCGCGCCCGGCGCTCGGCATCCGGCTCGCCTTGCGGATCCGGTACCGCCGCCGTAACGGGAACGGCGTCTTCCGGGCTGGTGCCCCAGGTCACAGTAGGGGAGACGTTGCCGGTCTCGATCCGGACCTCGCGATCGAATGCTGCATCGCTGTCGCTCGTGAGCGTTTGCCAATGCGCCACGGCGCGACCCCAGTCTGCGCCGGACGGTGCGAACGGTCTGCCCTTCAGATAGGCGACGGTCTTGTCGTCCGGCGCAATGAGACCGGCTCTTGCGCCCGCTTCGATTGACATGTTGCAGAGGGTAAGCCGGCCTTCCATTGACAGCGCTTCAATACCCGACCCGGCGTATTCGATGACGTGACCGGTCGCACCGCCGGCGCCGATCGTCCCGATTATGTGGAGGATCATGTCTTTTGCCGTCACCCCGACGTCGGCCCGGCCATCGAGCGTGATTCTCATCGTCTTCGGTCGAGCCTGCCAAATAGTCTGGGTGGCGAGAACATGTGCGACTTCGCTCGCACCGACGCCAAAGGCAAATGCGCCAAGTGCACCATGGGTTGAAGTGTGCGAATCTCCGCAGACCAGAAGGAAGCCCGGCAGGGTCAGCCCCAGTTCGGGGCCGATAACGTGGACAATTCCCTGATGTTGATGTCCGAAGCCGAAGGATCGGATGTTGTGGCGTTTTGCGTCCTCGTCGAGGCGAAGGACCATTGCCCTGCGCTCCGGGTCCGTTAACCCGTCAAGTCCGTCACGGGTAGGGACATAGTGATCCGCGGTGCCGAATGTCTTATGGGGAGATTTGACCCGATGCCCTTCGAGTTCGAGCTTCTCGAAGGCCTGCGACGTCCCGTCATGGATGAAATGCCGGTCCACATAAAGGAGGGACTCGCCGTTTTCCGAGACCTTTATTTCGTGGGTGTCCCAGATCTTCTCGAAAAGCGTCTTGCCGCCTGTCATCCTGTTCTTTCCGGCTCGCCGGCCACTTGATTGTGTTTGCCGAGGGCGACAAACGACGGCGCAGCATATAGGGGTTTTGTAGTTGTGCAAACGTTCGCATAGATTGTTAACGGATGAGCGTCCGTTTGTCGAGTTGAGCGCGACAAATGCGAGTTCTGCCCCCAGAGAAGATGGAAACTGCGCAGGACCTCTGACGCCTTTTGCAGGTTTGAACCGGACATTTCCACATCACATGCATGCGGAAAAGCCGAGCGTCATGAGCTACGGAAGCCATCATGGTGTTTGCGTTCGCGAAAAAGCTCTCAGATCTGCCTGTATCCGGCGCCACCCGTTGGATCGGTGCCCGCGATTGTCAGTGTGCTCGAAACTTCCGGAAGGGACAGGTCGTCTTGATTCTTCCGGAATTGCCTGGGTGCTGTTGGATGAGGCCTGTGTTCATTGACCTTCGAAATGCAGAACGATCTCGCGTGGCCGCGGCTTTCGACGATGCTCGAAGAGAAAGATGCCCTGGTAGCGTCCGAGCAACAGCTCGCCTTCGAAAACCGGGACCGCCAGATTGGTTTGCGTGAGCGCGCCCTTGATGTGGGCGGGCATGTCGTCCGGGCCTTCCGCGTCATGACGGTAGAGCTTGATGTCTTCAGGCGCTTGCGCCGCGAAGAAGTCCTCCAGATCGCGCACAACGTCGAAGTCTTCGTTTTCCTGGATCAGAAGCGAGGCCGATGTGTGACGTATAAACAGCGTCAGCAGCCCGGCCGACAGGGAGTTGGCTTCGGCCCAATCCTTAATTTCACCGGTGATCTCATAAAGCCCTTGTCTGGGCGCGGTGACGGTATGACGCGCCTGGGCGAACATCTTGGAGTTTTGGGGCGATGTGACCGCATCCATATCAATCATCCTTAGTGGTGGGGCATGTCCGGCTCTACATGGTGCGCCCATGCGTCGATGCGGATCTCGAGAACTCCCCGGTTGTTCTTGAACATTGCACAGTTCTCATGGGCCATTGCGCCCAGCCAACTCGTTCTCAATGATGCCAACTTCTGCGAATTGATGTTCCAGCGACCGGTCGGTCAGTATGCCGCTATCGATCAGCTTGCGAAGCTCGACGAGCTTCGTCTCAAGTTCGGTGTTAGTGAACTTGGCCCAAGGGTTGGCTTCCTTCGGCGGCAAACTCGTTTCCCGGTTCGCGGACAGTCTTTGTGTCATACCGGCCGAACTTCAATCACTTCCGGAACAAAGTGGCGCAACATGTTCTCGATCCCTGCTTTCAGCGTTGCGGTTGAACTCGGGCAACCCGAACAAGCCCCCTGCATATGCAGATACACCACGCCTTCCTCGAAGCTGTGAAACAGGATATCGCCGCCGTCCTGGGCGACCGCCGGGCGGACGCGCGTATCGAGGAGTTCCTTGATTTGAGCGACGAGTTCGTCGTCCTCGTCGGACGCGGTGTGCGCGGAAACCACGTCGCCATCGGTGAAAAGCGGCGCGCCGGACGTGAAGTGCTCCATAATCAGGCCAAGCACTGGCGGCTTTAGAGCCTGCCACCCCTGATCATCGGTCTTGGTTACGGTAATGAAGTCGGCGCCGAAGAAGACGCCGTTGACGCCGGCAATCTCGTACAAACGGCCGGCTAACGGCGAAGCGGCGGCATCCTCCTGTGTCGGAAAGTTGGCGGTGCCGCTTTCCATCACGGGCTGGCCTGGCAGGAACTTTAGCGTCGCAGGGTTCGGGGTCTCTTCGGTCTGGATGAACATGGTGCAATACTCCTTGTTTGATCGATCGGTTCACTTGAGCGTTTATGCCGCGTGCCGCCCATCGGTCGGCGGGACAGGACCGGCGCGATGATCGGTTGAGCCACGGTCAATACGAACACGCGTTCCGGTAATCAGCCGCGCGCCTCGTTCGAAGCTGACGTATGACCAAAGCCACTGTGTCGCGACGATCAGCCGGTTGCGCAGGCTGATCAGGAAGTAGATGTGGGCGATGCCCCACAGCCACCAGGCAAGCCATCCTTTGAGTCGCAGGCGTCGGAATACGATGACGGCCGCCTTTCGGCCGATCGTGGCGAGCTGGCCCCGGTCGCGGTATTGGAATGGTGCTGGCCCAGCCGTGCCGGCAATCTGCGCCTTGATTGCATGGGCGACATAGGCACCTTGTTGCTTGGCGACGGGGGCGATGCCCGGCAGCGGCCGACCGGCGGCGTCATGCGCCAGCGCCGTATCGCCGATCACAAAGATATCGTCCATATCCGCTGGTTTTAGATCTGGACCGACAGGCACACGTCCGGCCCGGTCGCCTTCGAGCCGCAACCATGCGGCAGCCGGCGACGCTTTCACGCCCGCGGCCCAGATGACGGTTTGAGCGTTTACACGCTCATTGCCGACCGTAACACCATCGGCGTCGCACGCGGTCACCGCATCACCCAACCGAACGTCGACTCCCAGACGCGTAAGCGCATCGGCGGCGTAGTCTGAGAGGTGTTCCGGAAACCCCGGCAACACCCGGCGACCGGCTTCGAGCAAGATGACCTGCGCCTGACCAGGATCCACGTCTCGAAAATCGGCGGCCAGCGCCTTACGCGCGAGTTCCACGACAGCGCCGGCCATCTCAACCCCGGTTGGTCCGCCACCGACAATGACGATAGTCAGCAAGCGGCGACGTATCTCCGCGTCGCGCTCCATCTCCGCCTGCTCGAAAGCGAGGAGGAGGCGGCGACGGATTTCGGTGGCGTCGTCGATCGCCTTGAGCCCCGGCGCATGGTCAGCCCATTCGTCGTTGCCAAAATAGCCGTGCGTCGCGCCAGTCGCGAGCACGAGAATGTCGTAGCCGATTTCACGACTGCCAAGGCGAACCAGCTTTCGCGCCTTGTCGATGCCTGCAACCTCGCCCAGGAGGACACGCGTGTTCTTCTGGGCGCGGACCAATCGGCGAATGGGCCATGCAATGTCCGCCGGAGATAGTCCGGCTGTCGCGACCTGATAGAGCAGCGGCTGAAACAGGTGATGGTTCTCGCGGTCGATCAGTGTGATGTCCACGGGGGCTTTCGCGAGCTTCCTGGCAACCGTGAGGCCCCCGAATCCAGCACCGACGATGACTATGTGTGGACGGGCGCGCGGCTGCCGCCTCGCATCGGTAACATCAGAAGCAAGACGCAAAATAGGCTTCCTACCTGATGGTGAAACGTCGACCGTCATGCGGCATTCCCTGTTTCAGAAAGGTCGGACACGCTCAAAGATGCGATTGGCGCGACGAGCATCGCGCCGTGAGACGCCGCCGCGTCCGATCCCGACGGGTAGCCGTCATCAACGCGGATTGCCGTTGATGAAAGTGAAGTCGCCACTAGGCCGTTCCAACGCGTGTCGGCGCGGGTTTGCCGGATTCGAAGTTGATACAGAGCTGCTCAAGCTCGTCGGCCGTGAGAGCTTCCTTCACGAAGCCGCATTCATAAGCGCTCATACCTTCCTGGCAGCAGCCATCGCCTTCGAAATGGACGCACGTCTCACACGTGCCGAAAAGCGGTTTGCCCGCTTCCAAGGCTACGCTGCCAAGCAAACGCTGAAGCACCGCGGAAAAATTGCCGCGGACGCGGAGGGGAAGAGCGTCCGCGGCTCGAACCAGGGCTTCGATGGGATCATCGCCCAGGAAAGCCCTGGCTTTCTTCGTGAGATCCAGTCTCACGCTTCGGCCATCGGTCTTTGATCGGGTCTGTTTCAGATAGCCGTCGGCGACCAGGCCTTTAATGATCTGAGAGGCGGTGCCCCGCGTCGTGCCGTGAAACGCCGCAAACGCCGACGGTGTGCGCGAAAAGCGATTGGCCTGCGCGAAGTATCTCAATCCGGCCCACTGGACCGGCGTCAAGCCACTCACGAATCCGTCGCCCGACGCGATCCGCCCAAGATGCAGGATCAGTTCGGCAATAACGCGGCTGTCCATATCGAATTCCTTCTCAGGGGATCTCAGGGTCAATATATATAGTAGCGATTTCAAACTATATTGACAAGATTATAGTTTCGATTCCATACTAAAATAGTTTGGTTTCGAAACTATCTGACTGATCGATGGCGGAGGTGTAAGAAGATGCGGATTAGCAGCGGCGCCTACATGGGTGTCGAGACATTGGTGCGCTTGGCGGTGCAGAACGCGGACAAGCCTTGCTCGACGAAGGGGCTCGCCGAATGGATCAATCGATCCGTGTCATATACGGAGACCCTTATGGCGCAGTTGCAAAGAGCGGGCCTTGTCGTCTCCGGGCAGGGGCCCGGCGGCGGTTACGTCCTGGCGAGGCCAGCAGATCGGATCACGGTGGCAGAGGTCTTTGAGGCCGTCGATGCACCATCGGACTTTGCCAGCCGCCCGCCCAATGCCGACACACTCGAAGACGAGGATATACACGATCTTCATGGCACGGATCTCCTTTGGGAGGCACTGAGCAGCTACGTTTTGTTGTTCCTGGATGGTGTGTCGCTCGCCGACCTGGTTCCGGACACCGCCAATCTGGTCGGCGACAACGCCAACGATAACGATCTGGTTTACCCGGTGCATATGGGTTCGACATTGCACCATTGAACGCGGCCCGGTGCCAGTTCTCTCCATCCCAAGCAATCCAAAGCGACAGTATCAGGAAATCGATATGCAAACGGCAGCCGTGGCGGTCAGGATAGACACACAAGACGCTCATGACGAAGGCGTTGAAGGGCGGCACTCCGACTTGCGCCCTTTGCCAGAGGCAGAAGAACAAGCCTCGATGAACCAGGGACAAGTCGTCCACGTTTGCTTCCCGGTGCTTGTCTCCGGCGATGACCGTCGCGTCATACCGTTCGGCAAATACGAGCTTACCGCCTCTCGTCAAAACGGATCTGCGGGTACGACACTGGAAGAGGTGGTGTTGGCGAACCTTGACAACGGCGCACGCATTGCACTTTCGGTCCAGGAACTAACGGCGATCGCGCGCGATCCGGATGTCGAGATTATCTGAGATGGTGCAGCTTCGCTTACCCGTCAATTCAAGGATCACCGCCGGACATGTCTGGCCGGGACCTGCTGATTCTGCCCGTCCGAAATCCTTCAAAGTGTATCGCTGGAATCCAGACAACCGGCAAAACCCTCGCCTGGACACATACGAGATCGATCTCGACACCTGCGGTCCGATGGTTCTGGACGCGCTCATCAAGATCAAGAATGAGATTGACCCGACACTGACATTCCGCCGCTCTTGCCGTGAGGGCATTTGCGGTTCGTGCGCGATGAACATCGACGGCACCAATACACTCGCATGCACACAGCCGATCACCGAGATCAAGGGCGACGTGAAGGTTTATCCGCTGCCCCATATGGAAGTCGTCAAGGACCTGGTGCCGGACCTGAGTCACGCTTATGCGCAATATGCGTCAATCGAACCATGGCTCAAGACGGTAACGCCCGAGCCGGAGCGTGAACGGCTTCAGAGTCCGGAGGATCGGGAGAAGCTGGTCGGGTTGGAAGACTGCATCCTCTGCTTTTGCTGCACCACAAGCTGTCCCAGCTACTGGTGGAACGGCGACCGCTACCTTGGCCCGGCCGTGCTCTTGCAGGCCTACCGGTGGATCAGCGACAGCCGCGATGAGGCCACCGGCGAACGCCTCGATCAACTTGAAGACCCATTCCGGCTCTATCGCTGCCACACGATCATGAACTGCACGCAGGCCTGCCCCAAAGGCCTCAACCCTGCAAAGGCGATCGCCGAAATCAAGAAACTCATGGTGAAACGCCGGACGTGAAGCTCAACAGAAGACCATGCCGATGACAAACCTATTCCTCAGAACACCGAGCGTTTCCTCGCACTTGCACCCGAGCGTCTGCCCAAGTGCTTTCGCATCACGCGCATCGAGCAGCTCATGGAACGCAATGGCCGGTCCGACGGAACAATCATCCAGGAATGCGGCGTTTGATGCAAAGCCGGTGTTTTGTCCGGTTCCGCGCGCTCATGCCCGGACTTCCGGTGCGCGCCAGCTTGGCGGTCACAGCGGCGTTTCTGCCGGAACACCACAGCGCACCGGTGATGTTGTTCGCGGTGCTGGCTCTATTGCTGTTGTTGATGATCGCCTGACGTAAGCCTCGAAAGGACACCTTGCCGATGATGAACCCGATGATCTCACAGCGCATTCGTTCAGGTGCACTTCGCGCGCGACAGAGAGGCCGGCCATGACCTACGTCGTCACCGAGGACTGCATCAAGTGCAAGTATATGGACTGTGTCGAGGTTTGCCCCGTCGATTGCTTTTACGAAGGCGAGAACATGCTCGTCATCCATCCCGACGAATGCATCGACTGTGGGGTCTGTGAGCCGGAATGCCCGGCGGAAGCCATTTTACCGGATACCGATAAAGGCGCTGACGCATGGCTCGAACTCAATCGGGACTATTCCGCGAGGTGGCCGAACATCACTGAGAAGGGCGAGTCCCCGCCGGACGCAGAGAAGTATGAAGGCGTGCCGAACAAGTTCGAGAAGCATTTCAGTCCCAACCCGGGATGATCGTTTTAACCGAACGAGAAGTAGACAGGTCGAGCGAATTTGGACCGGAAGGCCCGGCGTAAGCTGAATGGCTCAAGTTTGTCCTCGAGGGCAGGCTTGTGTCGGAAGACTGTCAACGGACCGAGGTGATCACTGCGACCGCCAGGATATTGCCGTCGCGCTGCGCAATGTTACACTCCCGCGCCGAATCGCGGGGGGCTGGAGAAACTGTGATGAAAATCGATGCCGATCGTCTTCTTTCCGATCTTCACCGCCTGCGGGAGTTCGGCAAAGAAGGTTCCGGTGTGGTGCGACCGGCCTTCTCGGGCCCCGATATCGCGGCACGGGAATGGCTTGCGGAAAAGATGCGCGAGGCGGAGCTTGAGCCGAACTTCGACCCTGCCGGTAACCTGTTCGGCTTGCCGTCGGTCGACGAGCCTTGCCTCCTGATGGGGTCGCATTCGGACAGCCAACCGGAGGGCGGCTGGCTCGACGGTGCATATGGGGTGATCGCAGCCCTCGAGGTCAGCCGGGCGGCACGCGGAAAAGTGCCCGTGGCTGTGGTGTCGTTTCAGGACGAGGAAGGGCGCTTCGGCGCGCTGACCGGTAGTAACGTCTGGTCGGGCGGTATCAAGCTTGAGACTGCGGATAAGCTGACGGCGCTTTCCGGAGAGACATTCGCCGAGGCCCGCGCCCGGATGGTGCATTTGGTCAGGGATGACTTCGTCGAGGCGGAGCGGTTCTCGGGTTTCATCGAGGCTCATATCGAGCAGGGGCCGTGGCTCGACAAGGCGGGGGAAGCGGTGGCGGTGGTCGAGTCGATCGTCGGCGTTGGTCGTATGCAGGTTACCTATCAGGGCGAGCAGAACCACGCGGGCACCACGCCCATGATCTACCGTCGCGATGCCTTCCAGGGCCTGGCGGAATTCAACCAGCGCCTGAATGCCGCGCTGGTGCCTGTGGTCACGGAGAGCACCGTCTGGACAATCGGCCACGTCGAGATCAGCCCAGGCGCGCCCTCGATTGTGCCCGGGCGTGCAGTCTTTTCCGTTCAATGGCGCGACAGCGATCCCGAACGACTGGAGCTGATGGCGAAAATCGTCGTCGAGACCGCGGAGGCGGTGGCCGCCGAGCGGGGTCTTGTCTGCACGCTCGAACCCGGAATTCCGGTCGCCCCGCGCCAGTTCGACGAACGGCTTTGTACGGCACTTGCGACGGCAGCGGAGCGCAAGGCGCCCAAGCGCTGGCGGCGCATGACGTCCGGCGCCATGCACGACGCTACCAATGTGGCTCGGGTGATGCCCTCGGCCATGCTGTTTGTGCCCTCGATCGCCGGCATCAGCCACAGTTTCGAGGAGGATACGGCCGAGGCTGACCTCGTGACCGGCGCCGAAGTGCTACTGGAGGCGGTCGGTCAGATTGGACTGAATTGATGGTTCGAACGACCGCGCTGCCGAACGTTTCCTGACCGTAGGCCACCTCATTTCGGTACGTCTTCTTTCCGTCCCGATGGGCCGTGACCTATTTCATTCGACCGTTCAAATGGTCTGACGGTGGGCAACCGAGACAATCAAGGCCGGATGTTGAATTCGCAGGATTATGGTCAGTCTGCGCTAGCTTGAGCCTGTCAAACGTGGCGCGCAGTCTGGAACGGGGCGACGGTCAAGCCGGATTGCTCCAGCGAAAGGCGCAGTTGCTTCGCGATCGATACCGCCCCCGGCGTGTCACCATGAACGCAGATCGTCTGCGCCTCAACAGGCAGGCGCTTTCCGCCAGTGGTCAGGATCTCGCCATCTACGACCATACGCAGAACATGCTCTGTCGCTTGGCCAACATCGTGAATCATCGCATCCGGGAGCTTGCGTGAGGTCAATCGTCCCTGATCGTCATAGGTCCGATCCGCAAAGACCTCGCAGATAACCGGAATTCCTGCCGCTTGCGCCGCATCGTAGGTTTCCGAGTAGGGCAGGGTAATGAAGGCAAGATTCGAATCCACGGCCTTCACGGCGCCAACGCACGCCTTCGCCAGGTCGGCGTCAACGGCAGCCATATTGCCCAGCGAACCATGGGTCTTGACATGGGTGATCGGCCAATCGAGCGTGTCTGCCATCGCCTGGACCGCGCCGATCTGGTAGATAATCTGCTTTTCAATATCCGCGGGTCGCTCGCCCTGGATGGGTCGTCGGCCAAACCCCCAAAGATCCATGAAACTCGGATGAGCGCCGACGTTTACGCCATTGTCTTTGGCCATCTGGATCGTGCGATGTATGACGAGGGGGTCACCGGCGTGAAAGCCGCAGGCAATATTCACCGTGGTGACGACCTCGACCATCGCTGCATCATTGCCGACCTCGAAGGCACCAAAGCTCTCTCCCATATCGCAGTTAAGGTCGATGTTGCGTGTCATTTTATCTCCGTGGAAGTCCTTTTGAAGTGGTGCGTCCGGCAGCCTTGGTGTCTTGGGCTGACTCAGCACCTAACTATGCGCCCAGGCTACTGGCTCAGCATCGCTTGACCAATAACGTTATGCGGCATACGTTCGGTATACCAAACAAGAAATCGTATGACTTGTAGCGATGTGCTGCGGCGTCAGCAACATCGGAATAAGTGCTACGATCAGGGAGGAAACCTAAATGAGTCGAATTACGAAGCTCTTTCGGACCGCTGTTTTCGGCGCGCTGGCTGTACTTGCCATGGGTGTGTTCGCGGCGCAGGCCGAGACCAAATGGGACATGTCGGTCGTCTGGCCAGATGGCAATTTCCACACAAAGAATGCCCGCGCATTTGCCGAGATGGTGAATAAGGCCACGAACGGCGAGGTCAAGATCACTGTCCATTCTGGCGGATCGCTTGGGATTAAAGGGCCCGAAGGAATGGTCGCCGTACGTGACGGACTGGTCCCGATCGCAGATGTGCTCTTGAACCAGCAGTCCGGTGAGGCTCCGATCATGGGTATCGAGTCACTGCCGTTCCTGGCGCCGACGTCACAGAAACTAGCACTTCTGCACAAGTTCGTCAGACCGGTATTTGAGCGGGTCGCAGCCGAGTACAACCAGAAGATCCTCTACATCGTCCCGTGGCCCGGGCAGGCCGTGTACTCGAAGATGAAGATCGACACCATCGACGATCTTGATGCCTTCAAGCTGCGTGTGGTCGATGCAAATGGCCACGATTTCTTCACAAAGCTCGGTGCTGCACCACTGCAGCTTCCTTGGGGTGAGGTTGTTCCTTCGCTTGCAGCAGGCACAATTGAGGGTGTTACGACGTCCTCCTCCTCCGGCGTCGATGGAAAGTTCTGGGAGTTTCTCGGCCACATGAGCAGATTTAACTGGCAGGCTTCGTCAAACATGGTGTCGGTTAATCTCGACGCCTGGAACGCGTTGCCGCCAGAGCACCGCGATGCGATCGAGGCCCTCGGCAAGAAAGTCGAGGCGGAGTTTTGGCTGAGCAGCCGTCGCGAGGATGGCACGAAGCTGAAAATTCTTGCCGAGAACGGTATAGAGGTATCGACCCCCAACGCAGAACTCCGTGCCGCGCTTGTGGAGCGCGCCCGTCCGCTTTGGGATCAGTTCGCCGAGCGCGTGCCGGAAGCCAAGCAGATCATCGCGGACTATGTCGAGGTGATAGAGTAAGTCGGTCACACTAGGCGCCGCCGGTGATTCGGCGGCGCTTGGTGCCCCGGCTTGGTACCTTGAAAGTCTTAGAGCTTTTGCGCAGTCATTCCGCGGGCCGCGAGAATGGGAATGAAGATGGCGGGTCGCCTAACAACTGAAATTCCATCTGGATTGGATCGGGCTCTGCGTTGGGTCGATCGCCTGAGCACGTTTGCCGGATGGACCGCCGGTCTCGCTTTGCTTGGCCTGCTTGTACTGATGCTGTCGGAGGTGTTCGCGCGCAATCTGCTTGGCGCCAGCATCCCGATAGCATGGGATTATTCGGCCTATCTGATGGGTGCGGTGTTCTTTTTGGCTGCGGCTAGCGCGCTCAAGCACGGTATCCATGTCCGCGTAACCCTGCTCAACGAAGCACTGCCGAAGTCAATGGCACACAAGGTGAAATTGCTGGCAACGGTTCTGGCCTTCGCCATCGCCTGTTATGTTTGCTTCGCCCTCGGCGATCAGGCGTACCAGTCTTTCAAGCGCGGCGCGAAATCGTTTTCGGTTGTTGCAACACCGCTTTGGATTCCGCAACTGGTGTTTCTGACCGGCAGTGTGATCTTTGCCTTCCAACTTATGGTCCGCGCTATCCGGATCGGATTCGGCGCCGAGGCCGAAACAAGTACAGCGGACCATATCTGAAGTGGGCAAGGTACTAATCGCCGTATTGGTTCTGCTTCTGGGCTTGCTCGGTATCGGAGTCTGGGTTGCGCTTGGCCTGATAGGCGTGGGGGTTGGCTCGCTGGCCATCTTCAAGCCGCTATTGCCGGTCTACAAGCTGCTGGCCCAGCAGGTGTGGAATGTCGCAACCAGCAAGGAGATACTCGCGTTACCCCTGTTCATCCTGATGGCGGAGATTCTGTTCCGGACGCGTCTTTCGGAATCGCTCTTCTCGGGTCTTGCGCCTTGGACACATCGCATTCCCGGCCGCATGAGCCATATCACGGTCTTGGCAAGCACTTTGTTTGCAGCCGTGTCGGGTTCATCGGCGGCCACGACGGCCACGGTCGGTAGGATCACCGCGACCGAACTTCTCAGTCGCGGTTATGACCGGCGGATGGTTTTGGGCTCATTGGCCGGCTCGGGGACTCTCGGATTCCTCATCCCTCCCAGCGTCATCATGATCATTTATGGCGTGCTTGCCGAAGAATCGATCCTGAAGCTCTTCCTCGCGGGCGTCATTCCCGGCGTTCTTCTGGCGGGATCTTACATGGCCTATCTCGGCACGATGTCGATCCTGAAACCGTCCGTTGTCGGCTCGCCGCCACCGCCAATGACCCTTGGCGAACGCTTTGCCGCGCTGTTCAATCTGCTACCGGTCCTGTTGCTGATCCTTTGTGTCATCGGTTCGATGTATGGCGGAATTGCCAGCCCGACCGAAGCGGCAGCGGTCGGTGTCCTTGGCTCGCTTGTGATTGGCGTCTTCCAGCGGACGATAACGATAAAAAACCTCTGCGAGGCCTTCCTCCAGGCCAGTCGCACGATCTCGATGATCGGGTTGATCATCATTGGCGCGGTGTTCCTGTCGGTTGCGCTTGGCTACCTCGGCGTGCCGCGTTTCGTTGCCGGGGTGATCAAGCCGCTGGAGCTTTCGCCATTCATGCTGATCGTTGTCTTGATCATCTTCTATGGCCTCCTTGGTTGCGTGATGGAGGGCATGTCTGCCATCGTCATGACGCTCTCCATCACCCTGCCACTGGTATTGGACGCGGGTTACGACAAGGTCTGGTTCGGTGTCTTCATCGTTCTCGTCGTCGAAATGGCGCAAATCACCCCACCGGTCGGGTTTAACCTGTTCGTGATTCAGGGACTGACGGGAGATAGCATCTCATCGATCGCGCGGGCGGCTCTTCCATTTTTCCTGATCATGGTGGTTTTGACGGTCGTCCTCGCAGTCTTCCCCGAACTCGCAACTTGGTTGCCCGAGACGATTAAGCTTCGGGGCTAAAATGCCGAAAAAAGCGTATCCACGGTTTTTGCAGGCCGCTGATCAGGGGGTCATCATCGAGTTTGGAGAGACGGTCGACCCGGTGGTGAACCGGCAGGTGATCAGCCTTGATCAGGACCTCGCCCGGCAGCCCGTCGACGGTGTCCTGGAAACCATCCCGACCTATCGTTCGCTGTTCATTCGCTATGATCCGATACGGCGAAGTTCGGCCAGTCTGATCGATGAATTGCAATGCCGCATCACCGAGGAACTCAGCGATGAAGTTGAAAGACGTTTGTGGACAGTGCCGGCATTCTATGGGGGAGAAGCCGGACTGGACCTGGAGGATGTAGCCAGAGTCCACGGGCTTTCGGTTGACGAAGTCACAGCCCTGCACAGCAACGCCCGTTACCGCGTTTACATGATCGGGTTCATGCCAGGTTTTGCCTATCTCGGCGGCTTACCCGATGCAATCCATACGTCGAGACTCACCAATCCGCGCCCCTTGTGTCCCGCCGGCGCGATCTCAATTGGCGGCATGCAAAGCGCGATCAACTCGGTGGCGAGTCCTAGCGGTTGGCGCTTGATTGGCCGAACGCCACTGCGACTGTTCGATCCGAAGCGCGAGCCGGCCATCCTGCTTCGCGCTGGTGATGAAGTTCAGTTCGAATGCATCTCCGAAGACGAAGCCGCGCGGTTGGATGCGCTGACGGAGGCGGGCGAGGTTACGGCAAGCTGCGAGGAACTGCGATGAGTCGGCTGCAGGTATTGTCCTGCGGACCAGCGACAATGGTTCAGGACGCCGGCCGGATCGGAGCCCAGAGGTTTGGTGTTTCGGAATCGGGTGTAATGGACGTCGATGCATATCGCATTGCGAACGCGTTGGTTTCGGCAGATGAGAATGCGGCAGTTATTGAGTTCGCAGGGACCGGCGGGAAGTTCAGCACAGATGAGCGGACACTGGTCGCCTTTACAGGTGCATCGTGCCGGATCGATGTCGACGGAACTCCGCGAGAACCATGGACGAGCTTCTGGCTCGAATCCGGCGTCACACTTTCCATTGGTCCGCTGCGCGAGGCTGCTTACGGATTTCTTGCACTTGGTCAGGGAGTCGGCGTGCCACCTGTCCTGGGATCACGATCCACCCATAGCCGCTCGGCTGTTGGCGGATATCAGGGGCGGTCACTGCAGTGCGGCGACACGTTGCCATTCATACCGTCCAGGGCCGGCGAATCCGCCCGCCGCCTGACCGAGGTGCCGAAACGGAAAGCCGATCCGATCCGCGTTGTTGCAGGTCCGCAGGACGACTACTTCGACGCGGAAACCTGGGAGCTTTTTCTGAGTGCGTCCTTCACGGTCACGGTACGCAAGGATCGGATGGGGATGATCCTAGATGGGCCAGAACTCAAGCATGCGAAAGGTAGCAATATCGTGTCCGATGCCATTGCGTTCGGCTCAGTTCAGGTTCCGGGATCCGGCAGACCGATCATTCTCCTGGCTGATCGTCAGTCAACCGGCGGGTATCCGAAGATTGCGACCGTGATTTCCTGTGATCTGGGTCGACTCGCACAGACCCTTCCCGGCGACGAAATTCGTTTCGAGTTGGTCGGCATAGAGGAAGCGGAAGAGCTGGCGAGAACTGCACGGTCCCGGCTCGACACCCTGACCGGCAATCTTGAGGCTGTTCCCAGCTACATCGATCTCTCATCGGCACGGCTGCTGGGACTGAATCTTGTCGGTGGCGTGTGCGATGCAACGGCGAAAGAGGACCGTGGCGGCAAAGCCTCTTTCGATATTGTATGAAGTTTGGTATACCGTTGGCATGCCAAGAAAAGCGGACAAGATCGCCAAACCGGCGCAGCGTCACTCACCGCGTTCCTCCGTTTCACATGATGCTGAGGTTGGCCGCGCCGCCCGTGCGCACTCGGAGATACTCGA
>JANQLP010000123.1 GCA_028280515.1 Hyphomicrobiales bacterium
GCGGACGCCCGCCGACGAAACGGCCTTGCCCGATGCGCTGCATCGCGCTGCGACCGCTTCAGCGACGGATCGCACACGCCAATCGAGAAACAGAATTGACTCGGATTTGATCGAGAAGGCTCTAGGCTATGGCTTCAATCAACGACATCATGGTCGATATCACACCGCAGGTCCTGCTCAAGGCCTATGCGTGTGGCATCTTCCCCATGGCGGAAAGCGCCGAAGACAGCGCGCTGTACTGGATCGAGCCTGAGCGCCGGGGCATTCTGCCGCTCGATTCGATCCACGTTCCGCGCCGACTCGCCCGGACGATCCGCCGGGAACAGTTCGAAGTACGAATCGACCATGATTTCGAAGCGGTGATCGATGGCTGCGCCGAACCTCAGCCGGGCCGCCAGACCACGTGGATCAACAAGCGCATACGCTCACTTTATGGCGAACTGTTCGACCTTGGGCATTGCCATACCGTCGAAGTCTGGAACGAAGGCCGCTTGCTCGGCGGTCTGTACGGCGTCCGCCTCGGCGGTGCGTTTTTCGGAGAGAGCATGTTTTCGCGCGGGCGCGATGCCAGCAAGATCGCGCTGGTCTATCTCGCGGCGCGGCTGAAATATGGGAGCTTCACCCTGCTCGATACGCAGTTTCTGACGGAGCACCTGGTCCGCTTCGGCGCGGTCGAGGTTTCACGCGAGGCGTTCCAGCGTCAGTTGGACGGCGCGTTGCTGGGCGCCGGCGAGTTCTCCCGATTGCCTTCCGACTGCGGCGGCGCGTTCGTCTTGCAACTGGTCAGCCAGACATCGAACACCGGGTGCTCCACCGCGTGAAGTCCCGGGCTCTGGGCAAACATCCAGCCTGTGAATATCCGGTGCTTCTCCCCGGAGAGCTTGATTTCCTCAACCTCGACAAAGGCGGACGTCAGGGGCGGCTCGGTCGGCGGGCGGGTGAAGCACACCCGCGGGGTGACCGTCAGCGCGCCGAACTTGACCGTTTCGCCAACCGGAATCTCGAGCGGTGAGATGCGTGCGGTGACCTTGTCGAGGGCAGCAAACACCGCGATCGGGTTTTCGATCTTCTGCGCATGCGCCGCCTCCGGCCAGATCGCACAAGCGACGAGGAACACGTACAGTAATCCGCAAACCGTTGTGCCTATCCGCGTCTGGGTCATCGCCTCGCCTGCAATCTCGTTCATGGTCTTAATACAGCTCTGCCGACGGCTCAAAGCCGGGTTTGACCGTTGCGGTCTCGTTTCTGTGTGCGGGTGTTTCAGACGGGACGATGGCAACAGGAAGGCAACCTTGCATCTTAAAAGTCGTTAAGGACGAAGCGACAAGGCAAGAGCGGGCTACTCCGGCCGCCAGGCTTGGTAATCGCCCGTCGCGGGAGGCCGGTCGCCCGGAACGAGCGTGCTGCCGCGCGGCCGGTAAGCCGCCGGCGACCCGGTCATGTTCGGTTGATGCTGCTTCTGCCAGGACTTCGGCGTATACTCTTCCTCGGTCGGCGGATCGTCGACCGTGTAATGAAGCCAGCCGTGCCAGTCAGGAGGCACCTTGGATGCCTCGGCAAGGTCACGGTAAATCACCCAGCGCCGTGTCCCGTTCCGCTCGCGATAGTAGCGATTGCCGAACTCATCCTCACCGACGAGCACCCCTTTGCGGAACGTGAAAAGACGTGTTCCGTAGGTGTTGCCTGTCCACCACGCAAATATCTCTTTAAGAAGTCCCATGTCAGTTTGCCGCCTGAGGCCTCGAATGCGGGCCGGACTATGACGGTTTCACCTCACGCTGTCCAGACGTGGCCGCGTCACGGAATGCACCGGCGTCCGGCGCATCGTCAGGGCGGCGCCTCACGGGTCGGAAGACGCGCCGCTTTTTTGGGCACCTGTCGCCGAAAGTCTCCTTGCCAGTGGAAAGAAATGCGCTACCATAATGATGGGGGTTATCAGAGAAGATTATATTTCGCTGACAAGTCATCGTCAGCATTGACGTTTTTTCCGTTCACCTCCGAAACCACAATAATCCACGGCGCGGGGCATCGTTCTTTGGCAATCGAAATCGAACGCAAATACCTTGTGGTGGGGTCTTCCTGGCGCCAGTCCCTGAAACGTGCGTGCCATATCCGCCAGGGTTATCTGACAACCGGCGATGCCGTTAGCGTGAGAGTGCGAATCACTGACGAAACGACGGCGACCCTGACGGTCAAATCTCCCAAATCCGGTTTGAGCCGTTTCGAATTCGAGCAGGAAATTCCTCTGCGCGAAGGTCTGACCCTGATGGAAATGTGCAACGGAAACGCGATCGAGAAGGTCCGGTATGATGTCGAATG
Source organism: Hyphomicrobiales bacterium (assembly GCA_028280515.1). GTDB lineage: Bacteria > Pseudomonadota > Alphaproteobacteria > Rhizobiales > Methyloligellaceae > UBA2767. The sequence continues at coordinate 2,320 of JANQLP010000123.1, forward strand.
GGCCGGTTGCGTGTGGGAAATCGACGACTATCGCGGCCGAAACCATGGCCTGGTTGTCGCCGAGATCGAGCTGTGCGACGAGGCACAGAGCTTCAGGCATCCCGCATGGCTGGGAGAAGAAGTTACCGGGGTTCCCCAGTACCACAACACGCACCTTGCCATCCGGCCCTTCCAGACATGGCCGGAGCATGTCCAAACGCTGGAAGCGGTGCGGACCTGAAGTCCGGAACACATTCTAATTTATTGAAATCAATAGTTTTTCCGGCTAGGCGGCGCGGGCTGTATCGCCATTGGTTATCTTCTCGCCGTCAAAGTCGTGGACGCCCCTGCCGACCGCGTAGCAGGCCAGGCGCACATACTTCGGAATGGTGATCTCTTTTCCGTCCCGTTCGCCTTTTTCGTAGTACTGGATCATCCGCTTTTTCAGCCCGAGCAACTCCGCCGCCTCTTTCTGCTTCAGGCCGAGCGATTTTCTCCATTGCCGAAATTGTTTTGGAGTCATGGTCTCGCACTCTGAACTCGTCATGTTGATCTCCTAAGCGCAGATTGTCACACGGCTTACGCAAAGTCCAAATACAAATGTGCACTGGTTGCGCTTTTAACCTTGACTTCAGCGCACTGAGTGCACATATTCCCCCTAAAGGCGCACTGAGTGCATACGAATCGTCAATATGGGCCAAGCGCCGCTGGCCCAGCAGATGAAAAGTATGACCAGTCATGCTGTCCCACCTTGTAATGGCCCGATCCGCCTTGGGGATTGCGTCACCGGATCTGGCGCGACACGCCACATTCCGATGCCGGTTTGGCGCTCTTCGGCGCAGATTGATTGATGCAATGCTGCGGCTTACGGGTCGCTCCTGAGGGCTCGCGGAACGACGAGCGAGAACTCACAGAACTCTGTAATCGGAGGGGGCTTACGAGCCCCCTCTTTTTTGGGGTACCCCCTCAGGCAGGTGCCTCCCTGAGAAATGCCGGCACGTGGCTGCGGACCGGATGCGGACGGGTTTACGGCCACTCGAATCGGTGTAAGCTCCGCCGGTCTTGAAGTACCGACGTCTGGTCCGCATCCGCCGGACCTTCAATGGACCGGTTCAGTTTCAAATTTCCCCATGATTTCCACAGCTTGTGCAAGCATTCTTGCACAGGATGTAACGGTCATGCCCACAACATTTAGCGTATTTTAACCTCTGTCATACTACATCTTGACGCCGCATCAGAATCGCGCGACGGTGCTGGTTCTTCGGGCGAGCAATTGCCCGGTGTTCTCTGAACGGGCTGTACCGCGTTGCACACTTCCGGTTCGCAGGGGCCACTGTGGCTCCAGGCACTTTCCAAAGCGAACCGGCGGGAACGGCGCCATGCGCGCGCGTGATGAAGCAACGTGACGGGAGGCGAGTGGCGCGCCTCCATTCGAGTTTAAGTGAATTCGGTCGGCCCGCAATGCAGGGTCCGGCCGGGAAGATCAAAAGAGGCGGTAAGCCTCGTGCGGGGATCGCGTCAAACAGAACGGCAAGGGCCGTTGTTATGTCAACGGTTGGCGTTGCGCGTGTGCGACGCGTCCCATCAGGAATTGGGGGTTTGAATTAAGATGCGCATTGAGAGGCGATTTACGGAAGAAGGGAAATCTCCCTACGACGCAATTGAGTTCCGGGACGCGACCAGTGAAATCCGCAATCCGGACGGATCGGTCGTCTTCCAGCTTGAGAGTTTTGCGGTTCCGGCGCACTGGAGCCAGGTGGCGTCGGACATTCTGGCGCAGAAATATTTCCGCAAGGCGGGCGTGCCGGCAAAGCTGAAGCGGGTTGAGGAAAACACGGTCCCCTCCTGGCTGTGGCGTTTCGAGGCCGACGAGGAGGCGCTTGCCGAACTGCCGGAAGAGGAACGCTTCAGCAGCGAAACCGACGCGCGGCAGGTATTCGACCGTCTGGCCGGCACCTGGACGTACTGGGGCTGGAAAGGCGGCTATTTTTCCAGCGAGGAAGATGCCCGCGCCTTCTTCGATGAGCACCGCTACATGCTCGCCATGCAGATGGCCGCCCCCAACTCCCCCCAATGGTTCAACACCGGCCTGCACTGGGCCTACGGCATCGACGGGCCGAGCCAGGGCCACTTCTACGTCGACTACGAGACCGGCGAGTTGCGCCTGTCGGAAACCGCCTACGAGCACCCCCAGCCGCACGCATGCTTCATCCAGTCGATCGAAGACGATCTGGTCAACGAAAACGGCATCATGGATCTGTGGGTCCGCGAGGCACGCCTGTTCAAATACGGCTCCGGAACCGGCTCCAACTTCTCTTACCTGCGCGGTGAAAATGAACCGCTTTCGGGCGGCGGAAAGTCCTCCGGGCTGATGAGCTTCCTGCGCATCGGCGACCGCGCCGCCGGCGCCATCAAGTCGGGCGGCACAACCCGCCGCGCCGCCAAGATGGTCGTGGTCGACGTCGACCATCCGGACATCGAGAATTACATCAACTGGAAGGTACGCGAGGAACAGAAGGTCGCCGCCCTGGTCACAGGCTCAAGGATTTGCGCCGAACGGCTGAGCGCGGTGATGAAGGCGTGCATCAATTGCGATGCCGACGGCGACGACTGCTTCGTGCCGAAAAGGAACCCGGCGCTGAAGCGCGAGATTCGCGCGGCGCGCAACGCCAACGTGCCGGATAATTACATCCAGCGGGTGATCCAGTTCGCGCGTCAGGGATATGAGTCGATCGACTTCCGCACCTACGACACGGACTGGGATTCCGAAGCCTACCTCACCGTGTCGGGGCAGAACTCCAACAATTCGGTGCGCGTCACCGACGAGTTCCTGCAGGCCGTCGAGGCCGGCGGCGACTGGAAGCTGATCCGCCGCACCGATGGCGAGGTCGCCGAAACGATCAACGCCAGCGAACTGTGGGAATCGATCGGCCATGCCGCCTGGGCCTGTGCCGATCCGGGCATTCAGTTCCACACCACGGTCAACGACTGGCACACCTGCCCGGCAAGCGGCGAAATCCGCGCCTCCAACCCGTGCTCGGAATACATGTTCCTCGACGACACGGCGTGCAATCTCGCCTCGCTCAATCTGATGCAGTTCCGCCAGGAAGACGGCGCGTTCGAGGTCGAGAAATTCGAGCACGCCGTGCGGCTGTGGACGATCGTGCTTGAGATTTCGGTTCTGATGGCCCAGTTCCCGTCGCGCCAGATCGCCGAACTCTCCTATGTCTACCGCACGCTCGGTCTCGGCTACGCCAACATCGGCGGCCTGCTGATGGCGAGCGGCATTCCTTACGACTCCGAAGAAGGCCGCGCCATCTGCGGCGCCATCAGCGCGCTTATGACCGGCATCTCCTACGCCACTTCGGCGCAGATGGCGGGTGAGCTCGGGCCCTTCGACGGCTACAAGAAGAACGCGAAGCACATGCTGCGCGTGATCCGCAACCACCGCCGCGCCGCCCACGGCAAGGCGGACGGTTACGAGAAACTCGCCACCAGCCCGGTGCCGCTGGACCATGCGGCCTGCCCCGACAAGACGCTTGTCGCGCACGCGGCGGCCGCCTGGGATTGCGCGCTGGAGCTTGGCCGCGAACACGGCTTCCGCAATGCGCAGTCCAGCGTCATCGCGCCGACGGGCACCATCGGCCTGGTGATGGATTGCGACACCACCGGCATCGAGCCCGATTTCGCGCTCGTGAAGTTCAAGAAGCTTGCCGGCGGCGGGTATTTCAAGATCATCAACCGCACGGTACCTGAGGCCCTGCGCACCCTCGGTTACGATGAAGAGACGGTCGCCGGGATCATCGACTATGCGGTCGGTCACGGAACGCTGAAGGACGCGCCGGGCGTCAACCACGAGGCGCTCAAGGCCAAGGGCTTCACCGACGAGATTCTCGAGGCCCTTGAAGGCGCCCTCAAGAGTGCCTTCGACATCAAGTTCGCTTTCAACAAATGGACGCTGGGCGAAGAGTTCTGCACCGGTGCACTCGGCCTCGACGCGGAGCTGCTCGACTCGGCCGATTTCTGCCTGCTGAGCGAAATCGGCTTCTCCAAATCCGAGATCGAGGACGCGAACCAGCATTGCTGCGGCGCGATGACGCTTGAGGGTGCACCCGGCCTCAAAGACGAGCACCTGCCGGTGTTCGATTGCGCCAACCCGTGCGGCAAGACCGGCAAGCGGTACCTGTCCTGGGAAAGCCACATCCGCATGATGGCCGCGGCACAGCCGTTCATCTCGGGCGCCATTTCCAAGACCATAAACATGCCGAACGACGCGACCGTTCAGGACTGCAAGGACGCCTACAACCTCTCCTGGCGCCTCGCGCTGAAAGCCAACGCGCTCTACCGCGACGGCTCGAAACTGTCCCAGCCCCTGAACGCGCAGGTGCTCGGGCAGGATGAGGATGAGCAGGACGAGGCGCTCGAAGCGGTCGCCAGCGACCAGCCGGCGGCGCAGCGCGCGGAGGTGGTTGCCGAGAAAATCGTCGAGCGGGTCGTCGAGCGCATGCGCGCAAAGGCGGAACGCGAGCGCCTACCCGACCGGCGCAAGAGCTACACCCAGAAGGCCATCGTCGGCGGCCATAAGGTCTATCTGCATACAGGCGAATATGACGACGGTCGGCTCGGCGAGATCTTCATCGACATGCACAAGGAAGGCGCTGCCTTCCGGTCGTTGATGAACAACTTCGCCATCGCCGTCTCCGTCGGCCTGCAATATGGCGTGCCGCTGGAGGAGTTCGTCGACGCGTTCACCTTCACGCGCTTCGAGCCCGCCGGCATCGTGCAGGGCAACGACTCGATCAAGAACGCGACTTCGATCCTCGACTACATCTTCCGCGAACTCGCCGTGTCCTATCTCGGGCGTCACGAACTGGCACACGTCGACCCGTCGGAGATCACGGGCACGGGCCTCGGCACCGGTGTCAAGGAAGGCAGGAACGAGGACGGTGTCGCGGCGCAATTCGTCTCTCACGGTTTCACCCGCGGCCAGCTCAAGGACAAGCTGGTCGTGGTCGCGGGGCAGACTGCCGGGGCAACTGCGGTGGCAGCGGGGGGTGGATCGTCGGACGTATCCCAAAAAACGAGTTCCTCCCTTACGTCCGACAATTTGTCACCACAGCCGCGCAGCCTTGGTGCTGCGGCGGCGGTCGAGGAGGTTCTCCCCCCTCCGCCCGCCGCCAACCTCGACACCGGGCTCGCCGAGCGCAGCGAGACCGACCTCATCATGGAGGCCCGCGTGAAGGGCTATGAGGGTGAAGCGTGCGGCGACTGCGGCAACTTCACGCTGGTGCGCAACGGCACCTGCCTGAAGTGCGACACCTGCGGCGCGACGAGCGGGTGCAGTTGAGGCACCCGCGACACGCAACACCGCCGAGTCCCCGGACTTGATCCGGGCTCCATACAAACTCTGATGAGACCCCCGCTTTCGCGGGGGTTTCTTTTTGCTGGTGTCCGGCCCACAGGTTATGGCGTGTACTCACCTGAACTGGTAACGCCCTGACATTGCGCAAAAAAACGTGCCCCGCATCGAGCGGAACGCGCCTGAACGACGCTGAATGTCTGAAATGGATGAGCGTTCCTGCCGCCCACATGTCCCTTGGTCGCGGGCGCGGCCAAAAAGGTTCAATGGCGGGCAAGAAAAAGGGCCGCGGATGCGGCCCGAAAGTCGGAGATCGATGGGTGGCCGTGACTGCTTATCCGAACCAGCCGGGAAGCAGCAATGGCACGTGAAACCTCAAGCGGGTTTGGAGTCCGGCGTGTTGTTGATCGCCGCGCGCAACAACAGGTAGAGCATCACGCCGTTCAGGATGTGCCAGAACGGATGGGTACCGAGGTGTATGGTCTGGTCTCCCATCTGCCGAACCATGCAGCCGATGGCGTGCTCGCCGTCCCCCGGCCAGCCGTCAAGTGTCCGCAACACCAGGGACACGAAAAACACGCAGGTCGCGGAAAGCACCAAATCCGTCGCCGGGTGTTTGCGCCGATACAGGATCGCACCGACCACGATGAGCGATGCAAGCGCCGGCGCATAGGCGAGCGAGCCGTTGAAGGACCCGCCGATCGCCCGGCAAGCCTCGATCTGGAAGATGAAACCGCACTCGAACATGGTGACGGATATGGCCACTACGCCGAAGGTTGCCAAAAGGGCCATTGGCAGAGACAGGCCGAGAAACCACCTCAGGGCCAGAACCATGTAGGAACCGACAAAGAGGACAATCGGGATCACATCAGCAAGGTTCGCCCAGAGCGTCGCATAGGTGTGAAACAGGAAGCTGCCGACACCGATCGTCATCAACAGAAAGATCAGGCAGACGATTGCCACCCCGCCTTGCGCGGGTCGGCGAATGCGGTAATCGGCAAAGGCGAACGCGGCCGCGAACAGAAATGCCAGATTGGACATGGCATTGAGCGGCTCCGCCCAGAAATCTGGATTGAGCGCCCGTTCGCAATAGCAGCTGATCTGATCCCACGACGAGAGACCCGGTGTCCCGCACGGTTTGACCATTTACCGATGCCCCTTAGTTCGCGCCCGCAACGGCCGGCGTTCCGACGTCGGACGCCGCGTCGGCGAACCCTTCCGCCTCCAGCATCCGCCATATTGCACTGAGCGCCTCGGCGAGGTCGCTCTCGTTGATCGACCGCAGAACGAGCTGCGTCCCGAACGTATCCTTTTCATAGAACGGGTAGCTGCCCATCTGCACATCCGGATAGGCCTCCTGAACCCGGCCCAGTCCGGGAGCGACCGCGCCTTCGGGCCGTTCCACCCGCACAGTCCGCGAGAGCATCTTCGCGCCCGTGCGCAGGCGGGGCGCGACGTCATCCAGCATCACCTGCATGATCCGCGGAACCCCGGCCATGACGATCACGTTCCCGATCATGAAACCGGGCGCCGCGGAAACCGAATTCGCGACAAGCTCGCCGCCTTCAGGGATGCGCGCCATACGCTTGCGCGCCGGCGTGAACTCGCCGGGGCCATAGCGCGTTTCCATGACCGCGACGGCGCGCGGGTCAACATCGAGGGAAACGCCGAACGCCTTTGCCACCGCATCGGCAGTGATGTCGTCATGAGTGGGACCGATGCCGCCGGTGGTGAACACATAGTCATGAGTTTTCCGCAGGGCGTTCACCGCCGCCACGATCCTCTCCTCGACGTCGGCCACGATGCGCACTTCGAACAACTGGATACCGATGGCCGTCAGATAGTCGGCAATGTACCCGATATTCTTGTCTTTGGTACGACCGGAGAGAATCTCATCACCGATGACAAGCAGCGCCGCCGTCACGATTTTCTCGCCATTCTCGTTCACCTTTTCCGTCACGCCTGTTCCTTTTTGCGGCTGCCCGGCTCACAAAACGCGCTGTCCGCGCCCATCCTGTCTTGCGGCCCGGCCCTCGCCTACCTAAGGTCCCCTGCCATGCAATTTCCCGCGCCCCTGATACCCGGTCAACTGATCAAGCGCTACAAGCGGTTCCTCGCCGATGTCAAATTCGAAGACG
>JANQLP010000127.1 GCA_028280515.1 Hyphomicrobiales bacterium
TTCTCGACAATTCAATCATATTTCGACTATCAACGAATTATGAATGCTGACGTGCAGCCGGTTCGGACCGGGGCGCTCAAGGTCAAAAACGGAGGATCACACCATGTCGCTACAGGAGAAGGCACCTGTCCCGTTCTCTCCGGTTCCACGGATTCGCGCTAACGCCGGAACACACGGCTCCCGGGACATTCAGCAGTCTATCGCAGGTTTTGTACGCGATGCTTTGGTCACGATCGAAGCATGGCGCGAAACCGCACGCCAACGCCGTGCACTTGGCCGCCTCGACGACCGGATGTTGAAAGATGTCGGTCTGACCCGGGAGCAGGTCACGCGCGAGCTTGCCCGGCCGTTCTGGGACGTCTGGTAGACGCAGGCCGAAAACCGAGACCAGACCGCCGCACCGACAATGGAAGACACCGAAGCCAAACCCGTTTCGCTCGCGCGTGAGCTCATGTTGCTTGCGCTCCTTTCGCTGCTGTGGGGCGCATCATACGGGTTGATCAAGATTGCCGTTGGGACCATCACACCCGTGACCCTCGTCGGCGTCCGGGTCCTGATCGCCGCGTCGCTTCTTTGGCTTGTCGTACTCTATCGGCGTCGCAATGTGCCGACAGACACTGCAACATGGCGCCGTTTCTGCGTGCAGGCCGTGATCGGATACATGGCGCCCTTCACCATGATCACCTGGGGTCAGCAGTTCGTCGACAGCGGCCTTGCGGGCATTCTGAACTCGACCACGCCGATCTTCGTGTTTCTGATTACGCTGATCTGGATACGCCACGAAGGGGTGAGCCTTGAGCGCGCGTTCGGGGTCCTCGTGGGACTGGGTGGCGTGACCTTCCTCATCGGATTCGACGCTTTGAAGGGCCTCGGGTCCCACGTGCTCGGTCAACTCGCCATCACCGGCGCGACGATCAGCTATGGGCTGGCGATGATCTATGGCCGGCGCTTCGCGTCCATCGCACCGGAGGTCACCGCCGCCGCCACGCTCACGATCGCCGCGACCGTCATGCTCCCTGCAAGCGTTGTTTTCGAAGACCCGACGGCGCTCACGCCGTCGCGCGCTTCGGTTCTTGCGCTCGCGGCGCTGGCATCGCTCTCCACCGCAGCCGCCTTCGTTCTCTATTTCCGCCTGGTCAACACGCTTGGCGCCCTCGGCACCTCCAGCGTCGCCTATGCCCGCGCGGCAGTCAGCGTCGTCATCGGCGTGGTGCTGCTGGGCGAGGCGCTGACCTGGCAGCTTATAACAGGGCTAATCGCCATCCTGATCGGCGTCGCCGCCATCAACGGGCAGTGCAGCACCCTCTTACGATACCTGTCAGACAGAAAGGCCGAACGGGCAGCACCCTAGGGCATCATCGGAATGTCCATAACCGGTGTTTCGATCCCGAACTGCGTCAGCGCCGCATGGACCTGGCCGCGATGGTGCGTCTGATGGTTGAACATATGGGTGACAATCACCCAGCGCGGATGCGTCATCTCACGACCCGCCGAACCCGAGTACCAGTTCAGATCCGCATCGAGCGCCGCCTGGTCGAGGTTTGTCGCCCAATCGCGGATCATCTCACCACACGCCATGTGCTCGCGCTTCAGATCGCCATAGGCCTCATACTGGACCAACGAGCCGGCAATGTCGGGCGATATGGGTGCAGGCGTTTCCACCAGGCGGTGCATCCACATCTGGTCCCCCCAGAGAACATGGTTCAGGGTCGCGTGGATCGACTTGAAGAAAGTGCCGCAATCCTTCTTGCGGTCGGCATCGCTGAGTTGATCGCAACAGGCATAGATGCCCTCGTTGATCCATTGATTGTAAGCGGCCATCTTGGCCGCATAGGCGGGTGTAATCATCTTGATCCAGTAAACTCAAGAGCAATCAAACAACCGGGACCGCTCGTGGCGGACACGGCGGACGGCGACAGCAACGCCGCGAGAACAAGGACGACAGGCAAGAAGCGGAACACCATCATCTCCTCCCTGGACGGAGGATGATACTAGCCGACGATCTCCGGTTTCCGGAAGCACAGTTTGATCTCCTTGGCCGCGTTCTCGGCGCTGTCCGAACCGTGCACGGAGTTGCGCTCGATATCCTGCGCGTATTCCGCCCGAATGGTCCCCTTCTCCGCGTCCTTCGGATTGGTCGCGCCCATGATCTTGCGGTACTTCGAAACCGCGTTGTTGCCTTCCAGCACCTGAAGCACGATCGGCCCGGACGTCATGAACTTCACCAGGTCCTTGTAGAACGGACGCTCCTTGTGGACCTCGTAGAATTTGCGTGCCTCGGTCTGTTTCCACTTCACCCGTTTCTGCGCGACGATGCGCAGTCCGGCGTCCTCGATCTTGGCGTTGATCTTGCCCGTCAGATTCCTCTTGGTGGCATCGGGCTTGATAATGGAAAGCGTTTGTTGAATGGGCATTTGTACCGTCCTGTTGTGTGAAATGTCTAAGAACGCCGATCGGCGGTTGTGGGGCTTATAGCGGCGGGGTGATGCGTCCGCAACAACTGCAGTCCGCGGCTTTGTATCGGGGACACAGGGCGTGCTAAGAGCCGGTGCGAACGCATCTGCGGATCGAGCCCATGCTGCACATCAACGACCTGACATACCGGATCGACGGACGGCCTTTGCTGGAGCGCGCAACGGCGGGAATCCCGTCGGCGCACAAGGTCGGCCTGGTCGGGCGGAACGGTGCGGGCAAGACGACGCTTCTGCGCCTCATCGCCGGAGAGATCTCGCCAGAGGGCGGGGAAATCCGGTTCCCGAAGAACACGCGCATGACGCTTGTCTCGCAGGAAGCGCCGGACGGCCCGGCGTCGCTCATCGAAACGGTTCTTGCCGCGGACACGGAGCGCGCCGCCCTTCTCAAAGAGGCTGAAACGGCCAGCGACGCAGATCGCATCGCCGAGATCCAGACCCGGCTTTCCGACATCGGTGCCCACGCCGCGCCGGCGCGCGCCGCCACCATCCTGTCCGGTCTCGGTTTCAGCGAACACGAGCAACAGCGCCCCTGTGCCGAGTTCTCCGGCGGCTGGCGCATGCGCGTAGCGCTCGCGAGCGCCTTGTTCGCCACGCCGGACCTCCTTTTGCTCGATGAGCCGTCAAACTATCTCGATCTTGAGGGTACGCTGTGGCTCGAGAACTTCCTGCGAAGCTATCCGCACACGGTGCTGATCGTCAGCCACGACCGAAACCTTCTGAACACCGCCGTCTCCTCCATCCTTCACCTGTCCGGCCACAGGCTCAGCCTTTATGCCGGCGGTTACGATGCATTCGAGGAGGCGCGGCGGGAGACGCAACGCCTGCAGTTGAAGCTCAAGAAAAAGCAGAACGACGAACGCCGCAGGCTCGAACGGTTTGTCGAGCGCTTTCGCTACAAGGCGTCGAAGGCGCGCCAGGCGCAGTCCCGTGTCAAGATGCTGGAGAAGATGCAGCCCATCGCCGCCGAGATCGACGGGCGCGTCACCGGCTTCACCTTCCCCAATCCCGAGAAGAGCCTCGGCAACCCGCTCATGCGTCTTGAAGGCGTCAGCGTCGGATACGAGCCGGACAAGCCGGTTCTGCGCGATCTCGATCTGCGTCTCGACGAGGACGACCGCATCGGCCTGCTCGGCGCGAACGGCAATGGAAAGAGCACCTTCGCCAAACTGCTTTCCGGCCGGCTTGAGCCTTCGTCCGGGCATTTCCGCCGATCGAAGAAACTGATCACGGGATATTTCGCCCAGCATCAGCTCGACGAGTTGAACCCCACCCTGTCGCCCTATGAGCGGATCGCCGAACTGATGCCGGATGCAACCGAGGCACAGAAGCGCACGCACCTCGGCAGCCTCGGATTCGGCATCGACACGGCGGACACGCCCGCGCGCGACCTGTCCGGTGGTGAGAAGGCGCGCCTGCTGTTTGCGCTTGCCGCCTTTGAAGGCCCCCATCTTCTCATTCTCGACGAGCCGACCAACCACCTCGACGTCGACGCGCGCGAAGCCCTGATCCACGCGATCAACGCCTATGAGGGCGCGGTCATTCTTATCAGCCATGACCGCCACCTGCTCGACGCCTGCGCCGACCGGTTGTGGCGCGTTCAGGACGGCACTGTCACCCCCTATGACGGCGACATCGACAGCTACCGCGACGCCTGCCTGTCCGAACGCGGCAGCAAGCGCCGTGGCAAGGCGGATGGCACCGCACGCGCCGGTCGTGTCTCGCGCCAGCAGGAACGCCGCGCAGGCGCCGCGCGCCGCGCTGAGCTGGCGCCCTTGAAGAAACTCGTCACGCAGAAGGAAAGCGCCGTTGAAGCCCTCTCCGCGCAAATCGCGCAGCTTGACGAAAAACTGGGAGACACGACGCTCTATGAGCGCGAGCCCGATACGGCGGCCGAGATCGTGAAGCAACGTGGCGAACTCGCCAAACAGCTTGATGAGGCTGAGATGGAGTGGCTGCAGGCAAGCGAAGCCTACGAGGCGGCTAACAACTGACCGCAGGCAGGCCGGCCAGACAATCCGGTCACTTCTCCACGGTCAGACGGTCAAGCCGCAAACGGCCCCGGTCATCGCTCAGCCGTCACGACGGTGGCCGCCGGCATTCGATCCGAAAATGGCGTACCGGCTGCCCTTTCCGGTCCGTGTAGAAATCTTCAAACGCAACGAGCTGGAGCCCTGTTTCCACAAGGCACTCGAACTCCTCCGGCACGATCGGCCACGGCGGCGGGTTCGGCTCCTCATGTGCGAGACGGCCACGGCCCACGATCAGCAGCGTCCCGCCGGGCTTCACGAACCGCGGCAGTGTCCTGATCGCCTGATCGCGGTACGGCGGCTCCAGGATTTGCAACGTGTAGGTCTCGTTGACGAGGTCGAAGGCCGCTTCGAGATCATCCAGCGGGTCGATGAGATCGAAGGTCCGCCAGTCGATCTTGTACTCGGGAAACCGCTGTGCCGCCCATTGAACGGCTGTCTGCGAGATATCGAATGCGGTGACGTCGAACCCGGCCTTTGCGAGTTCAACCGCGTTGTCGCCGAGACCGCATCCGACATCGAGGGCACGTCCGCGGCGGCGTTCGGCCGGCAACCGCTTAAGCCATTCGACAAATTCGGGCCGGGCGATTTCATGCGCCCAGGGCACAAGCGCGGACTGGCCTTCCGCGTTATCGTAACAGGCCTCGAACCACGCCAGAGGATCGTCGGTATCGCCGAATTCCATCCTCAGCGCATCGGCGCGCATACGGCCCTGTTGTTTCAGATCTTCATGGCTTTGGTCGGTGTCCCGGCTCACGCCTTCTGTTCCCATTTGCCCTGCGCGTTCTGTTGCCAGTAGGTCACCGCGTGGCCGGCATCGCTTGCGCGCTTCCACTGGCTCCGGGCGTGCGCAACGGCATCTTCGTCGTGACCGTCGAAGAGATACACAGCACGTTCGAAGGGCGTGAGGTCGTCGACGTCCGATCCGTCGACAAAAAACCTCACCGTCGCACCATTGGGTGTGTCGGGTCCGGTGGTCAGATAAATCGGCTGCGCATCGGGCGGCCCGTCGCTTACTGTCCCGTGTGGCAGGAACGAATCTTCCCGATAAGTCCACAGTGACGTGTCGAGCGCATCGAGCCGCTCCTGCGACCCGACCTGGACGACCGCCCGCCATCCGCGCGCCAGCGTCTTCTCCAGAAGGTCCGGCAGCACGCGCTCAAGCGGCGTGCGCTCAAGATGATAGAAAAGGACGTCGGTGGGATTCGCGTCGCTCATGGAGCGCGAAGTGTATTACCGCACGTCTCGCGGGGGAAGCGGCGAGTTATGAGCCGGCGCGTTTCCTAGAGCATCATGCGTTCAGATTGACGCGTTTCGTCGCGAAATCCAAACGCATAAAGATGCTCTAACACTTGAAGATATAGAGCAAATTTATCCGATTAGGTTGAAACAGGGTGAGTCAACCTAATCGGATTTTGCTCTAG
>JANQLP010000186.1 GCA_028280515.1 Hyphomicrobiales bacterium
AGCTCCGCGATGCCGCACGTGCGCGGATCCTCAGCCGCACTGGCGAACCCGATTTGGAGCACGAGCGGGTGGAAATCTGAACGGCGCGAGGAATAGCGCGCGACTGGTTCCGGTCAAGTCCGGAACGTTTGACCTGAAGTGCACCATTCCGGAACACGCCGTCGCCGGGATCGTGGGCAAGATCACCGTGAAGTAGATCGCGCAGCCATTCGAGACGCGTCTCTCACGCTACGCCCAGGAAACGTGCGGTTGAACCTAGCGCGGCGCGTGTACGGGTATGCCAGTGTTTTCGGGGCCCCTCGAAAAATGAGGGTTAGCAAGCGCCGTAACGTCGGCTCTTAGGCCAGGTCCAGACATTCGAAACACAGTGCCCGAGAGTCCGGGATTGGCCGAGGGTGTTGAAGAACTTGGATGTGGGAGGTTTTTCGATGTCCGCTTTTAGTAGCAGCGGACATTTGTTTCCGCCTCGGTGCGATAGCGGGGCGGCTTTGCGTTTGGGTCTTTTTCGGTAGGGTTTTGTGCATAGGATCAGGCGATCAGGGGTCTCGGTGGGGGCATGGCGAGGAGTTTCGCCAAGCGCCTGAGGTTTTGTGCGGTGGCGGCCAACAGGAACTCGTCGTGGGCGCCGCTCAGGCCTCTCAGCCTGAGACGAGTGAGGCCGAGGTTCCACTTCAAGTCGCCGAACCGGGTCTCGATCTTCTTACGCTGACGCCTGGATTGAAGGAACGGTTCTGTTCCCATCAGAGCTCGGGCATGGTCGCGCGCTGCTTCGTTCACGTCGCGCGGGACTCGACGTTGCGGTGATTTGGGGCAGCACCGGACTTTCAACGGGCAGCGTTCGCAATCGTGTTTGCTGGCCCGATAATACAGCGTGTTGCCACCGAACACCCGCCCGGTCGTGCGCAGTGTCTTGCCGCTGGGGCAGATATAAACATCATGCTCGGCATCGAAGACGAAGTCCTCGCGAGAGAGGGTTCCGTCCTTGCGCTTGCTCATGTCCTTGATCGGGATATGGGGGTCGATATGGCGTCCCATGAGCCAGTCGAGCATTCTTCCCGTGCCGTAGGCGACATCAGCGGCGATGCGCTCAGGTCTGAGGCCGAAACACTCTTCGGTGCGCTCGATCATGGTCTCGGTGGCATCCACCTCCTTGGAGATGCGTGTCGGCGTCGCCTCGACATCAACGATGATCGCCTCTTCGGTGTCGATCAGGTAGTTGAGGCTGTAGCCGAACATCACCTTGTGGCGGCCGCGCGTCGTCCACGCGGCGCAAGGATCGGTCGGCGACAACGCCTTGGGCGCACGCTCAGGATTGGTCGGCGCCTCCTGCCCGTCGAGCGCCGTCAGATACTCCCGGATCGGCCGCCGCGCCCGTTCCTCGTCCGTCCAGTCGATCTCGGCGCCTTCGACCCGTTTGAACCGACTGGCATTGGCCTCGATCACGCTGGCGTCCACCGCAAAGCCCTCGCCCTCGACCAAACCTGCTGCCACGCATTGGCGAACGACACTCTCAAACACCTTGCGAAGGATATCGCTGTCACGGAACCGACCATGGCGGTTGACCGAGAACGTCGAGTGGTCGGGCACACGATCCTCCAGACCCAGCCGGCAGAACCACCGGTAGGCCAGGTCCAGTCCAACCGCCTGGCACAGCCGGCGATCGGAGCGGATCGAATAGCAGTAGCCGATCAAGAGCATCCGGATCAGCAGCTCCGGATCGACCGACGGGCAACCGGTATGGCTGTAATAGGGCGAAAGCTCTCGGCGAAGCCAACTCAAATCGAGAACACTGTCGATCTTGCGAAGCAGGTGGTCGCCAGGTACGACCTCGTCCAGGCAAAACTCATAAAACAAACGGTCCTGCCGACCCAACTGCTCGCCCATCATGTCCCAGGACCCTCGTTGTAAATGCCAGGGCCACAGAATCACGCCGGCAATCTCAGTTCAACAGGAGTTCTTCAACACCCTCGGCCATGACCGGTCATTCGGGAATGTTTGCTGAGCTACGATGAGTGACTGCTGACCTTG
>JANQLP010000192.1 GCA_028280515.1 Hyphomicrobiales bacterium
ACGGTGATGGCGCCGACACGATCACGGTCAACGCCGGCACAATCGACGGAAATGTCGATGGCGAAGGTGGGGCGGATCGCATCACGATCGCCGGAGGCATCATGCACGCCAATGTGCTGGGCGGCGGCGGTGGCGATACCATAACGCTCACGGGAGGTACGGTTACCGGGAATGTTGACAGCGAGGCGGATGGCGACCTGATAGTCCTCGATGGCACAACGGTTGGCGGCAATATCCAGTCGGGGACTGGTAGCGACCGGATCGAGATTTTGAGTGGCTCGGCAACCTCGGTGCTGGCAGGCAGCGAGGACGATACCGGAGTATGGCGGGGCGGCACGATCGCCACGTCGATCGACATGGGGACCGGCAGCGACTCACTCGATATTCTCGGTACCAATGCCGGAGGCACCGCGCTGCAGGCTGGGCTCACCTACGTAAGCGGGGGCGATGACGCCTCCAGCGCCGATGGTCAGATCGATACCCTCAATCTGAGGGGCGTAGTCGAAGTCCTCACGGATCTGCGGAATTGGGAGTTCATCAACCTGCGCAATTCGTCACTTGGCGATTTGGGGCAGGCCACGCGCACGATCGCAACGGAGCGGTTCCTTATCGAGGACGGGTCGGTGCTAGTAGCGACGGGCAATGTCGGCACGACGCAGGTCTATACAATCGATGGCGATGTTCTGAACAGCGGCCTGATCCGGATGCTCGACAATGCGCCGAGCTACGACGTGTTTGCTGTGACAGGTACTTATACGGGCGCGGGAGCAAACGCGGCGGCCTCGATGGACACCTTCCTCGGTGCGGCCGGGTCGCCATCGGACTTGATGCGAGTCGGAACCGCGACGGCTGGCGCGACCAGCCTGGTGATCAACGACACCAATGCGGATGGCCCGGGTGTCTACAATCCAATCGGCATCGAAGTCGTGCGGGTCGAAAGTGCCGCGCGCGGCAGCACGGCCCGGGATCACTTCGATCTGATGGGCGGTCCGATCCAGAAAGACCTGTGGATCTGGGATCTCGGTCTGGACGATACGCGCTCCAATGCCGGCCGTGCGACCGCCGATGTCCACGTGCTCTATTCGCGGCCGACAGACATCGTGCAGTTCTCGCCGTACTTCGCGACGGCCGTGCTGAAAGTGTTCGAAGACTCGCTGAACCCGTGGATCAACCGCCGGCAGACGCTGGCCGATGAACTGCGCGAGCCGGTTCTCCAGAACCCGGTCGTCCCAACGAAAGGACCCAGCTTCGCGCCGCCAAGCCAGAACGCCGTGAACGTCTGGGCAGCACCTTATGCATCCGGCCTGCAAGAAGAGAACCGGTCGACACTGACATTCTTCGGCGAGTCGTTTACGGAGCTGACCGACTACACGCAGCGCACCTACGGCGTGATGGGCGGTATCGATTACGTCAATCGTATCTCGCAAGGAAACGGCATCATAGCCGGCGCGTTGGGCGGCTATGTCAGCTCCAAGGTGACGCCGACGCATATTCCGGTGTCTGGCAAGATCGAAGGTGGCTCGGTCGGCGCGTATATCAGTGCGGTGTTCGGCGGCCTTTCTGTCGACGTCGTGGGCAAAGCCGACTTTCTGGACTTCGAGTGGCGGGCCCCGTCGGTCGGTGCCAGTGCGAGCAGCAGTGTCACGACTTACGGAGGGCGCGTCGGCGCGGCACACAAGATCGACTTCGCGAACTTCTCTTCGCTTGGTCAATCCTGGTTCGAGCCCTACGCCAACCTGACCTATGCGAAAAGCGAGTGGGACCAGTTCTCGGCTTTCGCCACCACATTCGATCTCGACGGCAATGACAGCCTTATGGGGCGAGCCGGCCTCCGGATCGGTGTCGATCTGGCCCTTTACGGGTTCAATCACAAACATTTCTTCGGGGTGGGTGTGGCTCACGCGTTCGACAGCGAGTCGACAGCCGATATCTTGAGCGGCGGCTTTGTTCTGCCTCTCACGCATGATTACGACGCCACCAGTCTTGAGCTTCAAGCTGGGATCAAGCTTGATCGCGGGAATCTGTCAGTCGCCGCCACCTCTACGGCGCAGATTTCCAACGACATCGTTGCATATGGCGTCAAGGGGGTCTTGAACTACAGGTTTGGCCTGGCAAGCTCCGGCATCTACGAAACCGATTGATCCAGGGAGGTCGTTCTGTTTCCATAGATGGCCTAGTGATGCGGCACCAACGCTTGGGCTCGTCTCATTGTGTTGGCGCCGCATTACAAAGCATCGGACCAGCTAGTGTTTCGGGCTGATGGTCCGGGGTTGGACCGTCAGAGAAGGAAACCCCAGAATTAGCCGAAATAGAAAAGGTGGCATGTGGCGCTCAAATACCCAATTCGGGTCTCGACAGTGATCTTGGCTCTCATGCTTCTCGCGACAATGCCGGTTCGTGCACAAGCGCCGGCAATGCCGATTCGTGCAAACGAACCGGCAAACAGCAACCCTAAGCCATCGGCAACGACCGCTACCTACGGCGCATGGGTCGTGCGGTGCCAAGAGCAAAAGAAAACGAAGATCTGTGAAATGGTTCAAACTCTGGCCAACCGCCGACGTCAAGTCGTGGCCCAGGTTGCAATTGGCAAACTGCCAAAGGTTAAGACGCCGCGCGCCGTGATAAGCGTGCCTCTGGGCGTCGATCTTCGCGTGCCGCCGGCGCTCGTCCTCGGACCAAAGCTCAAATACGAGGGACGGTTCCTGGTTTGCGCAGGTCGATTTTGCTCGGCCGAAATGGACTTGCCGAGAAAGTTCTCGAACGAGCTGATTTCGGCCAAGAAGATTTCGGTCAATTTTAGGATGTCTGGCAAGAGCGTCGTTGTACCGGTTGAGACAAAGGGCATTGCCAATGCGTTTAGAGCAGCCGTGAGCGGCACCCGCTGAAGTGTAGACCGCAGCCAATCGCCCCAAAACCCGGGACGACACACTGCTCACGCAGCAGTCAGGGCGGTGTAATACGCTTTCCGAGTGATTGCTTCGGACTTAAGTCTTATTACCTCCCCCTGAAAGGGGGAGGTCGGCGAGCGCCGCAGGCAAGCTTGCGCAGCCTGCGCAGGCTTGGCTGCGTGCTCGCCGGGAGGGGGTCCACA
>JANQLP010000218.1 GCA_028280515.1 Hyphomicrobiales bacterium
AAATGCTCAGTGTGGAGGCGCCGGGACTCGCCCGTGCGATCACGGAGGGTTCCTCCTGGGTTGAAACTGATCTGTCAGAGGCGCATGCCGGGTAGCGGAACCGCGCCAACACGCATATGAATACGTTGTGACAAGGTGAGGAAGCGAACGCGGCAGGAGAGTATGGCGACACTTTATCTCACGCATGACGTGTGCATCGAACATGATACGGGTCCGGGACATCCGGAGCGTCCCGACCGTTTGCGCGCCATCAAGATGGTGACCGATCAGCCGGAATTCGACGATCTGGTGCGCGAGGATGCGCCGCTGGCGGAGATTACGGATATCGAGTGCGCTCATCCTGGCGATTATATCGACGCCATTCGCAAGGCCGTTCCCGAGGAGGGGCTCGTGCGCGTCGACGGCGATACGGTTTTGAGCCCGAAGAGCTGGGATGCAGCGTTGCGCGCCGTCGGGTCGGGCATCCGCGCCGTCGATCAGGTTATGGCCGGCGAGGTTCAAAACGCCTTCTGCGCCATCCGTCCCTGCGGGCACCATGCCGAGCAGCGGATAGCGATGGGTTTTTGCGTGTTCAACAACATCGCCATCGCGGGGCTGCATGCCCGCGCCAAACACGGGGCGGAGCGGATCGCGGTCATCGACTTCGACGTGCATCACGGCAACGGCACCCAGGCCATGTTCTGGGACGACCGCGACTTGTATTTCGGGTCGACACATCAGATGCCGCTGTTCCCCGGAACCGGCGCAATCACGGAGACCGGGGTCGGCAACATCTGGAACGCGCCGCTGCGCGCCGGCGACGGCGGCGATGTCTTTCGCGAGGCGTTCGAAAGCCGGATCCTCCCGCAACTGGCGACGCACAGGCCGGATCTCATTCTGATTTCCGCCGGGTTCGATGCCCACGAACGCGATCCCTTGGGGAGCCTCAGGCTGGTGGAGGACGATTTCGCCTGGGCGACAAACAAGATGATCGAGATTGCCGACAAGACCTGCAAGGGCAGGGTGGTATCCATGCTCGAGGGCGGCTATGACCTGAATGGGCTTGCCAATTCGGTGGGCGCGCATGTGCAGGCATTGATGAACGCGGGCGCCTGATCCGGAGGTGGCGGAGACCATGGCTGAAAAGAACAAGGCTGGCGACATCGCGAAAATGAGCTTCGAGGCCGCGATGCAGGAACTCGAACAGATTGTCGCAAAGCTGGAGAAAGGCGACGTGGAGCTCGAAGAGTCCATCGCCATCTATGAGAGGGGAGAAGCGCTGCGCGCCCACTGTGATGCGCTGCTGAAGAAGGCCGAGGCGAAAGTGGAGAAGATCACGCTCGACGCCGAAGGCCAGCCCGCAGGTATGGAACCACTGGATGTCGACGACTGACGAAGCCGAGCCGCCGCTGTCCGGCATCCGCGTTCTTGATCTCGCAACCTTCATCGCCGCCCCGTTTGCGGCGTCGACGCTGGGAGAATTCGGGGCCGAAGTCATCAAGATCGAGCGTCCCGATGGTGGCGACCCGTGGCGGCGTTACGGCACGCCCAAGGACGGCGGCGATACGCTGGCGTGGAAAAGCGAGGCGCGGAACAAGCGCTCCGTGACGCTCAACCTGCGACATCCGGAAGGTGCGGAAATTCTCAAAAAACTCGTCTCCAGGTCGGACATTGTGTGTGAGAACTTCCGGCCCGGTACCCTTGAGAAATGGGGGCTGGGCTGGGATGTGCTGCGGGAGGTCAATCCGGGACTGATCATGCTGCGTGTCTCGGGTTACGGCCAGGACGGGCCGTACCGTGACCGCCCCGGTTTCGCGCGTATCGCCCATGCGTTCGCGGGGCTCACCTATCTGGCGGGCATGCCCGGCGGACCGCCGGTGACGCCCGGCTCCACTTCTCTCGCCGACTACGCGACGGGCCTTTACGGCACGGTCGGCATCCTGCTGGCGCTACGCCATCGCGACAAGACCGGCCACGGGCAGGTCATCGATCTCTCGCTTTACGAGAGCATCTTTCGCGTTCTCGACGAACTCGCGCCCGCCTACGCCGAAGCGGGCATTGTGCGTGGCCGCGAAGGCACGAAGACGCTGAATGCGGTTCCCCATGGCCACTTTCAGGCAATGGATGGCGAGTGGCTCGCGCTGTCCTGCACATCCGACACCATGTTCGCCAGATTGTGCGATCTGATGGGGCGCCCGGACCTCGCGGCGGCGGACATGTACGGCGAAATAGGCTGTCGGCTTCAGAACTACGAAGAGGTCGAAACGCTTACCGCCGATTACATCAAGACACTCAATCGCGACGACTTCCTCGCCCGTTGTGTGGAGTTCGAGGTGCCGGCGGCCCCGGTTAACTCGATTGCCGACATTTTTGATGATCCGCATTTCAAGGCGCGCCGTACACTTACAGAGGTAAAAGACTGGACGGGGAACCCGGTGACCATGCCGAATGTTGTTCCGCGCCTGTCGGAAACGCCCGGCCATGTCGACGCAACCGGTCCGGAACTGGGGGAGGCAACCGTGGATATCCTGAAGGCGCTTTGTGAACTCGGCGACGACGATATTGTGCGATTGCGCGCGGCTGGAGTCGTCTGATGACGAGTGCGCCTCATTGCCACCGAATACGCGCCTCGGCTTGCAACTTGCGGCGGCTTCCGGTCAAATGCGCGCCGCCTTCGCAATCCCATGCGGCTCAAATAGTGAGATGCGGAAAGTCAAATTATGAAAGTTGATACGCCCCTTCTGGACAAAATAGACAGTCCGGCGGACCTCCGACAGATGGACGATGCCGATCTTCCGCAACTCGCCGATGAACTCAGGCACGAGACGGTGAGCGCGGTCTCCGTCACCGGCGGGCATCTCGGCGCGGGGCTTGGCGTGGTCGAGCTGACGCTCGCCATACACAAGGTTTTCGACACGCCGGACGACAAGCTGATTTGGGACGTCGGGCATCAGTGCTATCCGCACAAGATCCTGACCGGACGGCGTGACCGCATCCGCACTTTGCGCCAGGGCGGCGGCCTGTCCGGTTTCACGAAGCGCGCCGAGAGCGAATACGACCCGTTTGGCGCGGCCCACTCCTCGACGTCGATCTCCGCCGGTCTCGGCATGGCCGTGGCACGCGATCTCTCAGGGTCCGACAACAACGTCGTTTGTGTCATCGGCGACGGTGCCATGAGCGCAGGGATGGCCTACGAGGCCATGAACAATGCCGGTGCCATGGATTCGCGTCTGATCGTCATTCTCAACGACAACGACATGTCGATTGCACCGCCGGTCGGCGCCATGAGTGCATACCTTGCCCGTCTGCTTTCGGGCGGTACCTATCGCCATATCCGCAACTGGGCGAAGCAGCTCGCGAAGCGTTTGCCGAAGAGCTGGGAACGCCGCGCGGCGAGAGCGGAGGAGTACACCCGCAGCTTCTGGTCCGGCGGGACGTTGTTCGAGGAACTCGGCTTCTATTATGTCGGCCCGATCGACGGGCACAATTTCGATCACCTGCTCCCCGTTTTGCGCAACGTCAAGGACGCGCAGGAAGGTCCAATCCTCGTGCACGTTGTGACGCAGAAGGGTAAGGGATATGCGCCGGCGGAGGAGTCGGACGACAAGTACCATGGCGTTGCGCGCTTCGATGTGGTCACCGGCACGCAGGAAAAGGCGAAGCCTAACGCACCGTCCTATACCAAGGTGTTCGCCAACGCGCTGTGCAAGCTTGCCGAAAAGGACGACAGGATCGTCGCGGTTACGGCAGCCATGCCGGGCGGCACCGGCCTTGATGTGTTTGGCGACGCGAATCCGGACCGCTGTTTCGATGTCGGTATCGCCGAACAGCACGGGGTGACGTTCGCGGCCGGCCTCGCCACACAGGGTTACAAGCCCTTCGCCGCGATCTATTCCACGTTCCTGCAGCGGGCCTACGATCAGGTCGTCCATGACGTGGCGATTCAGGGTCTGCCGGTGCGTTTTGCCATCGACCGTGCCGGGCTCGTCGGTGCGGACGGTCCTACCCACGCAGGCGCCTTCGACGTGGCCTATCTCGCGTGTCTGCCCGGCTTCGTCGTAATGGCGGCGGCAGACGAGGCGGAACTCGTCCGCATGGTCGCGACGGCGGCGGCAATCGATGACCGTCCGTCCGCGTTCAGGTATCCCAGAGGCGAAGGCGTCGGCGTCGAAATGCCGGAGCATCCGGAACCGCTGGAAATCGGCAAGGGACGGATCGTGCGTGAAGGGTCCGCGGTCGCGCTTCTGTCGTTCGGTGCACGCCTTCAGGAATGTCTGACTGCTGCCGACAAGCTTGCCGCGCAAGGGTTGCCGACAACGGTCGCGGACGCCCGCTTCGCCAAGCCGCTCGATGGTGAGCTGATCGCGCAGCTGGCGCGCGATCACGAGGTTCTGATCACGATCGAGGAAGGCTCGGTCGGCGGTTTCGGTTCACACGTGCTGAAGCTCCTGGCGGACGAAGCGTTGCTTGAAAGCGGCCTTAAGGTCCGTTCGATGGTCTTGCCGGATGTGTTTATCGATCAGGACAAGCCAGCGGCGATGTACGCGCAAGCGCGTCTGGACGCCGATAGTATCGTTGCGAGGGTTTTCTCAGCCCTTGGACGGGATCAGGCGGCGGAGACGGGCGAGCGCGCCTGAACCTGGGCGTGTTACTTGCCGCAAAAGGCTTGCAGTTTGCCGATGACGTCACCGGCGCCTTGAAGCGGAACGACGAGGGTGGGGCCTCTGTCGACTTTCACCTCGACCCGTTTGAAGGTCCGCATGTGATCAAAGATCTCGTGGGTGATGGGAATTCGGATTTCCGGCTCCACGGTGTCATCGATCAGGTTTTCAACGAGCACGCTCTCCACGTCGATGGCCCCGTCGCCGAACAGGAAGGTGACGTTGCGTCTCTGGCCGACCGTACCGTCTTTGACGTCCATCACGGGAATGACTGTGACGGACCGGCCCTTTCTGCAAACGGCCGTGAACATCGCGCCATCGCAATTGACGCAGTCGGACAGGAAAGCCTGCCCGACCTTGCCGGCGGCGTGAAAGTGCCATTTGAGCTCAGCCGCAATCGCGGGTGTCGCGAGGACCCCCGCAACCAGCATGGCGCAGGTGAGATTGCGAACGAGGCGTACCCTGGAATTCGACATGGAGAAGCCTTTCAGTTGTCATTGCGCCATCTGACCCTTACGCCAAAGTGATGCGGATTTTCGTTCCTTTTGCGACAAGGGGGCTGTCACACTGACGAGAGAGGTTGGTTTTGATGCCGACCTATCACGCAACTGAACGGCGGATAAGGGGAAAATGGCGTGACGGCGCGCATTCGGCTCGATGAGTTGCTGGTACGGCGTGGCCTGGTTGCGAGCCGGTCACGCGGCGCGGACGCGATACGCCGGGGGACGGTAAGCATCGACGGAGTGCCGGCCAGAAAGGCAGGTCAGCCGGTTGCCGAGGACGTGCAGGTCGAAATCGATGATGCCACCGCCGGCTATGTTTCGCGCGGCGCCCTCAAGCTGCGCCATGCGCTGGAGGTATTCTCTTTCGATCCTTCCGGCCTCCAATGTCTTGATATCGGCGCGTCGACCGGCGGGTTCACGCAAGTGCTTCTCGAACACGGCGCGAACCACGTGACCTGTATCGATGTCGGTCGCGATCAGTTGGCGGAGCGGTTGCGGGACGACCCGAGGGTCACGCTGCTGGAAGGCACCGACGCCCGCGAGCTGACGCGCACACTGGTCCCCGAACCTGTAGACGCACTGGTTGCGGATGTGAGTTTCATCTCACTGACAAAGGCTCTACCCGCTGCGCTTGAGCTGGCCGCGCCCGGCGCTTGGCTCGTGGCGCTCATCAAGCCGCAGTTCGAGGTCGGACCGGCGTATGTGGGCAAGGGCGGAGTGGTGCGGGATGAGGCGGCGCGCGGCGCCGCAGTTGCCAGCGTCAGGGATTGGCTTGGCGGTCAGCGGGGCTGGCACCTCACCGGGTGCATTGCCTCACCGATTAAGGGGGGTCAGGGCAATATCGAGTTTCTGCTGGGCGCCGAGAAAACGAGTTGAATTTACGCGCTTAGGAGCTTGTCGACATAGGCCGGAACGACCTCAGTCGCCGGACCGTGGATCGCCTCGGCGAACAGCGAAGCGCCCTCTGACGGTTCCAGGTTGAGTTCGACCGTGTGCGCACCGGCGCTGCGTGCCTCCATCACGAAGCCGGCCGCGGGGTACACGGTTCCGCTGGTGCCGATCGAAATGAAGAGGTCGCAGGCGGCAAGCGCCTCGTAGATCTCTTCCATCCGATAGGGCATCTCGCCGAACCACACCACGTCGGGCCGCATGCCGCCGGCCCTGTTGCAAACCTGACAGACGAGGTCGGTTGTGAGATCGTCCTGCCAGGGCTCCTTGGCGCCGCAGTGCGCGCAGAGCGCCTTGAGGATTTCCCCGTGCATGTGAATGAGCCGGCGCGTGCCGGCCATTTCGTGCAGCGGGTCGATGTTCTGCGTCACAGTCAGCACTTCGGCGGGGTGGTCTTTCTCCAGCCGGGCGAGCGCCTCATGGGCCGCGTTGGCCTTGACGCCGGCGTTCGATTTGCGGCGGGCGTTGTAGAACTCGAGCACACCCTCCGGGTCCCGGGCGAACGCCTCCGGCGTGGCCACGTCCTCAAGCCGATACTTGTTCCAGATGCCGTCCTTGTCGCGAAACGTCGACAAGCCCGACTCGGCTGAAAGCCCGGCGCCGGTCAGAATGACGATGCGTTCGTAGGCGGGCATGTCAGCAATCAAGGGCGTCAGCGACGCCGGTCATGGTGTCGGCGACGACGTCCCAGTCGCTGTCCGCCTTTTTGTCTTTGGTCTGATGGGGACCATACTCAGTCGGGCGGCAGACAAACGCCGTGTGGTACCCAAGCGTCCGTGCGGCGGCCAGGTCGTCATTGTGGGCCGCGACCAGCATGCATTGCGACGGCTCGAGATCGAGGTATCGGGCATTGCCCAGATAGCATTGCGGCAACGGCTTGTAGGCCCGGTTGACCTCCGCGCCGAGGATTGCATCCCACGGCAGCTCGCCGTGACGGGCCATGTTCACCAGCAAGGCGACATTGCCGTTGGAGAGCGTCGCCAGAATGTACTTTTTCTTCAGGCGGGTCAGTCCTTCCACCGTATCGGGCCAGGGATTGAGCCGATGCCACGCCTTGTTCAAGTGATCGATTTCCTCTTCGGTCAGGCCGGTGATGTTGTGGCGCGAGATGAGGGTGATGAGGCTCTCGCGGTGCAGGGTGTCGAGCGGACGCCACTCCCGGTCACCGCGCCGAACGGCATCCATCGATGGCTGATACATGCCGCGCCAGTCATCGGCGAACTGCACCCAGTCCGCGTTGACCCCTTTGCGCGCACCGAAGGCTTCGAGTTCCGAGATGATGCTTGACCGCCAGTCGACGACGGTGCCGAACACGTCGAAATGCAGCGCCTTGACGTCTTCCAGCGCCATTGGATCAGCCCTTTCCCGTTTGCGCGCGATGCAGCAGGTAATGGTCGGCAATCACCAGCGCCATCATCGCTTCGCCGATGGGGACCGCGCGGATGCCGACGCATGGATCGTGACGGCCCTTCGTGGAGATTTCGGTTTCATTGCCGTGCGCGTCGATGGTCTTGCGCGGCGTCAGGATCGACGATGTGGGCTTGACCGCGAAGCGCGCGACCACGGGCTGGCCGCTGGAAATGCCGCCGAGAATGCCGCCGGCATTGTTGGACTGGAACTCCGGCTTGCCGTCTTTGCCGATACGGATTTCATCCGCGTTCTCTTCTCCGGTGAGGGCGGCCGCGCCCATGCCGGCGCCGATCTCCACACCCTTGACCGCGTTGATGCTCATCAGCCCGGAGGCAATGTCCTGATCGAGCTTGCCGTAGACGGGTGCGCCGAGACCCGCCGGTACACCGTCGGCCACAACTTCGATCACGGCGCCGTAGGATGAGCCGCTCTTGCGAATGCCGTCGAGATAGGACGCCCAGCTCTGCACGCTTTCATGGTCCGGGGAAAAGAACGGATTGCGGTCAACCTCGTCCCAGTCCCAGTTGTCCCGGTTGATGGCGTGTGGCCCGAGCTGCACCAGTGCCGCGCGGACCGTGAGGCCCGGCACGACCTTTCGCGCCACGGCGCCGGCGGCGACGCGCATCGCCGTTTCCCGTGCCGAAGACCGTCCGCCGCCGCGATAGTCGCGGATGCCGTATTTCTCCAGATAGGTGAAATCCGCATGTCCGGGACGGAACTTGTCCCTGATCTCGGAATAATCCTTGGAGCGATGGTCGACGTTCTCGATGATCAGCGAGATCGGCGTCCCGGTGGTGACCTGTTTGCCCGCATCGTCCTCGAACACGCCGGACACGATTTTCACCGCGTCGGGTTCCTTGCGCTGTGTCGTGTAGCGCGACTGTCCGGGGCGGCGCTTGTCCAGATATGTCTGGATTTCCGTATCCGTGATCTCAATCCCTGGCGGACAGCCGTCGATCACGCAGCCGATTGCGCTCCCGTGGCTTTCGCCCCACGTGGTAATGCGCAGAAGATGTCCGAAACTGTTGTGCGACATGGGAATTCAGCCCGGTTCAATCTTACGGCCCTTCTAGTGGAGCGGGTGTGAGGCGTCAAACGGCAAGGGCGGAGTTGGTTGATCAAATCGCCGGGTCGGGCCGGCGCCATGCGCTAGTGCCAGTCGATCCGGTCTCGCTCAATCGAGAAGAAGCGGTCCTGGGGCACGTCCAGATCGACTGTTTCATCCTGGCCGAGGCCAAGGATGTGCCCGCGCAGACAGCGGCTGAACGCGCCATGAGAGACGATGATGGAATCGCGTTCGACGGACTGAAACCAGCCGCGTGAGCGCTCGGCGAGCATTGCGTAGCTCTCGCCGCCATAGACATTCGAGTTCCACTTGTCGGCCGCTCGCGTCATGACCGCATCCGGATCGCTGTCCTGCAGCTCATCCATGGTGAATCCTTCCCAGTCACCATAGTTGATTTCCTTGAGAACGGGATCCATGCGGAAGCCGTGTATCTCCAGACCGAGCTCCCGGCGGACGATTTCCATTGTCTCGCGGGTCCGGCTCAACGGGCTCGCGACGAATTCGAACCGGGCCGGATCGGAGATCACCTGCCCGAGCCGGCGTCCGTTGCGTGCGGCCTGGGTCCGGCCGGTCTCGTTCAGCGGGATGTCGCGCTGCCCCTGAAGCCGGCGCTCGGCGTTCCAGTCGGTCTGGCCGTGACGAATGAAATAGATGAGGGGCATGTCGAATGGGTGTCGCGTACCGGATCTATTCCTTGACCACCGAGATATCGGGCGCGTCTTCGTTCTTCATGCCGACCACGTGATAGCCGGCGTCGACATGGTGGACCTCGCCGGTGACACCGCGCGACAGGTCGGACAGGAGATACATGCCCGCGCCCCCAACGTCGTCAATCGACACCGTGCGGCGCAGGGGCGAGTTGTATTCGTTCCATTTCAGAATGTAGCGGAAGTCGGAAATGCCGGACGCGGCGAGCGTTTTGATCGGCCCCGCGGAAATGGCGTTCACGCGAATGCCGTTCTGGCCGAGGTCGGCCGCGAGGTAGCGGACGCTTGCCTCCAGCGCCGCCTTAGCGACACCCATCACGTTGTAATGCGGCATCACCTTCTCGGCACCGTAATAGGTGAGGGTCAGGAGCGAACCGCCTTCGTTCATCAGCTTTTCGGCACGCTGCGCCACCGCGGTGAACGAATAGCAGGAGATTGCCAGCGTCTTGTTGAAGTTGTCCGGGGTGGTGTCGACGTACCGGCCATCGAGTTCGTCTTTCTCCGAAAACGCGATGGCGTGAACCAGGAAATCGAGCTGACCCCATGCCTTGCCGATTTCCTCGAACACCGCATCGAGACTTGCCGTGTCGGTCACATCGCACGGCAGCACGACCGTCGTTCCGATCTGGTCGGCGAGTGGCACGACGCGCTTCTTCAGCGCGTCGCCCTGATAGGTTAGGGCGATCTCCGCACCCTGCTCGTGGCACGCTTTGCAGATGCCCCAGGCGATGGACCGGTTGTTGGCGACCCCCATGATGAGGCCGCGCTTACCCGCCATCAGATCTCCGGTTTTGCCCATGATTTGCCCCCAACGAGCCGGCAGCACAGCCCCTCATCGTACATAATTGCATTCAAGGGTCTAGGGATGCGCATGTCCGCACATATACGTGTTCAAACACGATTTGTGTCTTTTTATTTCCGCACCTTAAGGATTTGACGACGGTATCGCGATTGTTGACGGTTCACAACTGCCAGCGCCCGTCGGTCTGTCTGCAGGCGATGCCCTCGATCTGTTTCACATAGCGTCCCAGTGCGAGGGCATAGACCACATGACGGCAGATTTGGCCGCCGTCGTTGCGGAACGGCTTGCTTGGCCGGATCACGCCCTTGAGCGACCGGCTTCGCTTGCGCCACACGAAAGCGCCGCCGTCGGGAACCTGTGACAGGGCAAGATGCAGGGCCCGCATGGCGATGACCTGATCGCCATAACCGAGCTGGGCGCGCAGTTGCGTGAGTTTGCGAACCGGATTGGCCTGAGGCACCGGTGGCGCCACCGCGAACTGCCTTGGCTGCAGGTTCACCGGTGAGGCGGCTGCCGGGCTGAAAGGTTCTGCAAGGGAGCAGGTGAAGGCAAGCATGGAAACGGCGGGCAGCGCCCAACCGGGACGGAACATACGCATTACAATTTGTCCCCGTGTACTCAATTGCGGTGACAGTGCATGAGCACTATCAAACACCCAATTCTTAGGCTATCAGGGTGAGCAAACAGTAAACGCGTGTGCCGGAGTGGGTATTTCCGGCCAGATGCCCCCATAAGCACGTCCATGACGCAAAAGCCAGACAGCGAGTTCTACACGGCCCCTCAGGCGGAGGATTTTGGCGAAACCAACGACCCGTATGTACTCTTTGATGACTGGATGAAAGAGGCGGAAGCGCACGAGGCGAACGATGCGAACGCCATGGCTCTGGCGACGGTGGACAAGTCGGGATTGCCGAACGTGCGTATGGTTCTTCTCAAGGGAATTGAGAACGGTGCATTCGTTTTCTACACCAATCTGGAAAGCGCCAAGGGCCACGAGCTTGCCGACAATCCGAAAGCGGCATTGAACTTCCACTGGAAGAGCTTGCGCCGCCAGATTCGCATCCGCGGTGCGATTGCGCCCGTCAGTGACGAGCAGGCGGACACCTATTTTGCCAGCCGGCCGAGAGGCAGCAGAATCGGCGCCTGGGCCTCTCAGCAATCACGTCCGCTGGAGAGCCGCTTTGCGCTCGAAAAGGCGGTCGCGAAATTCACGGCCAAATATGGTGTGGGCAGTGTGCCGCGCCCGGGCCACTGGTCAGGTTTCGCGCTGACACCATATGAAATGGAGTTTTGGCACGATCGTCCGTTTCGTCTTCATGATAGGGTGGTGTTCCGCCGTCATACGGAAAACGAACCCTGGTCCATTTCGCGCCTGTATCCGTAGGAAGGTTTCGGCGACGGTGCCTCGGGCATGAACCAATCAAACGCGGAAGTGCGATGAACATTCCGAACGAAGAGCGCAAAACGCTTATCCTCACCGGCGCCAGCCGCGGTATCGGGCACGCGACGGTCAAGCGGTTTTCCAGTGCCGGCTGGCGGGTGATCACCTGCTCGCGCCACGCGTTCCCTGAGGACTGCCCGTGGGAGGCGGGGCCTGAGGACCACATTCAGGTCGACCTGGCCGATCCTGAGAACACCGAACAGGCGGTCGAAGAGATGAAGCACCGCCTTGAAGCTCAGGGCGGCCGGCTCAATGCTCTCGTGAGCAATGCGGCGATCTCGCCGAAGGGCAATGACGGCGAACGCCTCGGCTCGATCGACATGCCGATGAAGGATTGGCAGGCCGTTTTTCAGGTCAATTTCTTCGCCCCGATCATGTTGGCGCGCGGCCTGATAGAGGAGTTGAAGCGCGCGACCGGGACGGTCGTGAACGTGACGTCGATTGCGGGCAGCCGCGTGCATCCTTTCGCCGGTGCCGCCTACGCGACGTCGAAGGCCGCGCTTGCGTCGCTGACACGCGAAATGGCTGCGGATTTCGGACCGCTCGGTATCCGTGTGAACGCCATCTCACCAGGCGAAATTGACACGTCGATCCTGTCGCCAGGTACGGAGAAGATCGTCGAGGAGGACATTCCGATGCGCCGCCTCGGCGAGCCGGAGGAGGTCGCCAAGGCGATCTACTTCCTGTGCACTGACCAGTCGAGCTACGTGAACGGAGCGGAGCTGCATATCAATGGCGGCCAGCACGTCTGACGGCGGGTCGGCTTTTGTCCGTTACGCCGCAGGCGGTTATTCACTCAGGATTCTTTGCACCAGCGCGCCGAGATCGTCGGTTCCGCGATCAGACGCGGGCACCGGAATGGCGGCCGTTGTGAGCGGCTCGGTGGGCTCGCGGACCGCGGTGCCGTCATTGATATACCATTTCGAGGCGAGCTGGATGGACGGGTTGGTGCCGTTCGGGCCGACGCCGGAATCCACTGCATAGACCCGCCCCGTGCGGCGCTCCTTGATCATCGCGGCGAAGTGCGGCCAGCGGAAAAAGCTCGCCTTTGAAAACGGTCGGATGACCCGGTGATGGCGCAGCAGACCGTTGTTCTGCAGCACCAACAGGTAGCTCGTCGCGTTGGTGGCCTCATCGACGCAGTCCAGTTGTCCGCTGGCATTGAAGAACCCGAGGCTTGCGCGGTCGTTCGCCGTGCCCGTAGCGGGACCCACCCGGCGCTCCATCCAGGCGACCGCGTAACCGATCGCCTTGCGCTCTGCATTCGGCGTGTTCGACGCACGCACATAGTCCATCAGAACGGCAAGGTCTGCGATGTCGGCGGCGGAGAAGGTGAATGTCTCCTGCTTCTGACACCCGTGCGCATGACAGACGGTGATCGTGTTTCCGCGCGGCGGCGCGGCGTTGTACTCCTTGAAATGGAGTTCGGGAGGACCGCCGGGCCTGAAGGTGAATCCGCACATTGCGATAGCGGCGAGGACCACTGCCGCGGCCCTCGCGCCCCGATACGCAAAACTGAAATCCGACATGTGCCCTCGACCCGCGTGACTGATCCTGCTCGTGGCCGCCCGCCCAGATCAGCGCTCCGTGTCCCGGAGCTCCTGAGGCACAGGATTCGAATCGAACCCCTTAACGGACCGTAAACGCCTGAGGCGGGTCGCGGTCAGGCTGCAGCCTTGAGCTGGTCGAGAGAGCGGTCGAGGCCGCGCTCGATGCCATCGAACATCTCGTCGACCTGCGGCTCGGTGATGATCAGCGGCGGGCAGAAGGCGAGGGCGTCGCCGAAGATGTTGCGTACGATGACACCTTCCTCCTGGCACATCTGCGCCGCATGGGCGGACGCGCCGGCTTTCGTGTCAAAGGGTGCTTTCGTCGCCTTGTCAGCCACAAGCTCGACCGCGCCGATCAAGCCGACACCCCGGGTGTGGCCCACCAGTGGATGTGACGACAGCGCGTCCAGCCTCGCCTGGAATCTGGGCGCGACGGACCGGACATGCCCGACCGTGTCGTCGCGCTCATAGATTTCGAGCGTCTTCAGACCGAGGGCCGTCGAGAGCGGATGTCCGGTGTAGGTGTAACCGTGGCCGAACACGCCGATCTTGCGGCTTTCATCGATCATCGCCTGATAAACCGGCTCCGGCACCGTGACGGCGCCAAGGGGGGCATAGGCGGAGGTGATGGCTTTCGCGACCGAGATCGTATCCGGCTCGATGCCGAAGGTCTGTGACCCGAACATGTTGCCGGTGCGCCCGAAGCCGCAGATGACTTCGTCCGCTATGAACAGAATGTCGTGCTTCGACAGGACGGCCTGGATCTTCTCGAAGTAACCGTCCGGTGGAACGATCACCCCGCCCGCGCCCATGACCGGCTCGGCGATGAAAGCGGCGATGGTGTCCGGGCCTTCTTTCTCAATGAGTTCCTCGAGCTCGTTCGCGAGACGGGTCGTGAACTCGTCCTCGCTCTCGCCAGGTTCGGCATTCCGGTAATGGTGCGGGCACCCGGTATGCAGAATACGGTCGATCGGCAGGTCGAAGTCGGCATGGTTCGCGGGCAGGCCGGTGAGGCTCGCCGTTGCAACCGTCACGCCGTGGTAACCGCGCTGCCGCGATATGATCTTCTTTTTCTCCGGAAGACCACGGGCATTGTTGTAGTACCAGGCGAGTTTGATCTGCGTGTCGTTGGCCTCCGACCCCGAGCATGAGAACAGGACCTTCGACGCAGGTGCCGGCGAAATCTCCTTGAGTTTTTCCGCGAGCGCGATCGCCGGATCGTGCGATTTGCCGCCGAACAGATGGCTGAACGAAAGCCGCGACAGCTGTTCGCGGGCGGTCTCAACCAGTTCCTCGTTGCCGTATCCGAGCGAGGTGCACCACAGCCCGGCCATGCCTTCGATGTACTGTTTGCCCTCGCTGTCGAACACGTAAATGCCCTCGCCCTTCTCCAGAATCGTCGGGCCGACCTCTCTGTGCGCATCGAGGTTCGTATAGGGATGGATCAGGGTTTCGATATCTCGCGTCTGGGCGTTGGTCAGCGGGGGCATTAGGCGGCCTCGTTATGTCTGTGGCGGGGTCTGGTGTCGTGAGCAATAGGGAAGAAGATGATTTTCATAAAGGAACTTTGCAACCATTGTGTCACTGCACCACACATATTATTGAGTGAATAGGCGCGACCGGTCACGACAAGGTCCGAATTTTGCGCTACCCGAGAAGTGCGCCGAGATTGCGCCGACTGCGACCTCAGGACTTGAGATGACCGCCATACTGTTGCAACGCGAGTCGAAGCAGGCGCGCTGGTGCCAGCGCATCGCCATCTTTTCAGCTCAGGTGGTGATCATTTCGCTCGTGCTGCACCGATTCGATTTCCTCGGGGCAAAAGCTGCGACGAACCTGCTTGGTTTGGGTGCGCTTGGTGGTTTTTTCGCCTGCGTGCTTGCCGCGGCCGCACTCGTTCGGATTTGGGGGCAGGGTCTTCTGGGGGGCGGTCGCGCCGCGGTCGGTGCGGTGATCGGCGTATTGCTCATGGCCGGACCGATGCTCTATCTGCCCGACCTGCTCACCCGTCCGAAGATCAACGACATCACAACCGACGCGCTGCAGCCGCCGGACTTCGCAAGGATCGCGACGCTGCGGGGCAAGGATGCAAACCCGGTCGCCTATCCGGGTGCGGAATTCTATGAGCAACAGGCCGAAGCCTACCCGGACATCCGGCCCATGGTGCTCGAACGATCTTCCGAAGAGGCCTTTGATCTGGCGCGCGAAGCCGTGTCACGGCTTGATTGGCAGATCGTCAATACGCACAAGCCGGAGGGTGAAAGTCCCGGTTACATCGAGGCCGTGGCCCGGACCCTGGTGATGGGGTACGCCGATGACGTCGTGATACGCGTCGCCGCCGTTTCCAACGAGGCACGCATCGATGTGCGCTCCGCGTCGCGCTTCGGCGACCATGATTTCGGTGCCAATGCCAAGCGCATTCGCCGCCTGTTCAGCGAGGTCAAGGCCGGTCTGGAGAAAGGCGAACGGCAGGCGCTGGAAGTGGCGTTGGCCAAGCGCGCTAAGGACGCGCGCGAACTGCAGAGACGCCTGCGTGAGGAGCGCGCGAAAGCGAAACGTGAAGAGGAGGCGCGTCTTGCCAAGCTCAGGGAAGAGGCGCGGCTGGAGGAATTGAAAAGGCTGAGTGAATTACAGGAGGCAACTCGTCGCATTGAACAAGGCCTCGCTCCACTAGGTTTTCCAGGTGTGCAAGAACAGACAGTGCGGCCGCGGGCACGAGCTTCTCGTCGAGATTCCCATAGATTTTGGGAACAATTTGGGGAATGAACCGGTCGCCGCTTTCAATGCAGCCATAAATGGCGGATTCCCTCATTTTTCTGTGCATGAGATAGGCTTTGACGACGCGTCTCGGCGTTTCGATCCGTCCGCCGTGTCCCGGCAGGAACACCTTGTCGTTGCGATCGAGCATGCGCTCGAGTGAGGACATGTAGGCGGTCATGTTGCCCTCGGGCGGGGCAACCACGGTCGTGTTCCATCCCATCACATGGTCGCCGGACAACACCGTCCGTTCGCCAACGACAGCGAAGCAGAGGTGATCGGGCGCGTGCCCCGGCGTGTGGATGGCGTCCAGAGCCCAGTCCGCGCCTCTGATCGTATCTCCGTCTTTCAGCGTCTCGTCCGGCTCAAACCCCAGATCCACGAATGCCTTGCCGGAGGGACTTGTCGTGCGTGCCCCGCGTGGTTTGCCGGTCTCGCCGAAGGCCAGAACCGGTGCGCCGGAACGCTCTTTCAGCGCGGGAACGGCATCGGTGTGGTCGCGGTGGGTGTGTGTGATCAGGATATGTGAAATCCGCTCGCCCTGTATGGCCTCGGCAATGGCATCCAGATGTGCCGGGTCGTCCGGGCCGGGATCGATCACGGCCACGTCCCCGCTCCCCACGAGGTACGTGTTCGTGCCCTTGAAGGTGAACGGGCCGGGATTGTTGGCAACGATGCGGCGCACGTTGGGCGCGACTTCGGTCGCCACGCCATAGTCGAAATTCATCTCGGTCCGGAACGCGATGTTGGAACCGCTGTGTGCGCCGGGTGCGGACGTGCTCATGAGAGGCCTTGTCTGACGTGAGTCGTGGGAGATCCGGCCGGGACGCTGTTATGCCCGCAAGATCCTAACGTGTTGAAAAGGCTGGTCGGAGTGGCAGGATTTGAACCTGCGACCCCCTCGCCCCGAACGAGGTGCGCTACCAGGCTGCGCCACACTCCGACTTGGTCATGCCTGTAATTTTGCGAGTTATAGCGTCGGTCCGTTGACCCCGCAAGCGACGCGAGCGGCAGCACTACCGCAGCCCAAGTGATTTGAGCACGACGTACCAGGCGGGTAGAATGGCACCGACAAACAGTTTCCGGTCCATGCTGTCGAACGGATTCATCCGCGCCTGCGTGCCTCTCTGTGCCGCGGCGTTGCGTTTCCTTGAAACTGACATGGGCCATGTTCATCGGCGAACATCGGCTTCGCTGGGCGGACGGAAGGTGCCGGCCCTGGCGATGCGAAGGCGGCGACGTCAGAGTTGTCGTCTTGAGATGCTTCTCATATAAGAGCCGCCGTCAGGCGGTTTCACGGTCCGATTTGTCGGTGTCGCCGTCGTGCATGAAGCAATACGATTGTTGGGGCGTAGCCAAGTGGTAAGGCAACGGGTTTTGATCCCGTGATTCGCAGGTTCGAGTCCTGCCGCCCCAGCCAACGCAACCGGAATTCCTGCTTTCTGTGCGTTTGCGCCTGGTTGTGCGGATGTCCTTTGGATTTCCGTGGTTAGCGCGATCGTTGCAGATGGGCTGCCCCGTCGGAACGATCGGCACAGTCGCAATCTGGCGCGGGTCCGACGCGAAAAACGCCGCGAAATCGCCAAATCGTTGCGGGATCTGCCGCGGTTCGCCAGGTTCAGAACTACATCCGGGCCGTGTGTCAGGTGCGTTTCTGCATCCACTGGTTGCTAGCTTTGCAGCCCGACCGGTGTTGCGGAGCGGCAACACCGATTGAACGGATTTGGCCGGGAAGTGTCGGAAATGTGTTCCAAAAGTCAAAAAGGTGCTAGCAACTATGTAACGTGCGGAGACGTTGCGAGTTTGTAACCTGTAGCACCGGAAGTTGAACGCGTTTAAGGACGGGCAAGTCGATTCACCAACCACTCGAGGCGGCGAGTTTCTCGACACAGGCCAAAGACTGATCAAGTCGGGTGGGGTAATCGGCTTTAAATGTACGTGAGTTGGGGTGGCATCGTGACCTTAAATCGGAAAATTGGAACTATCGCTTCGGTTACAAAGCGTTTGCGCAGCGCGTTGATCGCGTCTGCCTGTGCAGCGGTCCTTCTGCCGACGTCGGCGGAGGCGATCACGCTAAAGGCGGCAATCAAGATCGCGCTTGAGGCCAATCCGGAAATCGGCGAGGCGATCGCTAACCGGGAAGCGATTGAATTCGAACTGAAACAGGCACGCGGGCTTTACCTGCCGAGTGTCGACAGTGAAGCGCGGTACGGCGTTCAGCGGTTCAGCAGTCCGGGGACGCGGGCGAGCGGAACGGCGGATGACGGGCGTGACCGTCGGGAAATCCGCGGGACCTTGACCCAGCGCGTGTTCGACGGATTCAACCGGCGCGGCGAGCGTTATCACCAGGCCTCCCGCGTCGATGGCGCATCTCATCGCGTCTATGAGCGGTCCGAGACCATCGCGCTCAACGTCGTGCGCGAGTATCTCGAGGTTGGCCGGGCGTTGACGGTTGTGCAATTCGCCAACGAGAACATTGCCTACAACCGCCGGGTGCTTGGCGACCTCAGGGAAGGTGAGACGGGCGGATCGATCTCCGCAGCCGACCGCCAGCAGGCGGAAGAGCGCGTGTTTGCAGCCGAGGCCCGCCTGATCGAGGCCACGGAAGAGCTGAACGGCGCAAAAATCAGATTTTTCAGACTTGTCGGCGTTCCGTTTGATACATACGTTTCGCCGCCCAACGTGGCCCGGTTCCAGCCGAAGTCTCTTTCGGAGGCCTTGGGTATCGCGCGCACGACCAATCCCGCCATCAAGACGGCAAAGGCCGATCTCGATGCGGCCCGCGCCTTGATCACCCAGGCGCGCAGCGAGTTCTATCCGAAGATCGACATCGAACTTCTTGGCCGGCGAGGCTATGAGCTTGAAGGCGTGATCGGCCGCGAATCGGAGTTACGCGCGGAAGTCGTTCTGCGCTGGAACCTGTTCCGTGGCGGCATCGACAAGTCGAATGTGCAGGAGCAGGTCCGCCGTTCGGATGAAGAGCGTTACGGCCTGAGGCGGGCACACCGCGAAGTTGAGGAAACGGTCCGGCTCGCATGGGATCGCCGCATTCAGCAGCGCCGGCGTTATGCGCGCCTGAGAGATCAGCTCGCCAGCACCCAGCGCCTGATCGAATCATATGGCGAACAGTTCAAGGTCGGCGAGCGGTCATTGCTCGACCTGCTCGACACGCAAAACACCCGGTTCAACACCCAGGTGAGTGTCCAGACAGCCAAGGCCGCTCTTGATCTTGCCGAATACAGGGTTTTGGCGGCTTCCGGTATCCTGCTGTCGACGCTTCAGATCGAGGCGCCTTCGCAGTCCGATGGGTATGCGCGGGCTCAGCAGGGTGTTCCTCCGACGCCCGAGGGTGAGACGGAGAAGCGCTATCAGCCGAACCGCAGTCCTCGCTGGTTCACCAAAAGCTCACCTTAGTTTAAGTTTCGCGTGCGAGAACCGCAGGTGGCGCTCCGTTTCGGGGCGGCGGTTTGCGCGTGTTTTGCGCTGAGCGGGCGGACGTGAGCTATGGCAGACAAGAATCCAGCGGTCGACATCGAACAGGCTGAATCCGCGCAGAGCCTCGCCGCCGAGGACGTTCACGGTGACAGCCTGCTTGGCTGTCTCGAATTCCTGGCCCGGCATTTCGACCGCTCAATACCGCCGTCGGCGCTGGTAGCCGGGCTGCCCCTCCAGGACGGGCTTCTGACGCCGCGCCTTTTTCCACGTGCGGCCGCGCGGGCCGGGCTTTCGGCGCGAATCGTTCGCCGCCCGCTGGACAAGCTTAGTTCGCTGTTCCTGCCGGCTATTCTCCTTCTCGATTCGAACGAGGCGATCGTCCTTGTCGAGCTTGGCGATAACGATCAGGCGAAGGTCGTTGTTCCGGAGACCGGCCGTGGCGTCGCCGCAGTCAAAACGTCGGAGCTGGCAGAGCGCTATTCCGGTTATGTCATTCTTCTCAAACCCGAGTACCAGTTTCAGCAGAACGACACCGATGTTGACCAAGCGGACGGCAAGGATTGGTTCTGGAGCGCCGTCAAACCGCTCTGGCCGAACTACCTGCAGATTCTGATCGCCGCGGCGCTGATCAATGTGCTCGCCCTGGCGTCACCCCTGTTCATCATGAACGTGTATGACCGGGTGCTTCCGAACAAGGCGATTCCCACCCTCTGGGTGCTGGCCATCGGCATCGGGCTGGCGATCCTGTTCGATTTCATCCTGAAGATGCTCAGAAACTCCCTGATCGGCAACGCCGGGCGCCGCGCGGACATCTTGCTGGCAAGCCGCCTGTTCGGTCACGTTCTCAATCTCGATCTCAGTCAGCGGCCCATGAAGACGGGGGAGTTCGCCAACCAGCTCCGGGACTTCGAGACGGTCCGCGAGTTCTTCACGTCGAACACCGTCGTCACCCTGACGGATTTCGTATTCATCTGGCTGTTCATTTTCATCATCTATCAGATCGCCGGCATCGTCGCGATTGCTCCGGCCGTTGCCGTTATCCTTGTGCTGATCGCAGGCGTGCTGTTGCAGATCCCGCTGCGCAAGACCGTCGACCGCGCGCAGTCCGAGGCGACCCATAGGCATTCGATACTCATCGAGGCCCTGACCGGTCTCGAGACCATCAAGACATCGCGGGCGGAAAGCCAGTTCCAGACCAAATGGGAGCAGTTCGTCGGACAGAATGCGAAGACGGCGGAGTCGATGCGGTTTATTTCCGCGATCGGCATGAACTTCACCGCGTTCGCGCAACAACTCGTGACCGTCGGCGTCGTGATCATCGGCGTGTATCTGTTCAACGAAGGCCAAGTGTCGCCGGGCGCCATTATCGCCGCGGTGATTCTCGCCGGCCGCGCCGTCGGACCGCTGGGGCAGATCGCCGGCACGATCGGCCGCTCGCAACAGGCATTCCACTCGCTTAACGTCCTGAACCAGATCATGTCCGTTCCGGGCGAGGATGATGCAGACGGGCGACATATCAACCGGTCGATGACCAGCGGATCGGTCGAGTTCGATAATGTGACCTTCAACTATCCCGGATCCGAACTGGCGGCGCTGAAGGAGTTCTCGCTCAAGATCGAGCCGGGCGAGCGGGTCGGCGTGATCGGCCGGATCGGATCTGGAAAGACGACGCTCGGCCGCCTGATTTCCCGTCTTTACGTGCCGAGCGACGGTGCGCTTCTGCTGGACGGTGTCGACATCCGCCAGTACCACCCGAGCGATGTGCGCCGGCGCGTGGCTTTCGTCTCCCAGGACTCGGCGATGTTCCACGGCAGCGTGCGCGACAACATCGTGCTCGGTGCGCCGTACATCTCTGACGACCTCGTGGTCCGGGCAGCGGATCTGGCAGGCGTCTCGGACTTCGTGAAGTCGCATCCGCAAGGTTTCAATATGCCGGTTGGCGAGACCGGACGGTTCCTCTCCAGCGGCCAGCGGCAGGCAATTGCGCTCGCGCGCGCCTTCCTGTTCGATCCGCTGGTTGTTTTTCTCGATGAGCCCTCCGGGTCCATGGACATGGCATCCGAGCGTGCCCTGATCGAGCGGTTGAAGACCGCATTCCGGCCGGACCAGACTGTGATTCTCACCACCCACCGGACCGCAATGCTGGCATTGGTCACCCGTCTCGTCGTGCTTGAAAACGGCATGCTTGTGGCCGACGGCCCGCGGGACAAGGTCCTGAAGATGCTCAAGGAAAAGGCGAGCGGCCGCGAGAGCGCCGGCGCTTCGCCTCAGGTTGGCAGGATCGTCACGCCGGGAGCAGGCGATCCGGCGCAGCCGGTCAACGTCGCCAATCCGGCATCGGGGCGGGCTGCCGCTCAGGGTGCGCAACGTGCCCCAAAAGCCAAAACAACGAAGAAGGCCGGTGCAGCGGAGTAGACGGCGTTCAGCGAGCTTGTCGTTTCTTTTTCAGCGCACCCAGGAAACAGATCAGCGGCGACCCTTCCGTTCCTTTCGGGTTGAGCATGCAGAAGCGTCCGACCATCTGTACGATGGCCGCGCCGCGCGTGAACGCGACGTTCGTCTCCACATAGGAGCCACCGCCCGTCGTCAGCTCTTCGATGATCCGGTCGATCGGTTTGCTGAGGGAAAAGCGCACGACGGTGTCGGCATCGCTCCACATGTCGGGCGACAGCAGCGAGCCGAGCACCTGCTCACTGAATGCGGTGTTCTGGGCGATCAGCCGCTTCTCGCTGCTGACGATCACGCACGGGACCGGGCAGCTCGCGATGATGCCCTGAATGTCCGCATTGGATTTCGTCAGAAAGGTCTGAACGACCTTGCGGCGCATCCAGCGCGCGCAGTAGATCCGCAAAAGCGACGTCCGGTTGGAGGCTTCCGCCTCTCCGATGATGCCGAAAACGAGGTCAGTGAGCTTGACGCCTTCGTCCTTGGCGCAGAACTCCAGCTGCTCCCAGAACTCCTCTTCGAGGCGGATTGACATGCGTTTGCCGTCGCGCTGAAGAATGCGTTGCCGCGGCTTCAGCCAGGCCGGGTTCATCTCCATATCTGGCGCAAAAACTCCCGCTGTTTCCTGCGGCTGGCCGACACCCGACCGCGTTACCTTGCCAACTCCTTAAATCGACATTTCTATACAATATATTGTGTAGGAATGTTAACTGACAATTAAGTTTGGCCGCGCGTGAAGATGCGACACTCGTTAGTATCTCATTAACCAGCGACGGCGGCTTCACCAGGTTTCGAAGGGGGCTCCGGCGCTGCCTTTTGTATTTGATCCGGACGGTGGAGTTAAAAGATGGCCAAGCGCGAGGACGTATCGCAGGAATTCGGTGCGGGTGAAACGGGTAGCTCAAGCGGACAAAGCAAACCGGTAACGACAAACAATATGCCTGATACGGCGCAGGCGATTCAGCTCGCGCAGGCCAGTACAGGCAATCAGCAGCAGTTCAATCTCCCCAATGCCACGGTGATCGCGACCTTCACCTCCACCGAACAGGGCGCGCGCATCGAAC
Organism: Hyphomicrobiales bacterium; assembly: GCA_028280515.1. Classification (GTDB taxonomy): domain Bacteria; phylum Pseudomonadota; class Alphaproteobacteria; order Rhizobiales; family Methyloligellaceae; genus UBA2767. The sequence goes on from JANQLP010000218.1 coordinate 22,769, forward strand.
TTCCGCCTGGAACCGCCATCGACCAGGTGTTCATCAAGGACGGCAACCTCTACCTGATCCAGCCGGATGGATCGGTGGTCGTGATCGTGAACGGCGCCACCAATTATCCCACGCTTGTCATCGGCGATGGGCTGGAGATTCCCGCCGACCGTCTGGCCGAAGCTCTCGAGAATGCGGTGGAAGGTGTTCCGACGGCCGGTCCGGAGGCCGGACCGGACCCGAGTGGCGGCGGCAACTTCGCCGTCGACCCGGGCGCCATCGGCGGTCCGTTCGATCTGGGCGGTCTGCTGCCCCCGACCGCGCTCGCGTTCGACCTGTTTGGGACCGAGGATGAAGAAGACGAGCTGATAGACGAGCTCATCGGACCCTCGATCCTCAATGTCGGCATGGTCATCATCGAGGAAGATGACCTGGAGGGGCAGGGCAACGATACGGATGACTCAGGTTTCACCCTGTTCACCGGCATGGCGACGCTCGGCGTCGACTTCGGCTCCGGCGGACCCGGCTCGATCACATTCCCTGCCTCGATCACGGCACCGGATGGTTTCACCTCCAACGGCGAGCAGATCACGCTCGTGGTCTCACCCGACGGGCTGACGCTGCAGGGCTTTGCCGGCGACAACCTCATTTTCGAAGCGGTTTTGTCCAACGATTTCGTCGCGGACCCTGCCGGCAAGATCACCTTCACCCTGTTCGACAATCTCGACCACGGCACGCCGACCAAGGACGGTGTCGACGGTTCGACCGCCGACTTCCCCATCAACCTGAATGATGAGGAGATCATCGAAATCAACATTGCATTCAATGTTGAGAACGGCGAAGGGCTCACCGCCAGCGGGGTCGTCCAGGTCAAGGTCCAGGACGACATTCCTGAGATCATGCTGCCGAACCAGGAGAAGTGCGCAGAGGTCGCACTCGAGAAAGGCGTCGTGATCCCGGATAACGGAGAGAACGGTGAAAACGGCGAAGGTGAGGGCGAAGGCGAAGTCTTCATCCTGAACGAATTCGCCGGGCCCGACCCGAGCGATCTTCTCTTCCAGATTCCCGACACCGATACGTTCAAGGAACTGAACATAGACATCTCCGACATCAAGTCGGACGCCGGTTTTGAGAATGCCTTCGGCTACTATTTCGCAGATATCGACGGCAACCCGATCTCCGGCTTCATCATGGAGGACAATGCCAAAAGCGACGACGCTGAAGAGGCCGTGATCCTCGCTGAAGATATCCCTGAAAACGCCTTCATGCTCGGCTTCTTCATCCTGCCCAACGCCGATACGGAGCAGGACCTTTCGGAGGATGTCGACGTCACATTCGAGTTGATTGATGGCAAATGGGTTGCGCTTATCGACGGCGTTCCGATCGAGACTGCGCAGGGCCACGTGCTGTTTTCCGACCGGCGTTTCAATCCAAGCAATGACGATATTCCGGACGGCGACTTCGAGAAGATGGGTCCCAACGACGACTACTCACGGGACTCCAACTGGGAAGACAAGGTCGAGGACAGCGATACGGATTTCAACGACGTCCAGTTCAACGTCAAGGTAACGGCCAAGTTCAACGTCGAGTTCCTCCTTCAGGTCGACGAAGACGACATCAACAATTTCGACCCTGATGACCTCCCGATCGAGGGCTCGACGGGCACGAGCCCGAACGATGGCGATGAAGTCGACGGTTCGGTCACCGGCCATCCGGCGTCAAACACCTTTGGCCCGGCGGTTGCGCACGCCAGTCTGGGCATCAAGTGGGGTTCCGACGACGGCAACATGGAGCCGTCCAAGGTCGAGGAGGAGACCGAAGGCGAGCAAGGCATCGAGACGGTCCTGGTCGACGGCACGGAGGACGGCACGGAGTTCTTCGACTCCAGTGCAGTCGACGTCAGCACGGACATCATCACGTTCCCGCCGGATGAGTCCATGCCGTTCGGCAACAATGGCCATGATTTCCAGCAGGGCGAGAAAGTCGTCTACACAACGACGGACCCAACGGATTCAGCCACTTACATTCCCGGTCTGACGCCCGGCATCTATTATGTCATCACCGACGACGTCAACGGCGACCTCGATCCGAATCAGATCCAGCTCGCCACAAGCGCGGAAGATGCGGCTAACGGCGTGGCGATCGATCTCGATCCGGAGAACACCGGGACGCCGCCGTCGGGCACCCAGTTCCTGCACAAGGTGGGCGACCGGTCGGTCATCTTCGATCCGGAGCTTGACGGCACCGATGCGACCTACGCGCTTCCGGACGGATCGACGCCTGCGCTCATGTCCAAGGGCGAGCAGGTCATCTACCAGCTCGTGGACGATGGCACAAAACTCATCGCGTTCGTTGATCGCAAGATCGAAGATGAACAGCAGATCGAGTTCGTCAGCGACGATTATTATTACGGCGAAGGCAACCGCGTTTTCGACGAAGGCGACCGTCTCGTCTTCGAGGCCGAGCTCTCCGATCTCGGCGACGGCGAGATCTGGTTCAAGCTCTATGACCAGATCGACCATCCCGATCCGGGTGCCGGCGATATGGGCCCGGCGGTCGAGGACCTCGTCTGGCTGAAATTCCCGTTCATCGCCACCGATTCTGACGGTGACATGATCATGGACACCCTCACGGTCGACGTGAAGGACGATGTGCCCATGCTGACCGGCGAAGACGCGGTCAAGCTGATTGTCGACGAGGATGACCTCGACACGCTCGAAGGTGACATTCCGGGCGAGAATGCCGGCTCCATGGGGACGTCCCCGAATGATGGCATCGCTGTCGACAATTCGGACACCGGTCCTCAGGGGCAAGCGATCGCAACCGTTGGCACCAGCACGACGGCGAGCCTCGCCGGTCTGGTGAAGGTTGGATCGGACGAAAATGCAGAAGGCGGCGCCACCTTCATGTTCGTCGAGGGCGCGATTGCGCGCGAATACCTCGAAGACCTTGGCCTGTCGTCGCAGGGCGAGGACCTGAGTTTCGACATTCAGGGCAACATGTTGTTCGGCTTTGTCAACAACACGGGCTCGGACAAGGAGTTTGACGACAGCGACAGCGGCGACCGGCTGATCTTCAAGCTGACCGTCGACCCGAACGGCGACGTCACCTTCGAACTGTTCGACCAACTCGATCACGATCTCCCGTTCGATGATCCGGGTGACGGCAGCGGTCTTGCTGATGAAAACGTTGACCTTCAGGACAGCGTGCGGGGAGATGTCTCGGAGATCGACTTTGGCGGCATCATCAAGGCGGTCGATTTCGACGGTGACGCGATCACTCTTGAAGGACAGTTCGACGTCACGATCCGCGACGACATTCCGGAAGTCATCGACGATGAGCCGGTGATGCTCACTGTCGACGAGGATGACATCAACAATTTCGATCCTCAGCACAACCAGGATGATGACGGCATCGAAGGCTCTATGGGTCAGGAGC